>DASWHF010000081.1:0-51975 GCA_036393295.1 Acidiferrobacterales bacterium
CCATGAGCTTGTACATAAAGGAATGGCCGGACAATACCGCAACACTGATGACCGACAGCGGGCGGGTGATATGGACGTTCGCCAGCGTCGAGGATGCCGTGGAAGACGGCCACGAGATCGTCGAGCGCCGTAAGGCACGCCGCGACCAGCACCGCGGCCTGACCCAACCGCGCGCCAAACAACGGAGTTACCGATGCGCCGCCGCCCGGCGGCGCACTGATGCCGGTCAGCCCGCTCTCCTCAACCGGATCAGCACGCTCAAGCCCCCGTCCGGCTCGTTGCGCGCGCTGATCTCGCCGCCGAACAGGCGCACGGCGCGGTCGGCGATGGCCAGCCCCAGGCCGTGGCCGCCGCTGGCGCGGTCGCGGGCCTCGCCGACGCGCACGAACGGCTCGAACACCCGTTCGAGGTCCGCCTCCGGCACGCCGGGGCCGTGATCGCGCACCCGGATCACGACCCAGCCCGGCCGGCCGGCGTCGTCGGCGAGCGAGATCTCCACCGCGCTGCCGGCCCCGGTGTAACGGATGGCGTTGCGCACGACGTTCTCGAGCGCGCTGTGCAGCCACAACGGGTTGGCGTTCACCGTCGCCGGATCCGGCGCATCCAGCGTCACGCCGCAGCCGGCCGCCTCGGCCTCGAAACGCGCGTCGTCGACCAGGGCATGCAGCAGCTCGGTCAGGTCGACCGGCTCGGTGCTGGCCGCGTCGACGCCGGCCTCCAGGCGCGACAGCGACAGCAGCCGGCCGATCAATTCGTTCAAACGTTCGATCTCGCGCTCCATGCGGTCGAGCTCCTTGCCGGCGGCGCCGCGCTGGCGCGCCAGCCCGAGCGCCGCCTGCAGGCGCGCCAGCGGCGAGCGCAGCTCGTGCGAGGCGTCGCGCAGCAGCTGGCGCTGGGCGCCGAACACCTTCTCCAGGCGTTCGGCCATCTGGTCGAAGGCCTGCGCCAGATCGGCGATCTCGTCGCGGCGCCGGCCGAGGGTCGGCGCGACCCGCAATGTCATATCGCCGGCCGCGAACTGGCGCGCGGCGGCGCCCAGGCGTTCGAGCGGCCGCGTCAGGTAGCGGCTCAGCAGCAGGCACACCAGCGCGCTCACCACCGCGGCGATCAGCAGCGGCGTGGCGATCACCCGCGGGCGATGGAGGATGCGGCCGAGCGTGATGCTCTGGGTGTCGGGCAGCAGGCGGTAGTCGCCGGCGCCGGCCACGCGCACGACGCTGGCGCGCGGTCGTCGCCGGCGCTCGCGTCCGTGTTCGCGCTCGCGCTCGGCCGTCTCGTGCGCCTCGTGGCGGCGCTCGCGCTCGAGACGCGCGGTCACGAACGGCGAGACCGGCCGCCCCAGCAGCTCGCGGCCCTGCGCGTCGATCAGCAGGAAGGGGATCGCCTCGCGCCGGTCCAGCTCGCGCGCCCAGCGCTCCAGGGCGTCGAGACCGCCGGCGTCGGCGACCGTCTGCGCCTGGATGCGGTAGTGCAGCAGCCGCTCGGCCGGGCGACCCTCGTCGTGGTCGGCGCGGATGCGCTCGATGTAATCGGAGGCGGCCAGCATCGCCGCCGCCGCGAACACGATCAGCGCCAGCCAGAACGACAGAAAGATCTTCCAGAACAGCCGGTGCATGTCGATCAGCTCCGCGTGTAGAGATAGCCGACGCCGCGCACGGTCTTGATGCGCTCGCGCCCGTCCGGCGCCGGGCCGAGCTTGCGGCGCAGGCTGCTGACGTGCATGTCGAGGCTGCGATCGAAGCGGCCGAGCTTGCGGCCGAGCGCGTGCTCGGAGAGCGCCTGCTTCGGCACCACCTTGCCGGCCTCGCGCAGCAGCGCCTCGAGAACGCTGAACTCGGTGCTGGTGAGCGCAAGCGGTGCGCCACCGCGCGTGGCGCTGCGCGAGCCGCCGTGCACCACCAGGTCGTCGACCGCGAGCGGCTGCGGAGCCGCGCCGGGCGCGCCGGCCTCGGCCGGCGCCTCGACGCGCCGCAGGATGGCGCGGATGCGCGCCGCCAGCACCCGCGGATTGCAGGGCTTGGCCAGGTAATCGTCGGCGCCGAGCTCCAGCCCGATGATGCTGTCGACGTCCTCGCCGCGCGCGGTCAGCATCAGCACCGGCAGCAGCGAGCGGGCGCGCAGCTCGCGCAGCACCTCGAAACCGTTGCGCTTGGGCATCATCACATCCAGCACCAGCAGGTCATAGTCGCCGGCGGCCGCCATGCGCAGCGCCGCCTCACCGTCGTGCGCGACATCCACGGTGAACCCCTCGCCGTCGAGATAGTCCACCAGCATCTCGCTCAGCTCGGCGTCATCGTCGGCCAGCAGGATATGGGCCATGCGCGCTCCCCGGTCCGGGTGCTAGACAGCTTCATTGGAGGCCTCGGCGATCTCGTGCCGGCGCCGCTCCACCGCGCCGCGGTCGCGCTCGAAGCGCGCCAGCAGCTCGTACACGCAGGGCACGACGAACAGCGTGAGCAGCGTCGAGACGAATATTCCGCCGATCACCGCGATCGCCATGGGCGCGCGCAGCTCGGCGCCGGGGCCGAGCGACAGCGCCAGCGGCGTGGCGGCGGCGATGGTGGCGGCCGAGGTCATCAGGATCGGCCGCAGCCGGATCGGGCAGGCCTCGAGCAGCGCGTCGCGCACCGTGACGCCGCCGCGGTCGCGCACCTGGTTGGTGAAGTCCACCAGCAGGATCGAGTTCTTCTTGGCGATGCCCATCAGCAGGATCAGGCCGATGAAGCTGAAGATGTTGACAGAGTTCCCGGTGAGCAGCAGCACCAGCAGCGCGCCGGACATGCTGAACGGCAGCGCCATCAGCACCGTGAACGGGTGCACGAAGCTGTTGAACTGCGAGGCCAGCACCATGTAGGCCACGATGATGCCCAGCACCAGCACGAACCACAGGTCGGCGAACGATTCCTGGAACGACTGCGAGCCGCCGACCAGGCGTACCCGGTATTCCGGCGGCAGCACCTCGCGCGCGATCTGCTGCGCCCGCGCCAGCGCGTCCTGCTGTGACTGGCCGGCCGCGACGTTGGCGAAGATTTTGATCGAGCGCTCGCGGTCGTGGCGGTTGATCTGCGCCAGCGCCCGGTCCTCGCGCACCTGCACCACCTCCGACAGCGGAATCAGCTCGCCGCGGTTGTTGCGCACGTACAGGCGCCTGAGCTGGTCGATGCGGTCCATGTCCTGCTCGCGCAGGCGCACGCGCACGTCGTAGCGATGCCCCTCGGAGGAGTACTGGCCGGCAATCACGCCGCCGACCAGGGCGTTGACCGTCTGCGAGATCGCCTGGATGCTGACGCCGCGCTCGGCGGCGCGCTCGCGGTCCGGGATGATCTGGATCTCCGGCTTGCCGAGCAGGTAATCGCTGTCGGTGTCGGTCACGAGGCCGGTGGCGTTGAGCCGCTCGATGATGGTCTCGGAGTATTCGACGAGCTTGTCCCAGTTGCGGCCCTGCACGGCGAGCTCCACCGGAAATCCGCGCGAGGCAGTGAAGCCGCGCTGCGACATGTCCTGGATGGAGACCTTGAGGTCCATCGCACGCACGGCCTTGCGCACAACGCCCATCAGCTCCTGCTGGGACAACTCGCGGCCGAACTCCGGATCGACGCCGCGGCCGCCCTTCGGGTGCATGCTGACGAAGATGTTCGCCAGGTTGGACTGCCCGCCGCTGCCGAAGCCGCCGACCGCGACCAGGTAGTGGCGGATCTCGGGGCGCGAGGTGAGAAATTTCTCGACCTCGCGCACCCGGCCGTCGGTGTAGTCGAGCGATGAATCCACCGGCGTCTGGATGCGCATGACGAAGGTGCTCTGATCCTGCACCGGCATGAATTCCTTGTTGATGAACTGGTACGAGGTCAGCGACGCGGCGAAGAACGCCAGCGAACCGAGGATGACCGTCCACGGATGGCGCAGCGCGCCACCCAGCAGCCGCCGGTACAGCGCCGCCAGAACGCGGAACACCGCATCGGCCGCGCGGCCGATGCGGGTGCTGCGGCTGCCGGCCTCGACGAACTGCGAGGCGCGCATCGGCGTCAGCGTCAGCGCCTCCAGCAGCGACAGCAGCACCGCCACCGTCATGGTGATGCCGAACTGGAAGAAGAACTCGCCGATCACGCCGCTCATGAACGCCACCGGCAGGAAGATCGCCACCACCGCCAGCGTCGCCGCCAGCGCCGCGAAGGTGATCTGGCGCGCGCCCTTGAGCGCCGCCTCCACGCGGTTCTCGCCCTGCTCGCGGTGGCGTACGATGTTCTCCAGCACCATGATGGCGTCGTCCACCACGATGCCGATGGCGAGGCTCAGGCCCAGCAGCGTGAAGGTATTGAGCGTGAAGCCGAAGAAATACAGCACGATGAAGGTGCCGATGATCGAGGTCGGTATGGCGAGAATGACGTTGAGGGTCGCGGTCCAGCTGCCGAGGAACAACCAGCACACCAGGGCCGTCACCAGCGCCGACACCACCAGCATGAACTTGAACTCGTCCACCGATTCCTCGATGAACTTGGTGGTGTCGAAATTGATGTCGATCTTCATGCCTTCCGGCAACTGCTGCGCTACCTCGGCCATGCGCTGCTTGACGCCGCGCGTGACCTCGACGGCGTTCG
Source organism: Acidiferrobacterales bacterium (assembly GCA_036393295.1). Taxonomy (GTDB): domain Bacteria; phylum Pseudomonadota; class Gammaproteobacteria; order Acidiferrobacterales; family UBA6901; genus DASWHF01. Next base: position 4,596 of record DASWHF010000081.1, read on the forward strand.
AGCCGCGCTGCTTGCGGATGCCGATGCCGACCGCGCGCTCGCCGTTGGCGCGCGAGATGCGGCGGATGTCGTCCAGGCCGTCCTCGACCTCGGCCACCTGCTTGAGCGCGATGCGGGTGTACACCGGTTCGCCGCCGCGCCGGTTGATGACGATGCGCTCGAACTCCCCGGCGGTGCGGGCCTCGCCGAGCGTGCGCACGTCGTATTCCTTCTGCCCGGTGGTGATCTGGCCGGCGGGCAGCTCCGAGTGCTCGGCGTCGATGGCGTTCAATACGTCGGTTACCGCCAGCTCGTAGCGGGCGAGCGCCGCGCCCGAGACCCAGACGCGCAGGTTGGGATCGACGTAGCCGCCGAGCGTGATCTCGCCGACGCCGGTCACCGACGAGAACCGGTCCTTGAGGGAGTCCTTCACGTAGCGCATCAACTCGCGCACCGAGTGCCGGTCGCTGGTGACCGACATCCACATGATCGGCTGGTCCTCGGGGTTGGTCTTGCTGATCACCGGCGGCTCGATGTCGGCCGGCAGCCGACGCTGCGCGGTTGCGACCTTGTTCTGCACCTCCTGCAGGGCGTCCGAGATGTCTCGCTTCAGGTCGAATTCGACGCTGATACTGGCCTGGGCATAGCGCGCGGTGGAGGTCACGCTGCGCACGCCCTCGACGGTCATGATCGAGTCCTCGATGATATCCACCACGTTGGTCTCGATCACCTCGGGCGCGGCGCCGGGATACTCCACGCGCACAGAGACCACCGGGAAATCCACGTCGGGCAACTGGCTGATGCCCATGCGCGAGGCCGAGAGGCCGCCGAACAGGATCAATCCCGCCATCAGCATCCAGGCGAAGACCGGGCGGCGGATGGAGATCTCGGGCAGGATCATGGCGCGGCATCCGCGACGGGGCGGTACACGGCCGCCGTCTGCAATCGCAGGAAATTGAGCTTGGCCGCGAAGCGTGCCCGGTCCAGGGCGCGCTCGTTCTCCTGGAAGTCGGTCAGCGCCTGCAGCACGTCGAGGTTGGTCACCAACCCCAAGCGATAATCGCGGCGCTGGGCCTCGTAATTGCGGCGCGCGGCCTCGGTCGCCCTCTCCAGGGCGCCGAGCTGCGTGCGATCGAGCGCCGCGACCTGATGGGCGGCGCGGATCTCCTGTTCGGCCTGGCGGCGCGCCTGGCTCGCAGCCAGCTCGGCCTGGGTGCTCTGCGACATCGCCTCGCGCACCAGGGACTGCGTGGCGCCGCCGGCGTAGAGCGGCACGGTCAGCGCGAGCTGCACGTCCCAGTCGACGTTCTCGAGATTGCCCGAGCGCTTCAAATAGTGATTGGCGTTGAGATCGAGCGACGGCAGATGCGCGCCCTTCGCCACGGCGACGTTCTCCTCCGCCGCGGCCAGGCGCTGCTGCGCCGCCTGCACGTCTGGACGCAGCGGGATGCGCGCGAGATAGTCGTCGAGCGGCGCCAGATTCGCCGACAGCGGCTCGGTGTCGGTGAGCGGCGTGGCGGCGTCCAGCCCGCTCAGGAAGGCGAGGGCCTCGCGCGCGGCGGCGAGCTGGGCGCGCAGCTGCTCGACCTGGGCATTGAGCGTGCTCACGGCGCTCTGCACCGTCAGCACCTCGCCGACGCGCGAGCGGCCGATGCGGATCCGCTCCTCGAGCTCGCGCTGGCGCTGGCGGTTGAGCCCGATCTGCTCATCGAGGTTCTTCAGGTCCTGCTCGAGCGACAGCACCTCGTAGAAATTCTGCGCGACGTCCTGGAACAGCTGCAGCCGCGCGTTGCGGTACTCGGCGCCCTGGGCGTCGACCAGCGCCTGGGTCTGGCGCAGCGCGGCGAACTCGCGGAAGCCGCGGAACAGCGGCTGCGTGGCGGCCAGGCGCGCGTTCGGCTGGCGGGTCGGGGTGATCGTGGTGTTGATGGCGCCGCTCTCCTGCCAGGTGTAGGTGGCGATCCCGCTCAGCGTCGGGCGCAGCGCGGCGCCGGCTTGGCGGTAGCGTTCCTCGGCCTGATGGATCAGCTCGCTCTGGCTCGCGATCGCCTCGCTGCGGCGCAATGCCTGCGCGAAGTAATCCTCCAGGGTCAGGGCCTCGGCGGCGCCTGCCGGGCCGACGGCCATCGACAGGCCGATCGCCAGCACCTGCGCGCCCCGCCCCGCCGATGCGATTGACCGTCTCACAATGCCTGATCTCCAGCGCCAATGGTACCCGCGCCGGACGATGCGGCGCTCCCGCGGCAGATAGTGCCAAAACCCCCTGTCCAAATACAGGCCGGCGGTCCGCCTTTACACAACTTTACCCGGCCGACACCCTTCTTTACGCGGCACGCGGCTAGGATGCGATCACCGTGTGGATGCACGGCAGCGACCCAACAGCCATGAGGAGCAGATCCATGAAACGCCTGACCAAGACCCTGATTGCCGGCAGCCTCGCCGCCGGCGCCCTGACGCTCGGCGCCACCCAGTGGGCGCTCGCCTCACCCGGCGAACGCGGCGACTGTTACGGCGGCCACCACGCACACAAGATGTACCGCGACGGCGGTGACGAGCGGCACCTGGAGCGCATGACCGACCGGCTCGGACTGAACGACGCGCAACGCGCCGCCGTGCGCACCGCGTTGGACCAGTCGCGGCCGCAGTTGCGCGAGATCCAGGACAAGCTGCGCGCCAACCGCCAGGCGTTGCGCGACCTGACCGCGGCCGACACGCTCGACGAGAACCGGGTGCGTCAGCTCGCCCAGGAACAGGGGCAGCTGCATGCCGAGATGATCGTGCAGCGCACCCGGGTTCGCAGCGAGATCCACAAGGTCCTGACGCCGGAACAGCGCGAGCGGATGCATGAGCGCCGCGGCAAGTTCGCGCAGGAGAAGGGGCGCAGCTGAGGCCGACCGAAACCGGCGACCGGCACATGCCGGCCGCCGGTTTCGGCTTTCCATATCCGACGTTACTATATATAGGATAGGACGGTATGAATTTCGTCAATAGCGCGACGCGCTACGGCTGGGTGTCGATCGTCAACCACTGGGCCACGGCCGTGCTGTTCATCGGGCTCATCGGTCTCGGCCTGGTGATGGACGAACTGCCCAAGGGTACGATCCGGCTCACCGTCACCGACCTGCACAAGAGCCTCGGCGTGCTGGCGTTCGCCTTGGTCGCGCTGCGTATCGCCTGGAACACGGTCGATCGCCGGCCGGATGCGCTGCCGGCCCATGCCGGTTGGGAGCGGATGCTGGCGCGCGGGGTGCGGCTGGCGCTGTGGACCGGCCTCATCGGGCTGCCGCTGTCCGGCTGGATCCTGTCGGCGGCCGGCGGCCACGAAGTGTCGTTCTTCGGGCTGTTCACCCTGCCGGCGCCGGTGGGCGAAAACCACGGGCTGCACGAGGCCGCCGAGGAGACGCACGAGCTGCTCGGCAACCTGCTGATCGCGGCCGTCGCCCTGCACGCCGTTGGCGCGCTCAAGCACCACTTCCTGGACCGCGACGACACCCTGGCGCGCATACTGCCGGCGCGATCGCGCCCGAAATCGCGGACGTCGTCTCTGCAGTAGGCCGCGAATATCCGGAACCCGCCGGCCGGGCCCAGCCGTTCGATCCGCCCGCAAGGACCGGGCATCTGCCGGCCGGTGAACGGGGCTTCCCCGTTGAGGCCATTGGAGTACGCTGGTCGGGTCGAATCGAGACCCCGCGAGGGATTGCGGAACGAGAAGCGATGTCCTACCACCCATTCATTGCCGGTCGCCCTGCGGGAGCGCTGTTGCTGGCGGCGGTGCTGGCGGCGGCCGCGGCCTGCGACCGTCGCAACGCCGCTGAACCGCAGCCGACCGTGTTTCCGGCGCTGTCGGTGGCACGGGCCTTCTCAGGGCTGAGCTTCGCGAGCCCGGTGGCGATGCTGCAGGCGCCGAGCGACGGCGCGCGCTGGTTCGTGGTCGAACGCGAAGGCCGGGTCGTCGTGTTTCCGAACGATCCGGCGGCGATGCCGGCCCAGGTCTCGGAGTTCGTCGATATCACCGTCGATGTCGATGCCAGCGGCGAGGGCGGCTTGCTGGGGATGGCGTTTCATCCGAACTTTCCCGTGACGCCGCATGTTTTTCTGTCCTACACGCGCGCCGGGCCGGATGCCGCGCACCCGCTGACCTCGGTCATCGCGCGCTTCACCAGCAACGGCGGCGGCGCAACGCTCGATCCGGCGACCGAGCTCGTCATCCTGACCGTGGATCAGCCCGCCACCAACCACAACGGCGGGCATATCGCCTTCGACTCGGCCGGACACCTGTTCATCGGCCTCGGCGACGGCGGCGGCAGCAACGACCCCGGCAATCACGGCCAGAACGTCAATACCCTGCTCGGCGCGATGCTGCGCATCGACGTCATCGGCACGCCGGCGCCCGGCGACACCTACGCGATCCCCGGCGACAACCCTTTCGCCGCCGGCGGCGGCGCGCGGGAGATCTACGCCTGGGGGCTGCGCAACCCCTGGCGCTGGAGCTTCGACCGCGGCAACGGCCGGCTGTGGCTGGGCGACGTCGGTCAGTCGGCATGGGAGGAGATCGACATCGTCGAACGCGGCCGGAACTACGGCTGGAAGGTCTGCGAGGGCGCGCACCTGGCCGGGAGCGCGTTCGCCTGCGGCAATCCCGCCTTCACCAATCCGGTGTCGGAGTACGACCACGGCCAGGGATGCTCCGTCAGCGGCGGCTACGTCTATCGCGGCAGCGCCATTCCGGCGCTGTTCGGCGTGTACCTGTACGGCGATTTCTGCAGCGGCACGATCTGGGGCGTCAAGGAACAACCGGGCGGCGCGTTCATCACCGAGGCCGCGGCCGCCACCGGTCTGTCGATCGTCGCCTTCGGCGAGGCCGGCAACGGCGACCTCTACGTCGTCGATTTCGACGGCACGCTGCACAAGGTAATCGAGCGGCCGTGAGCCGCGCCAGATCGCCGCGCGCCGCCTAGTTCCTGGTGAAACTCGCGATATGGGCGGGCGCGCTGAAGGCGACGCGACCGCCAGTGGTGGTGAACGGCCGCAGTGCCTTGTCGGCCTCCGTCCGCAGCAACGCGTATTGCGCATCGTCGATCATGTCGGCGAGCGACCAGCCCTTGATGTCGGTATGCATCCACATGCAGGGCATGACGCGCTGGTGGCTGGTGCTCGAGCAGCCGGAGGTCGAGCTGTGCCTGACCGATCCGGGTTACGACGTCGACCTGGTCGTGAGCGCCGATCTGCTGGCGATGACGCGGCTGTGGATGGGCGAGCTGGCCTTCCGCGACGCGCAGCGCGCCGGCGCGATCGCGCTGCGCGGCCCGCCGGCCCTGGCCCGGGCCTTCCCCGGCTGGCTCAAGCTGAGCGTGTACGCCTACGGCGCGCGCGACTCGCGCATCGGCGTGCGCCGCGCCGTGGCCGGGGGTTCGTAGCGCTTGGGCTAGGTGGTCGGGATGCCGCGTTTGAGGTCGGCGACCGGCGCCCCGGGCACGGAGGGCTGCGGCGCGGCGCCTTGCAGCTCGCGCAGCAGGGCGCGCGAATAGGTGAAGTCGCCCACCCACTCGCCGCCGCGGTAGTCGATGAACAGCGCGTCCGGCGTGAAACGCCGCCGGTCCGCGACCATGGGATAGTCGAAGGCCTTCGCGCCTGCGTCGATGTCGTCGAAGCTGCACGCCTTGGCGTAGCCCACCGGCCGAAACCAGGCGCTCAAGCCCTCGACGACCGGGACCGCCTCGGCGTGGATCTCGTCGCGGAACCAGACGCGCTTGGCGAGCATGCAGCCGAAGACCAGATTCACCTCGCACATCAGCGGACGCGCGCGCTTCGCCAGCATGCGCCGGGCGGCGTCGCTGATCTCGACCAGGACAGTCTTGCCGTGCAGGGTGATGGTGGTTTTCATTGTCGGCCTCCGTGGTGTGCGGGTCAGCGGCGGGTTCCGCGCCAGTCGTTGCGAACACTAGGCTGTACGTAATTGCCGGCACCCGTCATTGACCAATATAGTAGAAAGCCGGCCATCGCACAAAAGGTGTAGGCTCAGGAATCCCTCGAAAGACTCCCGACCCCTCACATACTATTGTCGCGTATCCAGTGTGCACTGGCGAAAGTCAGATAGCGCAGCTAGCATCTTGCATATCTCCCGTACGTTCTCTTCCGGTCCGGAAAACAAAATTGATACGTGTCGCGGTGGCGTATTATCGTACTCCGCACCAAGCCCGGCATCAGCAATTACCCTATAAAAAATCCTAGCATACCCAAAGTGCCTCCGCCCCTTCTGTGGATTGTCAGCGTAGATATGTCCGAAGTCACAAACATCTGAATGTTGCATTCCTGTAATATCGTAGACTGAAAGCGGTTCGCCGCGTTTTCCTTTAAAGAGTTTTGCATGAGGGTTTCCATCGCTCCGAACATCACTTGACTGAAATGCGTATCGAGCAAGCAATGTATCGTCATTCAACATTTTTAAGCACTCGCTGAATGAAAGGCACAAGGTGTTTAGGGAACTTGTCCTTGAAGGAAAACCGACCACTCATACGATCGTTTGGACTATAATAAGCGGCGTATAGCATCACGCCAGTGCCAGTCACATATATTGAGAAACTACTTCCTTCACGATACCACTCGAACTCAATATAGCCATCGCTATCCGCGAGAATGTTGGGGTTTTCTAAGTCCTGTGGGAGACACAAAATTAGTCGAGTCGCAAGTTGGTATGTCGACAATGCAACCGCCTCAGCACCATCTCCGTCCCAATCTGGGTATTTCGATTGGTCATAGACCTCATTAAGCAGTTTATACAGCGCTGAGAGTTGGTTTCTCTTCTTCGTCGTTGCATCTCGGCCGGATGGATCTATTCGATCGTTAAGATCAATGTTCGTGAGCGAACTTGTCGGCGTTATCTGATCCGAGCTTCGAGGTTGAAAAGGTACGACATTGCCAGTCATCGATAAGGCTCCAGAGCGTTGTCATGGAGACATCCAAGAAATATCCTATTCCGCACGTCCCGCATCTTGTCGAATCGTTCCCACATAGAGTTTTCGTCTACTCCAGTGTCGGCAGCAGTGTGCACAACATCAATGTCCAGAATGAACGGAACGGTTTTCGATTCCTCGTCCGGTTCGATGATCGCCTGCTTAACGACCGCAATTCCGTCAACTTCCTCGATTGGGATAATTACTACTGTCTGAAACTGCCAGAGTGCCTGGGGCAACCCTTCACCTTGGGGCAAAACCGGTGGTGCTTTCAAAAAGCGATTAATGTTCCCGCCGACTGACGGCAACTCAACCCGGTTTATGTATCTCATTCCGAGTCGAATAATAGATAATTGTGGAACGATTCGGCGATACTGCAGGTATACGTCCTGTAGCGTCTCGCGAATTGAAGGCCAGCGTTTGTACGGTCGCAAGAAACTTACCCCGACCGTGTCGGCTTTGGCAATGATGTTTCTACTGTTGTCGGCGCTGTGGAGCTGAATGCCAAGAGGTGTAACACCAATATGGTTCATCCCAGCGCCGTCCATGTCGAGATTAACATCAAGTGCCTGTTGCTTAACCCTATTTGGATACTGAGTGCCCATAGCGTCAGCGAATTTCTCCAAATGTGCAAAGGTCACTTTGGGATTGGGCGAGAATCTGATCTCAAGCACGGCTTCTTGAACAGGCGGATTCCTGAATTCAAGCGCCGACGCGTCTATTGACGCACTCATAGTGCCCCCATACTACTATCGTTGTCTGTAATTCTGCTCATCAAATAAAGTTTCGTCTACCATTTCCGCTTCAAACACTTGTTGGTTGGTCCACACTTGAGTCATTCTCAATTTCTTCGAAATCCGTTCGTTTGCTGTGGATTATAGCTATAAACTCATGCCCATAGGACACAAGTTTCCGTTGCTCTACTCCTGATATTTGCACAGGAGATAAACGGGGTCGCGAGTATTTTTTAATGATGGAAGCGCTTGTGGCGGGTTAGACCGGGGCCGGCCACGCTGTTCACCTTGAGTGAATGCCATTCAGTCCCAAGCCCTTTTTCCTTCTCAGCCCTTGCCGTGGGCCTTGCGCAGCTCGGCGATGACCGCCTCGCGGTCCTCCTTGATGCGGCGGATATAGGCCGTGGGCGCGCCGGTGCCGGGATCGTGTTTTGCGCCCCAGACGGCCAGCTCCAGCATCACCGGGATCAGGTCCAGACCCTTGGGCGTGAGGAGATACAAGGATTTGGCCGGGGCGTCCGGGTCCGGGGCCTTCTTCAGGATGCCCGCCGCCTCCAGGCGGCTCAAACGGTCGGCGAGGATGTTGGTCGCGATCTTCTCGTCGGACTTCAGGAATTCGCCGTAACGGCGCTTGCCGCCGAATAGAATGTCGCGGATCACCAGCAGCGACCACTTGTCGCCGAGAAAATCCAGCGAGTAGCTGATCGGGCAATCCGAACGGCGGGGAGGCACCGAGGTGCTCATGACCGGGGCACCGGTCCGGCGCCGGGAACTTGCAATCTGCAAGTTGCGGGATTATGCTGAGCTTGCATTTTGCAAGTATAACACGCTACCGCCAACACCAGGAGACGAAACATGGAAAACACCGTCGTGTGGTTCGATATCCCCGTTAAGAATCTCGATCGCGCCATGGCATTCTACCGCAAGGTCATGGGCGTCGAGCTCGCCAAAATGGACGGTGCCCCGGTCCCGGCCGCGTTCTTTCCCTTCGCCCCCGGCATCGCCTCGGGCACGCTGATCGAGTCGCACGACAGGGCGCCGAGCGACCAGGGCACCACCGTCTACCTCAACGGCGGACCCGATCTGGCGGCACCGCTGTCGCAGGTCGAGGCGGCCGGCGGCAAGGTGCTTCAGCCCAAGACCGCGATCGGCGAGCACGGCTACATCGGCTATTTCCGGGACAGCGAAGGCAACCGCGTCGGCATCCACAGCCGCCACTAGAGGGGGAGCCATGGACGCTAGGAAATTTGTGCTGGCAACGCTGGCCTATGTGGGCATGAGCTTCGCGCTCGGCTTCGGCTGGCACCTGCTGCTGTTCCGCGAGACCTATCAGCAGCTCGGCATCTACACTCGCGAGCCGCCGCTGTTCGCCCTGGGCTTGACGTCGATGGTGCTCCAGGGGATGGTATTGGCCTACCTCTACCCGATGTTTAACCGCGGCGCGCGCCCCTGGCTCAGCGGCATCCGCTTCGGCCTGGTGATGGGCCTGTTCCTGTGGAGTGTCGCGGTGTTGGCGCATGCCGCGAAGAGCACGGTGAGCTCGATGCCGACCTTTTTCACGCTGAGCACGGCGTTTCACCTGATCCAGTTCGTCGCGGCCGGCGCGCTGATCGGCTGGATCCACGGCGCGCCGGCGAGGCGCTGAGGTGGCCGCCGACCCGCGCCTCACGGAACGGGTGCGAGGGGCGCTGGCGCGCCGCCGCGGCGTGAGCGAGAAGCGCATGTTCGGCGGCGTGGCGTTTCTGTTGAACGGCAACATGTGCGTCGGCATCCTCGGCGAGCGGCTGATGGTGCGGGTCGGCGCGGACGACTATGCCACCGCGCTGCGCCGCCCGCACGCGCGGCCCATGGACTTCACCGGCCGGCCGCTGACCGGCTTCGTTTACGTGCTGCCCGCCGGCATCAGGACCACGGCACAGCTTAGGCGCTGGATCGATGCCGGGGTCGACTTCGCGAAATCATTGGGAAAGAAAACCGGCCGAGCCAAACCAAGGAGGAGAACATGAGCACACTCACCGGCGGCTGTCTGTGCGGCGCCGTCCGCTACGAGGCCGACGCGGACATGCGCTTCGCCTTTCACTGCCAGTGCCGCCAGTGCCAGCACATCACCGGCACCGGTCACGCCTCGCAGTTCGCGGCGCCGAAGAAACTGGTGAAACTTTCGGGGGAGTTGCGTTTCTACGACCTCAAGGCCGACAGCGGCAACACCGTGCGCAGCGGCTTCTGCCCGACCTGCGGGAACCCCATACTCAAGACCACCTCCGGTTACCCCGATACCCTGTTCATCCATGCCGCCACCCTCGACGACCCGGGTCGGTTCAAGCCGGGCAAGCTTGCGTTCACGTCGACGGCGCAGCCGTGGGATTACATGGATCCGCATCTGGAGATTCTGAATTACGGCTAAACGGAGCAGGGGGAAACCGAGGCAGCTTAGGCACCTCGGGGTGTTTCGCGCTTTCGCGCGGAAAACGCGACACGTTCAATCCGTCGGGAGCACAACCTCCGGCCGTGTCGTATCCTCGGTATGGTTGCGGATGACCTCGATGAACTCGGTGCCGTAAGCCGCGAGCTTGCGCTCGCCGACGCCGGATATTTCCGCAAGCGTGCCCGCCGTCTGCGGCCGCCGCGCGACCATTTCCGCCAGGGTGGCGTCGTGGAAGACGACATAGGGCGGCACGCCCTGGGCGGCGGCCAGCTCGCGGCGGCGGGCGCGCAGCGCCTCCCACAAATGGATATCGGCCTCCTCGGTGAAGGGCGCGCGGGCGGCGCGCGCGGTCCTGGCCTTCGCGGCTTTGGCCGGCCGGGTGTCGCGGCGCAGCCACAGCGGTTCGTCGCCGCGCAGCACCGGGCGGGCGGCCTCGGTGAGGCGCAGCCCGCCGTGGCCTTCCAAGTCGACGGCGAGCAGGCCACGGCTGATGAGCTGGCGGAACACGCCGCGCCAATCCTGCTGGGCGAGATCGCCGCCGATGCCGAAGACCGTGAGCCGGTCGTGGCCGAAGCGCTTGATGCGCTCGTCGTCCTTGCCGAGCAATACTTCGACCAGGTAGTTCACGCCGAAGCGCTGGCCGGTACGGTGCACGGCGGACAGCGCCTTTTGCGCCGGCACGGTGGCGTCCCAGGTCTGCGGCGGCTCCAGGCAGTTGTCGCAGTTGCCGCAGGGCCTGGGCGAGGTCTCGTCGAAATAGGCGAGCAGCGCCTGGCGGCGGCAGGTGGTGAGCTCGGCGAGACCCAGCATGCCGTCGAGCTTGTGGCGCTCGACGCGCTTGTGGGCGTCGTCGGAATCCGAGCTCGCGAGCATCTGGCGCAGCGTGATCACGTCCTGCAGTCCGTAGATCATCCAGGCGTCGGCCGGCAGGCCGTCGCGGCCGGCGCGGCCGGTCTCCTGGTAATAGGCCTCGACGCTCTTCGGCAGGTTCAAATGCGCGACGAAGCGCACGTTGGGTTTGTCGATGCCCATGCCGAAGGCGATGGTGGCGACCATGATCACGCCCTCGTCGTTGAGGAAGCGCGCCTGGTTTTCGCTGCGCGTCCCGGCGTCGAGGCCGGCGTGATAAGGCAGCGCGCTCAAGCCGTTTTCCTGAAGCGAGGTGGCGATCTCGTCGACGCGTTTGCGCGACAGGCAGTAGACAATGCCGGCGTCGCCGGCATGCTCGTCCCGGATAAAACGCAGCAACCGCTCGCGGGCGCTCGGGCCGCCGCCCGACTGGTCGATGCGGTAGCGGATGTTGGGGCGGTCGAAGCTGCTGATGAAGACGCGCGCGTTTTCCAGTTGCAGGCGCGCGACGATCTCGCGGCGCGTCGGCGCGTCGGCGGTGGCGGTGAGCGCGATGCGCGGCACCTCGGGAAAACGCTCGTGCAGGACGCTGAGCTGGATGTACTCGGGCCGGAAGTCGTGCCCCCATTGCGACACGCAGTGCGCCTCGTCGATGGCGAACAGCGCGAGCTTCATCCGGCCGAGCAGCTCCAGGGTGCGGTCCAGCATCAGCCGCTCGGGCGCGACATACAGGAGATCGAGCTCGCCGCGCAGCAAGCGCCGCTCAATGACACGCGCCGCGTCGGCGGACAGCGTGGAGTTCAGGAACGCCGCGCGCACGCCTGCCAGGGTGAGTGCGGCCACCTGGTCCTGCATGAGCGCGATCAGCGGCGACACCACCACGCCGGTGCCGGGCCGGGCGATGGCCGGAATCTGGTAGCACAGCGACTTGCCGCCGCCGGTGGGCATGAGCACCAGCGCGTCGCCGCCCCGCATGAGCGTATCGATGATCGCTTCCTGCTGCGGGCGGAAGCTGTCGTAGCCGAAGACGCTGCGCAGGATGTGTAACGTCTGATCTTCCATGAGGGTGTTGCGGGGCTCTCCGGGAGTGACGGTGGCACTAGTATCCATCGTTCGGCGGTGGTCGTCACTCCCCGGGCCGGCGGGTGGCCGGAAACCCGGCGGCTTACGCCGCATCCTTGGGCCGGATCGAGAGCTTGAGGCCCAGCGCGTCCAACACCATGACCAGGCTGGAGAGCCGCGGGTTGCCGGTATCTGACAGGGCGCGGTACAGGCTCTCCCGCGAAAGCCCGGTCTCGCGCGCGAGCTTGGTCATGCCACCGCGCGCGGCGGCGACGTTGCGCAGCGCCATCAGCAGCACACGCTCGTCCCCATCCTCGAGCGCGGCGGTAAGATATTCACCGATATCCTCCGGCGTCCCGAGATAGTCCGCGGGACGATAGGGGACAGAGCGTTTTCTAGTGGCCACGGTAATCTCTCCAGTACTGTAAGGCTCGGGCGATGTCTTGGGTTTGCGACGACTTGTCGCCGCCGCACAATAGCAACACCACACTGCTGCCGTCCCAGGCGTAATAGACGCGATAGCCCTTGCCTTCGGGCACGCGCAGCTCGCGCACGCCCTCGCCCACGGGCTTCCAATCGCCTTCCAAGCCGAGACCCAAGCGCTCGACACGGATCTGTATGCGCTTGCGCGCACGGATATCGCGCAGCCCGGACAACCAGTCATCGTAAGGAGTATGGCCGGCCGCATCCTGGTACTTGCGTAATGCGATCACGATGGAGTGTACCTCGGACGCTCAAGTTGTCAAGTATAAGCTACACAAACTCCGACGGCGTTATGCCGCACTGCTTGTGCCACAGCGCGCATTCTGGCCGCTGGCCGCGCAGTCGTTTTGTGCTGGCGGCGCAACGGACATTAGCGGCCAGAAACGTTACGGTTCAACAGCAAATCTGGTGTTTTTTGCGCCGGACCGCTCGAGCCTGGTGCACAACGTGAGGCGCGGGATTGAACCCGTTTAGAGAAACCCGCGACGCACTGGTCGGGAAGCCGGGCACCACCCCGAGCGACCCGGCCGGCAGCGGACGACCGCGTCGGCGATCCCATGCACCCGGAGGACACCATGACACGCCATCGTTCCGTCATCGCGGCCGGCGCCGCGCTGCTCGTGCTCAGCGTCGGCCTCGCCGGCGGCGCGGCGAGCGCGCTGGCCGACAGCTGCGCGGTGCCGTTGTGCCAGCGCGGCGAGACCTTTCGTGCCGACAGCAACCCGGCCGTCAACTACGGCTGGTGCCATTCGTCCTCCGGCCTCGGGTACCGCTCGCACCAGCGGCGCGACTGCCCGGCCGGCTCGACGCTCAACCGCGCGACCGGCCTGTGCGTGCGGCGCGACTGCTGCCCGGAAAAGCCGCTGTGCCCGGCCGGCGAGAAATATCTGCGCAGCGGTACGCGTGACGGCCGCGTCTACGGCGTGTGCGGCTCGAGCTCGGGCCTCGGTTACCGCTCGCATACGCTGCGCTATTGCGAGGCGGGCTGGACGCTCGATACCGCGCGCGGCGTGTGCAAGAAGATCTGCCCGGTGAGCGTCACGCCGGTCACGACCGTCGGTGTCCCGGTCGGCACGCTGGCGCCAGCCAAGCCGGCGGGCGGCAAGCCCGACCTGGTGGTGCGCCGCTTCGCGCTCAAGCGCTGGGGGGCGTGTAAGCCGAACAACGCGGTCATGACCTTCGAGGTGACGGTCGCCAACATCGGCACGGCGCCCTCGCCGGCGATCCCCGGCAAGGCGCTGGTGCAGGTGCGCGACCAGCACGGCATCAACTGGGGCAACGGCAAGCCGCTCAATGCGATCGCGCCGGGCGCGAGTCAGACCGTCGAGATCCCCGTGTACTATATCGCCGCCGACGCCGCGCACATGACGGCGGCCGCGCCGCATCCGTTCAAGGCGATCGCCGATCCGCTCAAGCTGGTCGACGAGCTGAACGAGGGCAACAACGACTCGGGCGTCCTGAACATGGGCGCCCCGGCCGGGTGCCCCGTGAAGAAGTGAGCAGGTGAACCTTCGGCCGCGGGCGGCCGACCCACTGGACAACGGCGACGAACCGGTGCGAAATGGCAGCCGTCGGCCGGTGGACCCACGGGCAGTATCGGGAGGGCGGGCATGAGGACCATCCGCGACAATTTCGTTTCCGCCATGGCGCTACGTCCGAATACGGCGGCGGCGGCCGTATTCGCGTTGCTGGTCGCCGCCGGGTTCGGATGGCATGTCGCAGCGCGCGCCGCGGAACCGGCATCACCCGCCCTAAAGGCCGATCCCCATGTCCTCAGGTTCACGCCCGGCATGCCGCAGAACGCGCTCGCCGGGCGGCCGGACAGCGACTTCGTCGAGCTGTCGGACGGCCGTCGCCTGCGCGTGGGCGATGTCCGCCGCCTGAAGCAGGCGGCGCAGAGAATGCGCGCGGCGGACAAACCGCTTCCGCCGGCGCTCACCGTCAAGCCGGCATCGAGCGGCAAACCCGTCGGCAATGCCGACGAGCTGGCCGCGGCGCTCAAGCTTCCGGACAGCGCGACACTGCAACTGCCGTCCGGCCGGCGCGTGACGGTCGGTCAGATCAAGTTCTTCCGGCCGCAAATCGAAAAACGCCTGGGACGCCCGCTGGTAACGACCGGAAAACGGACCGGCCCGGCGATCAAGGTCGGCGCGAACGCCGACTGGAAGAGCCTTCTGCAGAAACCGGACACCACCGTGCTCGAGGCGCCCGACGGCACGCGCATCACCGTCGGTGAGCTGAAGCAGTCCCTGGCCAAGGCGACGCCGAAGGCCGGCGCCCGGCAGCGGCGGTGAGGCGGAGCATGGCGATGAACAAAGCCCGCACATTGCGCACCACGCTGCTCCAGGGCCTGCTGATCCTCGCCTGCCTGTTCGCATCACCGGCCCGCGCCGACGTCCTCGACGACTTCGCCTGGCTGCTCGATCAACTGGGCACGGTGAACGCCAATCCCTTGCCGGTCACCGGCTCGGATATCAAGTCCTCCAAGGGTCTGTTCACCTGCCTGGACGGCGCCTCCAACGATCCGCAGGTCATCGGCTGCATCGACAAATTCAAGGACACTCCGCTCGGCAAGAAGGCCACCGGCGCGGCCGGCATCCCGTCCTGGTTCTGGGACCTGATCGACCTCTACGTGGCGTTCCGCACCGACGATTATTGGGGTATCGTGAGCAACGTGGGCGAGGCCGGCGTCTGCATTGTGGCGCAGGTGATGGCCGCGGGCGCGGTCGACATCTGCGGCCTGATCCAGGAGCTGGTCGAGCTCGCCAAAGACGTGCTCGACGCCGGCAAGGCCATCGCGAAGTTCTTCGCGTCGCTCGGCGAGGGGGCCTGGGAGGCGGCCAAGGACGTCGGGTGCGCGCTCGGCCTCGGCGGCTGCGGTTCGAGCTCGCCGCCGGAGCAGATCGCCTATGCCTGGGTGTTCGCGCCGAAGATCGCCGACGGACTCGCGGCGCGCAAGAGCACCGACCCGTCAGCGTTCAGCGCCTTGCGCCAACTGCTGGAATCCAACGCCCTCGCCACGCCGGCCAAGCTCAGCATGCCGGTCAACATTCCGGTGTATCTCGACAAAAAGGCGGTCGACATCGCGTCGAAGATCTACGTCGGCGTGGTTGACGCGCAATGGACGGCGGACATCGCCAAGAACGTGCTGCCGGCCCTGGCCAAGAAGCGCGGCGAGTACGACAGCGCGCAGCAGATCGCGATCGTCGCCAAGGCGGCCGCGGCCGGCGTCACGCCGGGCAGCCCCGATCCGACGCAACTCGTGGTCAAGCGCTGCACGGACGATTTCCGCACGACCTACGGCTTCGCCCATGTCGATCGCTGGATACTGCAGTTTCCGGCGGAGGCGCAGAAGCTGGGCGGCGTGAAATCGAACAACGCCTGGTGCGCCGCAACCTTCTGGGCGAAGAACAAGGGCAAGTTCGCGCCCCACTTCGTGAGCTACGTGAAGTCGAACCTGTGTCCGGCCTACGGATCGCAATTGCTCTGCCCCACGCTGGCGAAGTATCAATCCTGCTTGGGGCTGCTGGGCAGCGTCGGGCAGCAGGCCCAATGCGCCGCCGACAGCACGGCCGCCGGCATGGAGGCGGCGCAGAAGATTAAGGCCTATTTCAAGCAATGGGGTTCCAAGATTCCGTGCACGATCGTCGCGCCGGGCAACCCGACCCAGCCGGTCGACTACCGCTGTCCGCGTCCGCCCCAGCAGCACTCGTGCAACAAGGCCTACGACCTGTACTACGGCAAGCTGCCGCAGAAGCTCGTCAACTGCAGCGTGCAGATCGATCCACAGTACGCGGCCCTGAAATCCCAGGTCGCGCAGGCGGTCGGCCAGTTGAGCGCCAAGCACAAGGTATCGCTCGGCGTGGACAGCATCGATCCGCTGCTCGTGCACTTCCAGCCGCCGCTGCTGGCGGCGCTGCACGAGGATCTCAAGGACCAGGGTTTCGGCGCGCCGAGCACGAAACCGGGATTCGATTTCCTGTTGCAAGTGCCGCGTCCGGTCGACGGCGTCGATACGCCGGCCTTCGTGACCGAGATCAAAGTCAACGTTCCCAAGCTCGCTCCCAAGGAGAACATTAAAGACAAGGTCGTGCTGGTCCAGCCCGGCGATCCGGACCCGACGCAGAAGTTCTCGATCGGCGGGAACGTCCTCAACGCGCCGGCCGGCGCCGCGCAGCAACCCGGCGGCACGGGACTCAAACCGGGCGTCGCCCCGGCGCTCAGCGCGAAATCGCCCGCGCTTGGCGGCGTCCCGACCGGCCCCGCGGCCGGGGCGCCGACCAAGCCCCTGAGCGGCGGGCTGCCGCCGGGGTTCGGCACGCCGGGCGCGAAACCGGGTTCCGGTCCGGTCGGGCTGGCGCCGGCGCTCGGGGTGCCGCCGCCCAGACTCGGCGTGGTCGGCGTGCGGGCGAAAATCGAGCCCAACTGCCAGGCGCCGCAACCGGCGCTCACGGCGATGGTGACGATCAAGAACACCGGCGGCCCGTTATCCGCCGGCAAGGGCAGCGTGTCCCTCAAGGAAATCGGCGGCGCAAACCTTTCCAGCGCGGGAATCCATCTGCCCGCGATCGGTGCCGGTCAAACACGAACCGTCAGCGTGGCGGCGCTGACCTTGAATCCCTACTCGACGCTGGCGGGCACGCATCAGATCCAGGTGTTCCTGACTCCGCAGATTGCCGCCGGCCAGACGAGTTTCGTCAAGCCGGCGACGCCCTATCAATTCACGGTCAGCTTCCCGGCCGGACATTGCGGTGGATCTCCCCAGCGCGCGCCGGGGACGGCGACCGGGCTTCCGCGCGCACCCGGCGAGCTTACAGGGGCTGAACCCTCGGCCCGAGCCGCCATCGTCGCCTCGAATTCAGCCACCGGCGCGCTGAAAGCGATGCGTCCGCCCGATGGACCGACCGTCGGCATCAAACCCAGCGTTCTACTTTTAAGCCCCGCACCCGATCGAACTCGCGCACATTGTTGGTGACCAAGGTGATTCCCAGGCCCTTGGCGTGTGCGGCGATCAAGAGATCCAACGGCCCGATGGGGGTGCCCTTGGCCTCGAGCTGTGCGCGAATTTCGCCATAGGCCTCGGCGGCGCGGTCATCGAAGGCTGCGATCTCCAGCGGCGCCAGAAACAGGTCGACGGCAGCCTGGTTGCCTTGAACCTGCCGGCTCTTGGCGGCGCCGTAGCGCAGCTCGGCCACGCTGATGGCGGAAATGCCGACGTCGCCGGCCTTGCACCGCCGCAGTCTGTCGAGAACGGTGCGCGGCTTCCTGCGGATGAGGTAAATGCAAATATCCGTATCCAGCAGGAACTTCATTTGAAAATCTTTTCGCGCCGTTGAGGATGTCCGGGCTGGCCGCGCTCCGACAGGAAATCGTCGGAAAACTGTCGCAGGCCCTCTTCCATGAGTTGCCAGGGATCATCCATCGGCATCAGCACGACGGCGTTGCCGATGCGCTTCAAGGCGACGCGATCGCCCTTGAAGCGGTACGGCTTGGGCAGGCGAACCGCCTGGCTCTGGCCGTTGCGGAACAACTTGGCGGTGTCCATGGGCTGGCTCCGATGAAGTATATATTTGTAGTATATACTTCGAGCGGCATCCTGCCAATTGCGACCTGCCCCAATGCCGATGGATGTGGCGGACGATTCCGGCACACAACAGCTCCTTGTCATGTCGGCCACGCGCGGGCCGAACAGCTGCAAACCCGACGGGCTGGCGATGACAACGCGCTTGCTGCGATAATTGCCGCCCCGTGGCGCGATCGACAGAATAAGGAGGACCTCATGCAGCGTCGCCGATTCATCCGCCAGCTCACGGTCGCCAGCGCCGCGCTGGGTGGCGGGCTGCTGGCCGGCTGCCGCGACCGCCAGGACGGCGCCGAGCCGGCCGCGGTCGCCAGCAAAAAGCAGTATCGCTGGAAGCTCACCACCACCTGGCCGCCGAACTTCCCGATCTTCCAGGAGGGCGTGCAGCGTTTCGCCGAGGACGTCAAGACCATGAGCGGCGGCCGCCTGAGCATCCAGGTGTACGCCGGCGGCGAGCTGGTGCCGGCGTTGCAATCCTTCGACGCGGTGTCCCAGGGCACGGTCGAAATGGGCCACGGCGCCGGCTACTACTGGGCCGGCAAGATCCCGGCCGCGCAGTTCTTCACCGCCGTCCCCTTCGGCATGAACGCCCAGGGCATGCACGCCTGGATGTACGCCGGCGGCGGGCTCGAGCTGTATCAGGAGGTCTACCGGCCGTTCAACCTGGTGCCGTTCCCGGTCGGCAACAGCGGCGTGCAGATGGGCGGCTGGTTCAACAAGCGCATCGACAGCGTCGCCGATCTCAAGGGGCTCAAGATGCGCATCCCCGGCCTCGGCGGCAAGGTCATGGCCAAGGCCGGCGTCAATCCGGTGCTGCTGCCGGGCGCCGAGATCTACACCGCGCTCGAGCGCAAGACGCTCGACGCCGCCGAGTGGGTCGGGCCGTATCACGACGAGCGCCTCGGGCTGCACCGCGCCGCGCAGTACTATTACTATCCGGGCTGGCACGAGCCGGGGCCGATGCTCGAGCTGATCATCAACCTCAAGGCCTGGGAGAGTCTCACCGACGATCTCCGGCTGATCGTTCAGACCGCGGCGATCGCGATCAACACCTGGATGTTCGCCGAGTTCGAGGCCAGGAACCATCAGTCGCTGCGCACGCTGCGCGAGCAGTTCAAGGTGCAGATCCTCGAATTCCCCCCCGAGGTGCTGCGCGCGCTCAAGCGCCACACCCAGGAGGTCCTGGACGAGGAGGCCGCCAAGGACGCGACCTTCAAGCGCGTCTACGAGGCCTATGAGAAATTCCGCCGCGAGCACGACGCCTGGGCGGAGATCTCCGAGGAATCCTACGCGCGGGCGCGCAAGCTTTAATTAAAAACCCTGCAGGCGGTCCATCGCGGCCGGCAGCCATTGGGCGATCGCCGGGAACAGCATGACCAGGGCGAGCGCCAGGAACTGCAGCGCCACGTAGGGCAGGGCGCCGCGATAGATGTCGCGGGTGCCGACGCCGGGGGGTGCCGCGGCCTTGAGGTAGAACAGCGAAAAGCCGAACGGCGGCGTCAGGAACGAGGTCTGCAGGTTGACCGCGATCAGCACCGCGAACCACAGCGGGTCCACGCCCAGGTGGATGGCGATCGGCGCCAGGATCGGCACCACGATGAAGCAGATCTCCAGGAAGTCGAGAAAGAAGCCGAGCACGAAGATCAACAGCATGCTGGCGACCAGGAAGCCCCACTCGCCGCCCGGCAGCGCGGTCATGACGTCGTGCACCAGCGCGTCGCCGCCGAGGCCGCGGAACACCAGGCCGAAGGCGGTCGCGCCGATCAGGATCACGAACACCATGCTGGTGAGCCGCGTGGTGGCGCGCATGGTGTCGCGCAGATTCGGCCAGGTCAGGCGCCGATGGCCGGCGGCCAGCAGCACGGCGCCGAGCGCGCCGATCGCCGCCGACTCGGTCGGCGAGGCGACGCCGAAGAAGATCGAGCCGAGCACCGCGATCACCAGGGCCAGCGGCGGCAGCAGGCTCGCGACCACGCGCCGCGCGAGCCGGCGGTCGGGATCGCCCTTGACGCGGCTGCGGTCGATCACCGGCGCCGCCTGCGGCCGGCGCGCGCTGACCACCGCGATGTAGCCCAGGAACAGCAGCACCAGCAGCAACCCCGGCAGCAGCGCGCCCGCGAACAGCCGCCCGACCGGCACGCCCACCACGTCGCCGAGCAGGATCAGGATAATGCTGGGCGGGATGAGCTGACCGAGGGTGCCGGCGGCGGCGATGGTGCCGGAGGCCAGGGCCTTGTCGTAGCCGTGCTTGATCATCGACGGCAACGCGATCACCGCCATGGTCACGACCGTGGCGCCGACCACGCCGGTGGTGGCGGCGAGCAGCGCGCCGACGATGACCACCGCGAAGGTCAGCCCGCCGCGCACCCGCCCGAACGAGAGGCCCATGGTCTCGAGCAGGTCCTCGGCCAGCCCCGACTTCTCCAGCATGACACCCATGAACACGAACAACGGCACGGCCATGAGCGTGACGTTGGTCATCACGCCCCAGATGCGCAGCGGCAGCAGCTCGAGAAATCCAAGGCCGAGGAAGGGCACGCCGAACAGCAGCGCGACCGCGGCCAGCGTGAACGCCACCGGGTAGCCGAACAGCAGCAGCCCGACCAGCGCCACGAACATCAGCAGCGCGAGCCACTCCATCAGCGCCGCACCCCGCGGTCCGCGCCGAGCACGACGGCCAGGTTGCGGATGATGTCGGCCACGCCTTGCAGCGCCAGCAGCAGGAAGCCGGCCGGGATCGCCGCCTTGAGGAGGAAGCGGTGGGGCAGGCCGCCGGGGTCGGGCGAGCCCTCGCCGTAGACGAAGGCGTTGTGCACGAACGGCCAGGAACTGTAGACGATGAGCGCGCACACCGGCAGCAGCACAATCAGGCCGCCGATCAGATCGACGAGCGCGCGCTGTTCGCGGCTCATGCGATGATGCAGCACGTCGACGCGCACATGCGCGTCGTGCCTCAAGGCATAGGCCGCGCCGAGCAGGAACAGCAGCGCGAACAGGTGCCACTCCAGCTCCTGCAGGCCCACCGAGCCGCGGTTGAACAGATAGCGCATGCCGACGTCGTAGCTCACCAGCAGCACGAGCGCGAGCGCCAGCCAGGACACGGCGCGGCCGCTCCACTCGCTCACCGCTTCCAGGGCGCGACCGAGTCTCGTCAGGCGGGACAACCAGGGAGACATGGGCTCAAGAAACCTCTGAACAAGTTCCCTCTCCCCCGCGGCGAGCGGGGGAGAGGGTTAGGGTGAGGGGGTATTTGCGGCACTTCGCCCTCACCCCGTCCCTCTCCCGGAGGGAGAGGGGGCCCTTCGTGACGGTCTCCACCACTTGTTTATAGGTTCCTTACAGAGCGTATCGCCGCTACGGGCTCAGCCGCGCTCAAGCGTGACCGACAAACTTATTTAGTCGGGCGCCGGGCCGGCGCACGCTTGCGCCCGCCGGTCTGGTGCTTGGCCTCGGTGGCACGCGACAGGAGCTGCTCCAGGTCCTCGCCCTTGCGGAACTGGGTGGCGCCGATGCTCACGCCCAGCGCGACGCGCTTGCCGGCGTGGGCGAGCTCGCGGCCCTCGGTGTTCGCACGGATGCGCTCGGTGATCTTGACGGCATCCTTGAGGTTGGTGTGCGGCAGCACCACCAGGAACTCGTGGCCGTCGTAGCGCCCGGCCTTGTCGGGCATGCGCAGGGTCTCGACGAAGACCTCGGCCATGCCTTGCAGCGAGCGCTCCGCGGCCTTGGCGCCCAGCTCGCTGCCGATCTTGTCAAAGCTCTCGACCTCGACCAGCGCCACCGACAGCGGGTCGCCGTAGCGCTCGGCCTGGGCCATGGACTCCAGCAGGCCGGTGGTGATGCCGCGCCGGTTGGGCAGGCGCGTGACCGGGTCCTGGAACACCGCCGGGCTGTCGTCGACGCTCTTCACGCCGGCCTTGAGGCGCGCCTCGTACTCGCGCTTGAGCGGCGCCAGCACCAGGGCATAGACGGTCGGCAGCAGAATCGCCGCCAGCAGCGCGGCGCCGGCCAGCACCACGACCAGCGGCGGCTTCGGCACCTCGCCGGCATACACCACCAGGAGCAGGATCAGCGCCGTGGCCACGAAGGCGATCAGCGCCACGCCGAGCAGCGCCGGCACCGTGAGCCCGGCGGGGCTGCCGCCGCGCGATGATTTCGAGCTTTTTACCGCTTGACTGTGCATTGCCATCCCTCTACCCCTCCCGGGATCCGGCCGGTACCGACCGCATCGTTATTGTCCGCCAATTTGACCCTAAGGCACAGCGCTGTCAATAAAGCGTGTCGGCGCCGGAATGCAAGTCGCCCGGGAACGGTTTTTCAGCTTCCTGCGGGTGGCCGGACCGTTAAGGCACTAGATAGGGTGCAGGTTGGCGTAGGCCGCCACCAGCCACTTGGCGCCGGCGGCCTCGAAGTTGATCTGCACCCGGGTATGCTCGCCCTGGCCCTCGACCGTCACGACCACGCCCTCGCCGAATTTTTCGTGGCGCACCCGGCTGCCGAGGCGCATCGCCGGTGCGGTTCCGCCCGCGTCCGCCGCGACCGCCCGCGCGGTCGCGGCGGCCCGGCCCAGTATCGGCGTGGCCCTCAGTTCCCGCACCAGATCCGCCGGAATCTCGCCGAGGAAGCGCGACGGTTGGGTGTAATGTTCCGAACCGTACAGGCGGCGCAGCTCGGCGAAGGTGACATAGAGCCGGCGCATGGCCCGGGTCATGCCGACGTAGCACAGGCGCCGCTCCTCCTCGAGGCGGTCGCCCTCCTCGAGCGAGCGCTGGTGCGGGAACAGCCCCTCCTCCATGCCGGCCAGGAACACCAGCGGGAACTCCAGGCCCTTGGCCGAGTGCAGCGACATGAGCTGCACGCAGTCCTCCCAGGCCTCGGCCTGGCCCTCGCCGGCCTCGAGCGCGGCGTGCGCCAGGAAGCCGCCGAGCGGATCGAGGCCGCTCTCGTCGTCGTGCTGGTAGTTGCCGGCGGCGGTGACCAGCTCCTCCAGGTTCTCGACCCGCATCTCGCTCTTCTCGCTCTTGTCGTTCTTGTGGAAGTCGAGCAGGCCGGAACCGGCGAGCATACGCTCGACCTGGTCGCCGAGGCCCAGGCCGGCGGTGTCGGCCGCCAACCGTTCGATGAGCTCCAGAAATCCCTTGGCCGCCTTGGCGGCGCGCGCCGCCAGGGCGCCGGTCGCGATCAGGTCGGCCGCGGCCTCCCACAAGGACAGCTGACGCGCGCGGGCGTGCTCGCGGATCGCCTCGACGGTGCGGTCGCCGATGCCGCGGGTCGGCACGTTGGCGACGCGCTCGAACGACGGATCGTCGTGGCGGCTGGCGATGAGCCGCAGATAGGCAAGCGCGTCCTTGATCTCGGCGCGCTCGAAGAAGCGCAGCCCCCCGTAGACCCGGTAGGGCACGCCGGCGCTGATCAACATCTCCTCGAACACCCGCGATTGGGCGTTCGAGCGGTACAGCACCGCGACCTCGTCGCGCCGCTGCCCGGCCGCCACCCAATCCTGGATGCGGTCGACCACGAAGCGCGCCTCGTCCAGCTCGTTGAAGGCGGCGTAGACCTGGATCGGCTCGCCCGATTCGCCGTCGGTCCACAGCTCCTTGCCGAGCCGGCCGGTGTTGTGGCCGATCACGCCGTTGGCGGCCTTGAGGATGGTCTGGGTGGACCGGTAGTTCTGCTCCAGGCGGATGACCCGGGCGCCGGGATGGTCCTGCTCGAATTTCAGAATGTTCTCGACCTGGGCGCCGCGCCAACCATATATAGACTGGTCGTCGTCGCCGACCACGAACAGGTTGCGGTGGCCCAACGCGAACTGTTTGAGCCAGGCGTATTGAATCGCATTGGTGTCCTGGAACTCGTCCACCAGGACATGGCGGAAGCGCTGCTGGTAATGGCCGCGCAGGCCGGCGTTGTCGCGCAACAGCTCGAAGGCGCGCAACAGCAGCTCGGCGAAATCCACGAGCCCGGCGCGCTGGCAGCTCGCCTCGTACTCGCGGTAGACCTTGAGCAGGGTGTGGGTCTGGGGGTCCTGGCCCTCGCCGAGCTGGGCCGGGCGGCGGCCGGCTTCCTTATGGGCGTTGATGAACCATTGCGCCTGGCGCGGCGGCCAATAGGCCTCGTCCAGGCTCAGGTTCTTCAGGACGCGCCGCACCAGCCGGTACTGGTCTTCGCTGTCCAGGATCTGGAAGGTCTGGGGCAGGCCGGCGTCGCGCCAGTGGGCGCGCAGCAGGCGGTGCGACAGGCCGTGGAAGGTGCCGATCCACATGCCGCCGACCGAGGAACCCAGCATCGCCTCGATGCGCCCGCGCATCTCGTGTGCCGCCTTGTTGGTGAAGGTCACGGCCAGCACGCTGTGCGGCGACAGGCCCTGGGTCTCGATCAGCCAGGCGACCCGGTGAGTGAGCACCCGCGTCTTGCCGGAGCCGGCGCCGGCCAGCACCAGCAGCGGGCCGTCGGGCGCGGCCACGGCGTCGCGCTGCGCGCGGTTCAGGTTGTCGAGCAGGCGGGAGACATCCATGGCCGGATGATACCATCATGGCCCGACACCCGGGGCGGCCGGGCGCCGCCTGATGGGCTCGACGGATTCGTACACCGTGCTGCCGAATGCCCGCGAGCGTTTCGACCCGTTCTCCCGCGCACTCCGTGGTCAGCCACCTAAATATAGTAATGCCTCTTGTGGTGTTCGGCCAGCCGGTGGTCATCGCGGACATCGCCGCGTTGCAGGGCGTGAAGTAAATAAAGTCGCCGGCGAGCGCCACAACATGTTGTTATTTTGTCTGGCTGAAGGTACATTCCGTTGGACAATAATCAGCCTCAACTCGACGCTTTTCCCATTAGGGTAGGAGACGGAAGTTTTGGCAGTCACCGAGACGGAGCCGGTGGAGGCCCCACCGCTCGAAATCATTCAGCGCCACCTGCAAGGATTGAGACGCGACCCGGACGGGGGCGCGCTGATCGAGCTGATCCACCGGTATTTACGCGGTGACGGCGATGGCGGGTACGCGCTCGACTCCGCCCGCCTGCCCGCCCTCTACGCCGCCCTCACCCGTTACGCCAAGAACCCCGAATACGCCGCCGCCAGCCGCATCAAGGCGCGATTGATCCAACGCCATCTCGCGCTGTACCTGAGCGACCCCGCGGCAGATATCACCAGCCCGGAACCGCCGCCGGCCGCGGCGCCTCGGACCGGGGCACTGCCGGCGCACGAGGACGGAACCGATACGCGCGCCGAGCGCCCGCCGTCGGCGCCGCTGCCGCATCCCGAACTGCACCCGGGAGCGGCGCCGCTCGCGCCGCTGGCCGACGCCGACGCCGGGGAGGACGATCCCGCGCGGACGGAGCCGGGCGCGCACGGCGGCCTGCCGGCGCTCGCCGGAAACGACCGGCTTCCCAGTCCCGACGAGCTGGAGGCGCTGCTGTTCGGCCCGCAGGCCAGTCCCGAGCAGCGCTACCAGACGCTGCGCCAGTCCGAACTCAAGGCCTGGCGCACCATCTACGGCACGGTCAAGGACTTCGCCGTGCTCAAGGAGCTGTGGGCGACGCGCCTGCAGGAGATCCAGCGCGACCGCGACACCCTGTCGCAGCGCCTCGACGAGGCCCAGCGGGCGGCACAGTCGCTCGCCGGCGAGCGCGAGGAACTGCAGCTCGCGCTGGAGCAGACCCGCAACCGCCCGCCGACGCGCAGCGCGCGCCTCAACATCACGGTCCGCGGCCAGGCCAGGACGACGCGCAAATGGAGCAGCCTGCCGAAGCGCGACGCCCTGATCCGCAGCCTCGAGGCCGAGGTCGAGCGCGGCCGGCGCTTCCGCAGCCCACTGGCGCTGGCGCTGATCGATATCCAGGCGCTGGCCGATATCAACGCCCGCTACGGCGACGGCGCCGACGACGCGGTCTTGAGCTGCTACGCCGGCGAGATCCTGGGCAGTTTCCGCACTTATGACCTCGTGACGCGCTACGACGGCAACGAATTCGCGGTGCTGTTCCCCAACACCGACCAGGCCGGCGCGCTGCGCGCCCTGGAGAAGGCGCAGAAACGCGCCGCCGAGACCCATCTCAATGCCGGCGGCAAGGTGTTTCCGCTGCCGGTGTTCTCGAGCGTGCTGACGGTCTACGCCGCCGGCGAGGAGCCGGCCGCGCTGCTGGCGCGCGCGCACGCGGCGCTCGACGGCTTGCGCAGCAAGGGCGCCGGCAAGCTGGTGGTGGCGCCGCCGCCGCCGACCGGCGCGCTGGTGGTGGCGGCGTCTGAAACCAAGCATTGACGCCGGTTTCGGATTTTCCGGGGCGGGCGAACTGTAAAGAATCGCGACGACCGCGCAACGACCCTGGGCAAGGGCGGTGCGCGCGGGTAGACTGACATCGTCACCTCCTCCCGACAATGTGAGGTAGGCCTCGTGAGCGCCGAACGCCGCGATGCGCCGCGCTTTCCGATTTCCCTGGACTGCGCGCTGAAGCCGGATCATCTCGGCTTCCAAGCTTGCAGGATGCGCGATCTGAGCCAGGCCGGCGCCTTCGTGGTGACCAACCGCCGGCGGCTCACCGACCATAGCCGTGTCGAGCTGGCCGTCAGGATTTCGCGCGGCGGCAAGGTCGAGATGGTGAGTTTCCCGGCGCTGGTGCGTTACGTCACCCCGGACGGCGCCGGCTTGTACTTCACCGCGACCTCCGACCAATCCCGCTCGTTGCTGGACATGGTGATGGCCAACCGTCGCCACCGCGGTTTGCCTTGAGCCCCCGGCGCCGCTTGCATCGGCGCGCAAACCCCCGATAATGCCGCACACTCGCCGGGCCGTCCGGCGCGGCGACAAGGGGGCAACGAACCGTGAAGAGGCTCGAACACGCGCTCGAGGTGCTGGTGTTCAACAGCCGCTGGCTGCTGGCGCCGTTCTATCTGGGCCTGGTCCTCGGCATCGTCATCCTGCTCATCAAGTTCACCCAGGAATTCCTGCATATCGTGCCGCATGTGCTGAGCGGCACGGAGTCCGAGATTATTCTTGCGATCCTGACGCTGGTCGACATGTCGCTGGTCGGCAATCTGCTGCTGATCATCATCTTCAGCGGCTACGAGAACTTCGTCTCCAAGATCCACACCGGCGAGCACGAGGACCGGCCCGACTGGATGGGCAAGGTCGACTTCTCGGGCCTCAAGATCAAGGTCATCGCCTCGATCGTGGCGATCTCGGCCATCGAGCTGCTCAAGTCCTTCGTCAACATCGGGACCCAGCTCGACGCCGCGGCGGCGGCCGGCGTGGTCATGGGCGCCGAATGGACCTGGACCGCGGCCGACAAGTCGATCGCCTGGAAGGTCATCATCCACCTGATCCTGGTGGTTTCCGGCGTGCTGTTCGCGCTCATGGACCGGGTCGCCGAGGGCACCGCGAAGCATGGCGGCCCGGCCGGCGGAAGACCCAAACACTAGCCCGCGCCGGAGGTCCGCATGGAATGGCTCAGCTCCCCCGAGGCCTGGATCGCGCTCGCCACGCTCACGGCGCTCGAGATCGTCCTCGGCATCGACAACATCATCTTCATCTCCATCCTGGTCGGGCGCCTGCCGCAGCGCCTGCGCCAGCGCGCCCGCATCCTCGGGCTGGGCCTGGCCATGTTCACCCGCCTAGCGCTGCTGTTCTCGCTCGCCTGGGTGATGGGGCTGACCGCGCCGCTGTTCGCCGTCGTCGACTACGAGGTCTCGGGCCGCGACCTGATACTGCTGGGCGGCGGGCTGTTCCTGCTGGTCAAGAGCACCTTCGAGATCCACCACAGCCTGGAGGGCAGCGAGCAGGCGCGCGGCGCCGGGCGCGCGGCGGCGTCCTTTGCCGGGATCCTGATCCAGATCGCGGTGATCGACATCGTGTTCTCGCTGGATTCGGTGATCACCGCCGTCGGCATGACCAGCCACGTTCCGGTGATGGCGGCGGCCATCGTGATCGCGGTGCTGGTGATGATGCTGGCGGCGCGCGCCATCAGCGACTTCGTCGACGCGCATCCGACCATCAAGATGCTGGCCCTGAGCTTCCTGATCCTGGTCGGGATGGCGCTGGTGGCCGAGGGCCTCGAGTTCCACATCCCCAAGGGCTACATCTACTTCGCCATGGCGTTCTCGGTGTCGGTGGAAATGCTCAACCTGCGGCTGCGGGCGCGCGCCGCGCCGGTGAGGCTGCACAAGAAGCTGCCCAAAGCCAGGTAGGGTGGGGCCCGGTCCCACCCCCTAAGAGCACCTAACAAAATGAGAAACGGGTGTAGGGTGCGCCCTGCGCACCGAAATATTAAGCGGTGCGTGGGACGCACCCTACGGTTCGGCGTTGAATGCGAGGTCATTTTGTTAGGCGCTCTAAGCGGCACGCGCTTGCGACGACCGGCGCCCGCTCAACCCCAGATCAGATAGGCCGCCACCAGCGCGGCCACCAGCAGCCAGCCGATGACGTCGATGTAGGTCCGCAGCATGCGCTCCATGCGCTCGCCGCCCAGCACGATGATGCCGGCGACCAGGAAGAAGCGCCCGCCGCGGCCGATGAACGAGGCGAGCGCGAACGGCAGCAGCGCCATGGACACGACGCCGGCGGCAATGGTGAACAATTTATAAGGTATCGGCGTGAAGCCGGCCAGGAACACCGCCCAGAACCCCCAGCGCGCAAACCAGTCCCTCACGATCAGGAAGTTGTCCCAGTAACCGACCCGGTGCAGCCACGGCTCGACCGCCTGGAAGGCGAGCGCGCCGATGGTGTAGCCGAGCAGGCCGCCGAGCACCGAGGCGACCGTGGTCACCCATGCGTAGCGCCAGGCGCGGGCGCGGTCGGCGAGCGCCATCGGCGCCAGCATCACGTCGGGCGGGACGGGAAAGAACGACGACTCGGCGAAGCTCAAGCCGGCGAGGTAACGCTCGGCGTGACGGTGCCGCGACCAGCGCAGCGCCAGATCGTAGAGACGCGAGAACAGACGCATGGCGTATCCGTAATGGGAGGCGGCGCGGCGCGCCAGCCGACCGGCGCCAGTATACCGGCGCCGGTCGGCTTTTCGCAGGGCTTTCTGTTCTCGCGCGCGTTTCGCCGGTACAATGCCGGCGTACCACCGGGAGCCGCAGCACGACAGGAATGAACAGCGAGCGACGCGACACGCCGCGCATCCCCGTCACCCTCGAGGTGATGTTCAATCCCGACAACGCCGGGTTCCGGCGCGGCGTCACCCTCAATATCTCGCTCGACGGCGTGCTGGTCGACACCGGCAGCGCCCGCATCGCGCGCCGCAGCCGCGTCGAGCTGGCCATCAAGATCCGCACCGCCGGCAAGATGCGGATCCACCGCTTCCACGCCCAGACCGTCCGCGCCGGCCCCGACGGCGTCGGCCTCGCCTTCGACCGCGTCAGCACCGAGGGATACTCCGCGTTGTTCGATCTGGTCTACGCCCAGCAGCCGCACGGCGGCTGGTAGCCGCGCCGCCGTTCAGGCGACCTCGTCGAGGCGCAGCCGCCAGCCGGCCAGCAACCGCGGCGTCAGCTCGTCGGCCGGCAGCGGCTTGCTGAAATAATAACCCTGCATGGCATCGCAGCCTTGATCGCTCAGGAAACGCAGCTGCGCCGGCTGCTCCACGCCCTCGGCGACGACGTTCATCTTGAGGTTGTGCGCCAGAACAATAATGGTCTGGGCGATCGCGGTGCCGTCGGCGTGGTCGGCGATATGCTCGATGAACGAACGGTCGATCTTGAGCGTGTCGATCGGGAAGCGCCGCAGATAACTGAGGCTCGAGTAGCCGGTGCCGAAATCGTCGATCGAGATCGACACGCCCATGCGCTTCAGGCCGTTCAGCACCGCAATGGTCTGCTCGACGTCGCGCATCAACAAACTTTCGGTCAGCTCCAGCTCGAGGAGACGCGCATCGAGGCCGGTCTCGCGCAGCACCCGCGCCACGACCCGGCCGAGGTCCTTGTGGCGGAACTGGCGGGGCGACAGGTTCACGGCGACCCGCAGCGCCGGTATGCCCGCGTCCTGCCAGGCGCGGGCCTGGGCGCAGGCCGCGTGCAGCGCCCATTCGCCGATCGGCACGATCAGCCCGGTCTCCTCGGCGAGTGGAATGAATTCGCCGGGCGACACCAGCCCGAGCTCGGGATGCTGCCAGCGCAGCAGCGCCTCGACGCCGGTCAGCTCGCCGGTCACGAGGCTCACCTGCGGCTGATAGTGCAGCCGGAACTCGTCGCGCTCCAGCGCCCGGCGCAGCGCGGTCTCCAGCGTCAGGCGCTTGACCGACTTGACGTTCATTTCGGCGCTGTAGAACTGGAAGGTGTTGCGGCCCTCCTCCTTGGCGTAGTACATCGCGGTGTCGGCGTTCTTGAGCAGCAACTCGACGTCGCGGTCGTCGAACGGGAACAGCGTGATGCCGATGCTGGTGGTCACGAACAGCTCGTAACCGGCGATATCGAACGGCTGGACGAAGCTGTCGATGATCTTCTGCGCGATGCGCGCCACGTCGTCGACATGCGCCACGTCGGCGAGCAGCAGCGTGAACTCGTCGCCGCCCAGGCGCGAGGCGGTGTCGCCCGGCCGCAGGCAGCCGAGCAGCCGCTCGGCGACCACCTTGAGCAGCTGGTCGCCGGTCTCGTGACCGAGCGAGTCGTTGATGGTCTTGAAACGGTCCAGGTCGAGGAACATCACCGCCACCAGGCGCTCGTGGCGCGCCGCCTCGATCATCGCCTGATGCAGGCGGTCGTGCAGCAGCACGCGGTTCGGCAGCCCGGTCAGCGCGTCGTAGAACGCCATGGTCGTGAGCCGGTCCTCGGCCTGGTGCTTCTCGATGGCGATGCCGGCGAGCCGCGCGATACGGTCGATCAGCTCGCGGTCCGGCGCCGCCGGGCACTGCGGATGCGGGTCGTACAGGACCAGCAACCCCTGCGCCCGGCCCAGGACCCCGGTGATCGGGACGACCCAGCGCACGCTCAGGTCATAGCACCCGGCCAGGGCGCGAAACGGCGCCCAGGCCGGTTCCTCGCCGATGTCGTTGAGCAGCCCGGCGCGGATCGCCAGCACGCCGGCCCCGCCCAGGACCATGCCGTCGAGCTCGCGCCGGTAGTCCTCGGGCAGGCTGGGCCCCGCGACGGCGTGCAGGCTCCCGGACTCGGGCGCCAGCAGGAACAGCCCGCAGCGCACGCCCAACCGGCACTGCGACTCGAACATGCCCGCGAGATCGTCGAGCACCTCCGGCAGCGGCCGGTTGCGCGCGATCAGCTCGAGAATACGTTTCTCACCGGCCAGCAGGTCCTGCTGGCGGCGCTGCTCGCTGACGTCGCGGAACACCACGACCGCGCCGGTGATCTTGTCGCCCTGGACGATCGGTGCGCTCACGTACTCGACCGGAAACTGGCTGCCGTCCTTGCGCCAGTACACCTCACCGCCGACCATGCGCGACTCGCCGTCGCGCAGCGTGGCCTCGACCGAGCACTGGGCGCGCGGGAAGGGCGTGCCGTCGACATGCGAGTGATGTGTGCACTCGTGCATCGATACGCCGATGAGGTCCTCGGGCGCATAACCCAGCATGCGCGCGGCCGCCGGGTTGACGAAGGTGATACGCCCTTCGAGGTCGCGGCCGTAGATGCCCTCGCCCGCCGCCTTGAGGATCATCTCGTTGTGACGGACCAGCCGCTCCCGTTCGTCTTCGGCCTGCTGGCGCGCCGTGACGTCCTCGACCGTCGCGACCACGCCGTCCAGGCCGCCGTCGGCGTCGAGCAGCGGCGCGGCGTTGATCGACAGCAGGATGCGGCCGCCGTCCGGCCACTCAATGGCGTGCTCGACGCCGTACACCGGGCCACCGCCGCGCATCACCTGCGCGAACGGCAGTTGTCCCTCGGGCAGCGGATTGCCGAGCCAATCGGTCACGTGCCACTGGGGATCGTTGTAATGCCGCGCGGTGATGGCGTCGCGCTCCAGCCCCAACACCTGCTCGGCGCGGGCGTTGGCGAACTGGATGTGCCCGTGGCGATCGAGCAGGACGATACCGGCCGGGCTGGTGTCGGTGAGCCGCTCGCGCAGGTCCTGCTCGCGGCGCAGCGCCTCGTGCGCCTCGCGGCGCTCGACCAGCTTGCCGATCTGCTCGGCCACCGCTTCGAGCAGCTCCCGTTCCTCCTTGAGGAACGGCCCGAGATCGGCGGACGGCAGCGCCTCCAGGCAGACCACGGCGAGCTCGCCCGCCTCCCGGCCGGCGACGCGCACCGGAACGGCCAGGCGCCACGGCGTGTCGGCATAGCGCGCCGTCCGGTATTCCCGTCCGTTGAGCACGAAGTGCGCGGCGGTAAGCTCCGGAAACGCGAACGCCGGCGGCAGGGTGTCGACCAGCTCCTGGAAGACCGCGTCGTCGGCGGCGCGGCCATTGCTGTGATCCTGGACGATGCGCGACACGGCGTACAGGCAGCGCAGCTCCTTGATGCGCTCGTCGAGATCGCGCGTACGGCGCGCCAGGGCGGCGTCGGCGCGCAGGCCGCGGATGCCGCTGGCGAGGTCGTCGGCCAGCTCGACCAGCAGCGCGAGCTCGTCGGCATCAATGGCCTGCGGCTCGGTGGCGTAGAGAATGAGCACGCCGAAGGCGCGGCCGTCGGCCAGCAGCGGCAGACTCACGCAGGAACGCAGGCCGTGGCGGCGCGCGGTTTCGCGCCAGGGCGCGAAATCCGGATCGCTCCACAAATCGCCGGCCAGACTCGGCCGGCCGCTGCGTATCGCCTTGCCGCCCGGCCCGCCGCCGTGGGCGTCCTCGCCCCAGGTGACTTTCAGGCCGTCGAGGTAAGCCTCGCCGGCACCGAAGCTCGCCATCCGGCGCAGCGTCTTGTCGGCATCCGCCTCGGCGTAACCGACCCAGGCCAGGCGGTAGCCGCCGGTCTCGACCAGGGTGCGGCAGATTTCCGCGAGCAGGCCCGCCTCGGTCTGGGCGCGCACCACGGCGCGGTTGCAGGCGCTGGCCGCGTCCCGGGCGCGCTGCAGGTGGGTCACGCGCTGCTCGAGGGCACGGCGTTCGGTCACGTCCTCGGCGATGCCGACCGCTCCGGCGATCCGCCCGTCCCGGCGGAGCGGTGCGCCGCTCATGCGGATGACGCGCGAGCCGCCGTCCTTTCGGCGCAGGCGGGTGACGAATTCCAGCACCGTCTCGCCGCCGCGCGCGACGCGCGCGAACTGCCGGTTCACCTCCGGCAGGACATCGTCATCGAACAGGCAGGTGAAGGGCCGGTCGGCCAGCTCGTCGGGCCGGTAGCCGGTGATCTCGGCGACCGCGGGGTTGACCAGGGTGAACCGGCCGTCGAGGTCGATCACGAACACCACCGCGCTCAATTGCTGGAGCACCTGTTCGAGGAAGGCCTCGGCGTCGCGCGCCGAGGCCTCGGCGCGGCGATGCCCGCTCACGTCCTGGACCACCGCGAGACCGGCGCGCCGGCCGTCCAGCTCCAGGATGTGCTGGATCACGACGGTGTCGATCTCGGAGCCGTCGCTGCGACGGTGGCGCCACTCGCCGCGCGACCGGGCGGCGTCGCGCTGGGCGCGCATGTGCTCGATGAAGGCGGCCACGTCGTCCGGCGGCCGGATGTCGGTGAGTCGCATGCGGGTGAATTCCGCGAGACTGTAGCCGTAGAGCTCGGCGGCCGCGGCGTTGGCGTCGAGTATCGCGAGGCTGTCGCGATCGTAGACGAACATCGGCAGCGGACTGTCCTGGAACATCAGGTGCAGCACCGCACCGTGGTCGGCGGTGCCGGCAATCGGACTGATGTGACGGCTTGACCTCAATGACTGCTCCCTGGGCGCTGGCCGGACCGGGATCCGGCGGCTGGCCCATCTCCATATACGTCGCGCCCCGGCCCGGGCCGTAACCCTGGGCGATCCGCGACCTTCCTGACACTTGCCGACGGAACGGTCGGCGAGGTTTGGGCACCGGACGGCCGGCCCGGTACTCGCGCCGTGGCCCGATGGGACAAGGACAGCCCGAGGCAGCCGGCGGGCGCGCATGTATGATCAAGCAACATCGGTGCCAAGCCGGCATTCTCCGGAAAGGCCCGACCGCCCGGGCTGACGGGGGATGGCCAGGGGCGCGGCGCCCGCGCAACACTTTGCCGGCAAACGACTTTCAGGTGAGTGGGCGCTTCGGAACCGTGGCACCTGAGAGGTCGGGCGCCGGGGGTGGGCCGGCCCGCGCCTGCCGGTTTTGGCCGGGAGCTTGCCGCGCGGCGGCGCTCCCGCCGGCTCAACCCCCGGCAGGCGATTCGCCGCCGGGAGGGTGCGTCATGGGGCGCCGTTCGACCGGGCGAGCGTCGTCAGGGTATCGCGGATGCTGCCCAAGCGCATCAGCGGCGCGCGCTCGGCGAGCCAGGCCTGCTTGCGCCGGTTGTCGACCGGCAGCAACTGGGCGAGGCGCATGCCGACCCAGCCGGCGTCATCGAATCGGTACGGCTCGGGAACGAGATCGTCACCGACCTCGAGCATGATGCGGCGCAGGAAATCGCTGAGCTCGCGGTCCGATTCCGGCACCGGCACCGGCGGTTCCTCCGACCACAGGCTCACATCCGCCACCGTCAGCTTGCCGCGTTGCTCGGCGCGCTCCACCTCGAAGCGCCGGCCGCCGCGCGCCAGAACGTGCAGCACGCCCTGCTGCGGCATGTCCCATTTCTCGATGTGCGCGAGCGTGCCGACCGTCTCGGGCTCGGCCGCCTCGCCGACCTCGGCACCGCGGCGGATCAGGCAGATCCCGAACGGCGATCCGGACTTGAAGCAGGCCGACACCATGTCGAGATAGCGCGCCTCGAACACACGCAGCGGCAACCGCTGCTCGGGGAAAAACACGGTATTCAACAAGAACAGCGGCAATCCCTGCTGACGGGTGATCACGACTCGGGCTCTCGGCTGGCACGGGTGTTGGGCGATGATAAGCGCCGGCGGTCGGCGTCGCAAGGAATCACGGGCGCGGCGGTGTCAGTTCCGCTCCCGCAGTATCTCGCGCGTCAGGGCGAACAACGCACCGATCGAAGCCGACGCGCGGCGCGCCGTTGACGCAGGCGCAGCCGTTCGGTGTCGAATTCGAGCAGCCCGGTCATCGCAAGCCCGTGGCCGTCATGTCGTCTCCCAGCGCCGCCGCAGCACGGGAACGCGTCGCAGCAGCGGCAGCGACAACCCGTATAGCGCCAGCCCGGCCGCGTCGGCTGCCAGGTCGAACAGCGAGAACGTCCGGTGCGGCAGGAAGTACTGAACGACCTCGATCAGCAGGCCGTAGGCCAGCAGCGGCGCTGCCTTGGCCAGGCCGTAGCGGGAGTTGGGCGCAGAAAAATCCACCAGCAGGGCGAGGACGTAGAACGCCGCGAGGTGGTGAAACTTGTCACCGAGGCCGCTCACGACCGGATGCTCGATGCGCATCGTGGCGAGAACGGTGATGACGATCACCGCCGCGGCCAGCGCGAGCCGGAAGATGTTGATGATTGTCGGTGGCCGGGTCATGTCCTGGTGGGAAAGCGCTGGCTGGGAAAAGTTTCCTGTCGCTCACATTCCGCGCCACCACGTATCGAGAGGCGGTGGCATCAAACAGCGCGCCCCGGAAACAGCACGGACCAGGATTCTTCCGCGCCGGCTAACAGGCTCAGCGATGAACAGCGCCTCGATACGACCCAACAGCTCCGCGGCCAAAATGCCGTCGCCGAGGTTCCTTGAAAACCAGGCGCCCATGCAATCACCGCAGGTGGAGGCGGATGAATTTCTCCGTTCGCCGCACCGCATCCTTGGCGGCGAGATCGTCGGCGAAGGTTCGCACCTCGGGCGGCCGGAACTCGAAACCGCGCCCGACGCCGGGATAGACGATGAGCTGCGGCTTGCGCCCGCGCTCCTCCAGGGTCCGTATGCCCTCCACGATCGGACGCAGCCGTTGATACTGCTCGTGCGCGCCGAAGAACACCAGCACTGCGGCGGTCAGGTCCTCGATCTCGGGCGCATACTGATAGACCTGCATCGGCTCCGGTTTGTTCGGATCCTGCCAGTGGGGGTAATAGGAAACGTAACAGGCGATTTCCCTTTCCTGCTTCTTGTAGGTCACCAGCGCCTTGAGCGCCAGATAGCCGCCGCGCGTGTGCGAGACGACGCAGGCGCGCCGGCCCTGGACGTTCGGCAAGGCCAGCAACGCCTCAATGCCCTTGGCGACGTCCGACTCGACCACATAGTCGTGCTCGATCGGATACTGGCCGATGAGCCGTGCGCTCCACACGTCCGGCGCCAGCACCACGAAACCGCGCGCCGCCAGGCGCCGCGGCACCAGCAGCGTCAGATCGTCCAGCCCGCGGCGGCCGTGCACGAACAGCACCGGCAGATACCGGCCGGGCTTCTTCGGCCGGAACACGTAGGCCGGCACGGTGGTGTCGCCGTTGCGGTATTCGATGCGCTCCATGGCGACCGCGTGATTTTCGGGCGTATCGAGCTTTCCGTCCTGCCACCAGCCGTCGTCCCACCAGCCCTTGTCCTTGTCCTGGGGAAACTCGGTGTGAGTCCAGGGCTCGTGAGTGGCGTGGGCGCCGGTCCCGAGCGCCAACAGGAAAACGGCCGGCATGGTGAATTTCATTGCTGCCCTGGGTATGCGCATTTGATCCGTATGATACCAGCAGAAGCCGCCGCGGCCGACGTAAATTCATTTACGAATGTCGAACTTAAGGTGTCTGAAAATGCTTCTTCGCCAACGGTGACGGCGGCGGATGCGAGTTGCCGGGCACTGACTGGGAACGCGCCTTGCCGCCGGAGACAGACCAACGAAGAATCCTGACCCACAGCGACCACGCCTGGACGGTCGGGGTCAGCCCGAGCGAGGCCTGGGCGGTGGCAAGGGAGTCCTCCATCAGGGCGTCATGCATCGGCCGATAGACCAAAGGCCATGACAATATGGCGCGGCCATAGGTATTCATTTTCAGCGTGTGCTTCAGGACAACGGGGTGTTCGGGACCGCCCACGATCTCGTAACCATGAAAGCCATCGAAGCCCTTTGGGCCGGTGAAACGAAACTTGATCGATTTGCCAGGCGTGTACTCCTCGACAAAGTACCGAATCGGGCCATGCCCACCCGTTGCACCGACGCCGAGCGGGCGATCGAACTCCATACGGGGCCAGACGTGTTTCGGCCACAACCGATCTTCTTTGGACGCAAGTGAGTCGATGAGCGCACCAACCAGTACCGAGTCCGCTTCAAGCTCACGCTCATGAACGTTGAGTACTTGCATGTGGTTTCTCCGCTTACGCCCGCCCAATATAAGCCGCCCAACTGTCGTTGATATATCGCCGCAGCGGCACAACCAAGCAGGGAAATTCTTGATTTGGTTCCTTGTCTTACCACGCCTGCCTCAGCCCGATTCACGGCAAGGCAGGCCGCCTTCCGTGGTCATGCCGGGCAAGCATGGCAAAGCGGCCGGTTGCTGTCCAGGGGCGGGCCGGGTCAGCGCCGCGGGACATGGGTTGGCGCCAAGGGGGACGACGTGGTTCTTCAGCACAATCTCCGCGGCGGAAACTGCGCCGCCTCGGGCAGGCGTTCGGCCTCGCGCATGGCGTTGGCGAACAGCTTGTCGGTGGCGGTCGGGCCCAGGGCGTTGCAGCACCAGACGTACAGGGCATGGACGACCGTGGCCAGATCCTTGTCGGGGCCGCCGTTCGTGAACTTCGCGATCCGGTCCTGGCACCAGGCCTGGAGCTCGGCCTTGAACGGCGGGCCCAGGTTCGCGGCGCCCAGCCCCTTCGCCATGGCCGCGCACATGACCTCCGCCTTCGCCGGGTCGGCGAGGTCCACGGCCTTGTGAATGGCGTTGACGACGGCATCGAACACGATCACCGCGGGGCGTGGCGCGGCCGCGGCGGGCGATCCGCCGTCCGCCGCGCCGTGCACGAGATTCAGGTTCCGGGCGAGCAGCGCGCGCATGCCGTTCTTGCGGTCGCCGAGATCGACCAGCTGGTCGATCCGGTTGACGAAGTCGGTGAGCGCGAAGTTCGCCTGGTCGAGGAACTCACGGTCCAGGACATCCAGCACCGCCGCCATCTGCGCCGGGTTGAGGGAGGCCTGCAGGGTGCGTGACACGATCTGGCGCAGCTCGGTCGGGCTGCTCATCTTCGGGGCGATCATGGCGCATCACTCCTTTCCCGCGTGCAGCACATCGCGCTGGAACTCGGGGTAGCCGATCTCGTAATGCTCGACGAAATCGAGCCCGCGTTGCTGCGCCAGGCTCGACGCCCGCAGGCGGATGAGATAGTCGATCAGGCGATAGCTCGCGTAGGCCGTGCCGAAGGCCCACACGAAGGCCACGCCGATGCCGAGCAGTTGCACCAGAATCTGGCCGCCGTTGAACATGTCGCCGTGCTTGAACATTCCGGCCGCGAGCGTTCCCCAGGCCCCGCACACCCCGTGCACCGCGACCACGCCGACCGGATCGTCCCAGCGCATGCCGTCCATGATGTCCATGGCGATCACCATCAGGATCCCGGCCAGGAAGCCGGTCGTCACGGCGAACAGCGGGTCCATGGTGGCGCAGCCGGCGGTGATGGCGACCAGCCCGGCGAGACCGCCGTTGATGGTCGTGGTCATCAGGATCGGCTTGCCGAACAGGACCATCGCCAGCATCGCGCTCACCACGCCGGCGGACGCCGCCAGGTGCGTGTTGAGGATGATGCCGCCGATCTCCGGCCCGGCCGCCAGCGTGCTGCCGCCGTTGAAGCCGAACCACCCCAGCCACAGAATGAATCCGCCCAGGGCGACCATGGTCAGGTTGTGACCGGGGATCATGCGCGCCGATCCGCCGTCGCCGTAACGACCCAGCCGCGGCCCCAACACGATGATGCCGGCCAGCGCGCACCACCCGCCCAGCGAGTGGACGACCGTGGAGCCGGCGAAGTCGATGAAGCCCATGGCCTTGAGCCAGCCGCTGCCCGCGTACAGGCTGCCCCAGGCCCAGCTGCCGAACACCGGGTAGATCAGCGCGGTGATGACGATCGAGCCGATGATGTAGGAGGGATAACGCACGCGCTCGGCGAGCGCGCCGCTCACCACGGTGGCCGCGGTCGCGGCGAACATCATCTGAAAGAACAGCACGCCGTAATCGACGTCGTGGTCCTGGCCGACGAAGAAGTGGTCAACGCCGAGCCAGCCGCTCGGGTTCGACCCGAACATCAGCCCGTAGCCGACCATCCAGAAGGCGATGCCACCGAAGCACATGTCGGTGTAGTTCTTCATCAGCACGTTGACCGTGTTCTTGGCCCGCACCATCCCGGATTCGAGCATCGCGAAGCCGGCCTGCATGAAGAACACCAGGCTGCCGGCGACCGCCACCCACACGGCGTTGAGCGCGACGGCGAGGTGGGCGACGTCGGTTGCGGGAACGTCGGCGGCGAAGGCGGTACTGCCGAACGCGAAGACGAGGATCAACAGACCGAGGCCGCGACCCATCGCGGTGATTGCATTTCTCATGGACTCCCCCTGTAGCGTTGTTCTTGTTCGAGGGGTTAGCAAGCAACGACTATGCCATTCGTGCCGGGATCGAATGCACCAAGAATGACATTGGATTCGCGCGGCGCGACGGGGTCTCGCCCCGATTCGGTGCGGCGCGTATCGCGCCGCGACGTAATCGATGGACGGCGCACGTCACTTGTCCGGGTCGGCCGTGGAGTTCCCGGACGGTCGCCGCGACACGGGCCAGCGCCTTTGCAACCGAGTTCAAGTCCTGCAATGAAACATGATGTTGCAAAGCCGGACCGCAAGCCGGTTGCGTGGCCTCGTTTGCACCCAAGATGTCGCCTTGCCCGGGACAACCCGGGGTCTACCGGCGGATTTGCCGCAAGGGTTGACAATATAACATATGAGGTTGACAATAACGCGGGTTAAAGTTGACAAACCGGCAAGGTCGGATGCATCGCACATGACCAGAGTACGCTCCCGCGGCGAACGCATACGGCAATTCATCCTGAGTCACGCCGAGAAGCATCCCCGGGACATCGCCAAACTCACCGCCGACAAGTTCGGCATCACGCGCCAGGCGGTCAACAAGCATCTGCAGAGGCTGGTGGGCGAGAAGGCGCTCGTTACGCGGGGCAGCACGCGGAACCTGACCTACCACCTGCGTCCGCTGGAAGAGTGGAGCAAAACCTATTCCCTGACCGGCACCCTGGCCGAGGACGTGGTGTGGCGCGCGGACGTGGCGCCCGCGCTGGGCAGGATGCCCGACAACGTCGCCGAGATATGGCACTACGGATTCACCGAAATGTTCAATAACGCCATCGATCATTCCGGCGGCACCGTGACCGGCATTCGGCTGCGGCGGTCGGCGTCGAACACGGAAATGGTGCTCTACGACGACGGTGTCGGCATCTTTAAGAAAATTCAGACCGCGCTGGGCCTGCTCGACGAGCGTCATGCGATCCTGGAGCTGGCCAAGGGAAAGCTCACGACCGACCCCGCCCATCACACCGGAGAGGGCATTTTCTTCACATCCAGGATGTTCGACGGTTTCGACATCCTGTCGGGCGGCACCCATTTTTCCCACAAGTTCGGCGAGCAGGAGGACTGGATATTGGAGCAGGATCGACTGTCCTCCGGCACGACGGTGTGGATGAAACTCGACAATCACACCGCGCGCACGACTAAAAAGGTCTTCGATCAGTTCACCTCGGACGACGACATCGGATTCACCAAGACCATCGTTCCCGTGCGGCTGGCGCAGTACGGCGACGACAAGCTGGTGTCGCGCTCCCAGGCAAAGCGATTGCTGGCCCGCATCGACCGATTCAAGACAGTGATATTCGACTTTCAAGGCATCGATGCGATCGGGCAATCGTTCGCCGACGAGGTGTTCCGGGTCTTCGCACTCAAGCATCCGGAAATCGAGCTGATCCAGATCAAGACCAACTCGGCCGTCAAACGGATGATACTTCGGGCGCGGGCGTCCGGGGATCAGGGTAATTGAAATACGGGACAACATCCAAAGCGGAATCCTTCATCCGTGTTTCAGATCGAATCGGCGACGCCTGGAAGGGGCATAACGCAGATTCGCGTGCTTCGAAACTTTGCTCTCCATAGTCCAATTTGGACTATTCGAAGGACGCCTTTAGGCTCTCGGATCAGGCAGTGAGTCACTGCCAGTCGTCAAGCCTTTGATCTTGGGAGAAGCCCATGAGACAGCGTCGTCGAAACGCTCCGCGCACCTCCGGTTCGCGTGTACCCCACCATCCCATAATCAGCAAGACTTCGCACCGGGACACCCTGGATCGAGTGGCGCATCTTATCGAGTTACTGGAGGAGTTGGACCTGTCTGAAGGATTGACCCCCGGCGCACGCGCGGGGCTCTATTGGACGCATCAGATGTTGGCGGACGCCGTCAAGTACGTTAGCGATAAACTGAAAACAACCGAACTCCGAGAAGGGCGTATCCGATGACTGTTATGCCCGCGCATACTCTCACGGTCTCTAGGTTAGGTCTTGCGCGATCATATGATTTTGCAAGACCTGGTCCCTTTGGTAGTTTGGCAGTGTCCATGTTCGCTCTGCCCCCATGACTAGAGAACAACCTTATCGCTAGACAGAGTAGGACTTTCACGTATTTGAAAATCCATGTACTTTGAAAACCACGAAGGCTTTCGGTAGAAACTCCAAAATCTATTCCTGGGATCAATTGCTTCGTCCAAGAACTTCCTAAACCTTATAATTCGGGCGTATGCAAGCACGTGTACCGCATCGAGATCTGGAAACTTGGCGTTATCCGGAACTTTCGGTGAGTCCGTCACAAGCTCGGATATCCGATCCACTCTCGCTCTTAGGAATGCCTCATCTAGAGGAGTAAACTCTGGAAAACGATCAACGTGATCAAAGTAATTCGCATAGACGCGATGAAAACCGTCTGACGTCTCTGAATCATCTTTAATCGGAGGATTCGTAGAAAATAGCGCATTGCCAGCGATGCCGAATTCTCCGTGCGGTAACTCCCAATAGTATTGATGCTCAACTAACTTGTTCTTCTTTTTTATATCGCAAAAGTATCCTCGATTGAGAGTCATCTCCACTACTTGCTTGTCTCTTCTCAAAATGAAATGTCCAAACAAATGCGAAAACGCTCGCATAATGTAGTGACTAGCGTAGTACCCGGAAACTGCAGACCAAACTGGACTAGCTTTCATTACAGAGGTAGAGATCAGAAAGCTGTGCACAGCTTTTAGCCACATTTCCACAGCAGCAGAGCCAAAAAGAGCAGCGTCCGTTGCTCTTAGATTAAACTGCATGCCACGGTCTTTGATGTGCTTTCGCAGCGTTCTTGCTAACGCACCGGACTGTGGGAGGTGTTCAGGTCCTTGTAGGTTTAGCTGGTCAAATACTTTGGTGACCAATGGTATGTGGGTCGATCCGCTTGCCACTTAGCTTTCTCCAATTTCTTCCATAACAGAGGCTTTGTTGTGCTCTGCAATCGACGAGATTTTTTCGTCTTGCATTCGCGCAATCTTTTGATTCGAATCCAGAACAGACGCCCATAGCCGATTACGAAATCTTCCAATACCGCCACTTCCTAGATAGCCGCCTTTCTTGAACTCGGCCTTACTAATGAAATTACCCTTCTTGTCTAACAAGCCGGCGCTCCCTATAACTCTCTTTAACCACTCAGCGAGGCGTGCTTGCGAGTGTTGGGAAATCAAAGGGTGCTTCGATTTCTTGAGGCGCCATAACATGGCTGGAATTAAACTAATTACTGATACCAAAATGCGCCCCTGATATACGACATTTTCGCTAGACAACTTTTTCTTATCGTCCGGCGCCTCCCGTCTTCCGGTCGCTTCTAGCCATGAATCCAGGGCTTGAGCGATGAAATCAGCTTGCTCGTCTAGGCTCGTTAAGTCCGCTCGGCGAAGCGGTTCGATAACGTCCTCGACTGCACCAACCAAAGTTGAAAGCGTAATGACATCTTTTACTCCGTATTTGATGCCAGGAATCTGAATCATTCCTACGAGTGGACCTTTTTCAAGCATCAGCTTGCGCGCGATATCTTGAGCGCGATCCTTATCGTCTGTAGATGTGGCCTCACCTCTCGCCGTTGGAAATAAATCGGCAACAAGTGATCGATCAACCTTCTTTTGGTAGAAGTTAACATCGATAAATATTTGTGCCTGTTTCCGTGGAGGACCTCTCGGCTGGTCTAAGTCGATAAAGACCTGCGCAGGGAGATCAAACTCGGCAGTTTGGTTGGTTTCGCGTTTAACCATAAGCGCTAAATACGCGCCGTTAACCCGATGTTGGCCATCTATCACGGTCACGGCGAGGTCTTCCGAATCAGGATTAATTTTTAACGTGCCTGAACCAAGTTTATCCGGGTCTTCGATGAGCTGCGCACCGTTTACGTGTACTAGAATATTGGAAAAAGTTGGATACACGCTTCGTGAAAAACCAACAACCTTGTTTACTTTCGGGGGCCATTCACGTCCTGGCTCATTTTGTCGCGGCTCATAAATCTCGGTGAAGTACTTCTCGATCATCGCGGGAGCGTCGATCAATTCTTCTTGGAGAAGGTAAGCTG
The DNA here is from genome assembly GCA_036393295.1 of Acidiferrobacterales bacterium. Lineage (GTDB taxonomy): Bacteria > Pseudomonadota > Gammaproteobacteria > Acidiferrobacterales > UBA6901 > DASWHF01. Next base: position 48,172 of record DASWHF010000081.1, read on the forward strand.
CAATATGGGCTACTCGTTTCCAATCCAGCGAGCGTTGGATCGACTTAACTTTCTTCGCATTACGATGTGGGAAATGCGGTAACCCTGGCCACCACTGCATCAGCTTTTCGACATCAAGCGCGCAAAGGCAAACCTTTTCTCCCGTTCGCAGAACGAATGGATTGGTGGGCACGATCACAGAAACGCTGTCTATTTTGGGTTCCTTTTTCACTGCGATCCTTTTTTGCCTTACAGATTCATTTTTTATCGAGAAACTATTCAACGATTACCAACAATTCGTCACATAACTTTCTTTTTTCGCGATCAGCAGCCAACACGCTTGCCCTTATTAGCCGGCGATGCTGGCCAATTTTTCTGTACAGCTTTCTTACTGATTGGTGGTAAGCGTTTGTAAGGACCACAGATGCTCCTCGCTCCGTTGCCCTAAGTACGCAGTCACGTAATCTGATTTGATCTTCCCAAGAAAAAAGAGTCTCGTTATATTTAACGAAACCATTGAGGTTGTGTTTTACGGTATACGGCGGATCAATAAAGATGAGGTCATTTTTGCGTGCCTTATTGATAATCGGTTCAAAATCTCCTACCCTAAGATCCGCTGTCCTCAATAAATTCGAAACACTATGAAAGTTGTCCGACTCCAGAACGACGTTTGTTTTTGTTCCAAGTGGGACATTGAACTCCCCATTTAGGTTCACACGATATAAGCCGTTCCAACAGGTTCGGTTTAGGTAGATAAACCGTGCCGCTCGCGCGTGGGCGGTCCGTGGCTTTGAATCACGAACTACATAGTAGTAATTCTTTGAATGATTGCGTTGATGCTTGGCCAGTTCCCTTTCAACACTTCTCCAAGCATCTTTTATGGCTTGATATGTTTCAATTAGTTCTTTATTTCGATCAGCAAGTATCGATCGCTCTGGGGCCAAGTGGAAATAGACAGCTCCGCTTCCAAGAAAGGGCTCGATATATCGATTATAGGGACGGTTAAGAATCTCTGGATAGGACGAAACAAGCCAGCGCTTCCCGCCGGCCCATTTCAGAAATGGGATAACAGTCTCGTTTTTTTCCATAGGCTCTGTCCACCTTCTTGTTATCGTTATAGTCAAATTGCGCCGCTGCTATGCTCGTGGGCACGTATTTACACGACAAATCTTATACTGAAAGTAGGAAAATAGGAGCAAATAATCAACGTATATACCATGATATTCCGTCTAGCGCACAATCACCTCGGGCAATCATGGCAAAGCGTCCGTCCTGCGTCCAGGAGTGAATTTGGTGCATGCGGCAGAAGGGGCTTGCCGCATAACCCAGGAGCCGGCTATCGTGGCGTCCGTGTGCGCCGAACAACATCACTCCACGGTAACGGACTTCGCCAGATTCCGCGGCTGGTCGACATCGGTCCCGCGCAGCACCGCGACGTGGTAGGCGAGCAGCTGCAGCGGCACGCTGTAGATGATCGGCGCGGTGGTGGGGCCGATGTCGGAGAGGGTGAGGTTCTCGAAGTTGTCGAGCTCGATGCGCACGTCCTTGTCGCTGAACAGGAACAGCTGGCCGCCGCGGGCGCGGACCTCCTGGAGGTTCGACAGCACCTTGTCGATCTCTTGAACACTTAATGAATCTCTGTTTATGGCCGATTTGAAACCAGGCCGAAAACGCGACACGGATGGAGAGTGCAGTAGATAATACGGCGCACCTTATCCCCGGGGAATCGAGACATGACCACCCGCGTCACCGGAGCTACGCCCCCGTACGCCGCCCCCCATGGCGAGCGTCACCCCGCCGCCTTGCCCACGCTGTTCTTCACGGAGATGTGGGAACGCTTCAGCTACTACGGCATGCGCGCGCTGCTGGTGCTGTACCTGGTCAACGCGCTGGGCTATCCGCGCAGCGATGCGCTCGCCATATACGGGACGTACACCGCCCTGGTGTATCTCACGCCGATCGTCGGCGGCTATCTGGCCGACCGCTATCTCGGCTACCGCAAGGCGATCCTGATTGGCGGCCTGGTCATGGCCATGGGCCACTTTGCCATGGCGTTTCCCGCGCTGCTGATGCCGGCGCTGGGCTTGATCATCGTCGGCAACGGCTTCTTCAAGCCCAACATCTCCACGCTGCTCGGCTCGCTCTACCGCGAGCACGATCCGCGGCGCGACGGCGGTTTCACCATCTTCTACATCGGCATCAATCTGGGGGCGTTCCTCGCGCCGCTGATCGCCGGCACGCTGGGCGAGAAGATCGGCTGGCATTGGGGCTTTGGCTCCGCCGGCGTCGGCATGTTGTTCGCGGTGATATGGTTCGTGCGCGGCCAGCACAAGCTGGGCAAGGCGGGACTTCCGCCCGGCCAGGACCGGCTCGACCGCCGTGCCTGGTGGCATATCGGGCTCGTCAGCGCCCTCATGATCCCGCTCGTGTACGCCGTGATCGGCGCGGGCAGCGCGCTTACGCCGCTTTGGAACCGTATCGGCACGGAGCTTAAGGTCGGCATTCCCATCGCGGCCTTCATCGCTTTTCTCGCGTGGCAGCAAAGGACCTGTACCCGCGAGGAGTGGCATCGCGTGCTGGCCATCGTGATCGTGGGTGTCTTCGTGATTTTCTTCTGGATGGGCTTCGAGCAGGCGGGCGGCACCATGAACCTGTTTGCCGACCGGCTGACCGATCGCGCGCTGCTCGGTTGGGAAATCCCGGCGTCCTATTTCCAGGGCATCAACCCGTTGCTGATCGTGCTGCTCGGGCCGCTGTTTTCCATCCTGTGGACGCGCTGGGACCGGTCCCGATTCGCGCTGCCCGTGTCCGCCAAGATGGGCGTGGGGATTCTCATCATGGGCGCCGGCTTTATCGTGCTGGCGATCGCTCAGGGCCGCGCCGAGACCTTGGGCAAAGTCGGGCCGCAATGGCTGTTCTTCGTATATCTGCTGCACACGATGGGCGAACTGTGCCTGTCGCCGATCGGCCTTTCCCTGGTCAGCCAAGTCGCGCCGGTGCGTCTCGCCGCGGTCATGATGGGCATCTGGTTCGCCGCCAACGCCATCGCCAATTACCTGGCCGGCATCCTGGAAAGCCTGCTGGCCGGTTCAAGCATTCCCTTGTATTGGTTTCTCGTCGGGAGCTCGCTCGGCGCCGGGGTGTTGTTGCTCTTGATCACGCCGTTGCTCAAATACCTTATGCATGGGAAAGGCTGATCGGGCCGGCTGTTTTTTCGGCACCGAACAAATCAGTTTGGGCATTTCGCCCCGTTCGACCGGCGACCGGCCTGAGTGTCGATAAACATTACAAAAACTATTAGTTCTGATACCAAGCCGATACGCATTGATTAAATGTGGATTCAGCGTAACGTGCATTGCTTGCTTACTCCCTATCTATAAAATATTAGGTTTGTTCGTGTCGCTTGAACCAGGGCGCGGATACCAGCGAAGCAAAGTCGTGCAGCAGTAAAAAATAAGCGACTTAAAAATAATAAAGATCCTGTGGAGAAAGTTCCATGAGATTCCATTCTCGTTGGGCCAAGACGGCCCTTTTCATCGTCGAGTCAGCCGCGTCATCTGTCGCCGATGCGGCTCACGTTTGTGTCGGAAATTGTCAAAGGAGATCACCATGAAAACGAAACTGATTTCAGCGCTATTGGCGTCTGCGTTCCTCACCGCCGGTGTGCTGGCGCACAGCGACGGTATCGAAAAGCTCGGCAACGTGCGTTTCCCGACTTCATGCAGCCCGGCGGTGCAACCGCAGTTCGAACGCGCCGTCGCGCTGCTGCACTCCTTCTGGTTCAGTGAGGGCCTGACGGCATTCGACGCGATCGCCAAAGCCGAC
>DASWHF010000082.1:0-4087 GCA_036393295.1 Acidiferrobacterales bacterium
GCCGGCGGCGGCCCGGCCGGGCCGCTCCCGGGGCGCGATTATAGCCTCGATCGACGCGCGGGCGAAAAAAATGGCTGTGGGCGGTGACGCCGGGAGTCAATCTGCCACGGGGGTCACGGGGAGCACGGGGATATCAAGATCAGACGGGTTGCGCGGTTTCCCCGTGCTGGTGCCGGCCTTCCGGCGATGTAGGTTCCAACGCGATTCTTCCCCGTGCTCCCCGTGACCCCCGTGGCCAAGATTTTGTCTCTCGAAATCTGCAAGGACGCGGGCTGGGGCTCAGGCCGCGCGTGCGGGATCGAGGAGGGTCTCGATGGCCGGGCCGGCCTCGGTGCCGCGTTCGGCGTGCAGGCGCAGCATGGTGCGCGCGGTGTCGAGCCAGCGCTCGCGGCCGATCGTCGCGGCCTCGTCGATGGCGCGCGCCTCGCCGTCCACGGACCAGCGACGGTAGGCCGCGACCAGCTCGGGCGCGAGATAGCGGCGCATGCCGCCGAAGTTGGCGAAGTAGAAGTGCAGCGCCGCCGCGTCGCCGCGCGCGGCGAGTGCCGGCAGCGTCTGCAGGCAGTCGGCCAGCAGGTCGCGCACCGCGCGCGCCATGATCTCGGCCTTGGAGCGCGCGAGCGACGCGAGCATTGTGTGCCACGCCTCGCCGAGCAGCCGGCCGGCCTGGCCCTCGCCGAGCTCGTGGAGGATCAAGGTTTCGGTCTCGCCGTCCACCATGCGCTCGAGGCCGGCCGCCTCGTCATCGTCGAAGCGATAGGCGACGAGCGCCTCGGCCATCGCCGTGTTCACCGGGCTCCAGCGGTGTTCCTCGATCTTCTCCCAGATGAAGCGGCGCAGCGACTCCTGGCGCACGTAGATGACATCGCTCTGGATCATCGCCGGCGGCGCCACCAGGTCGCGGGCGTATTCGCAGGACGACACGTAGATGGTCAGCCCGTCGCGGCGCTCCGCGCGCGCCAGGTTGCCGAGGAAGAAATGCGGCTTGTTGAAGCGGCCGTAGCCGCCGCTGTAGACGTAGCCGCGCGGCACGAGCTCGCGGTTGATGGCGGCGCTGTCGAAGGGGTCGGGACGCTCGCCCCCGAGCGGCAGCGGCTCGAATTCGCTGGCCTCCATGCGGTCCCACATCTGCTCGCGCTCCTTGAGCCATTCGCCGATCGCGTCCTTGGACAGCACGCCGGTGAAGGGGATCTCGTGCTCCCAGCGGTAGAGCTCGCGCATCTTGAGCAGGAACACGCACAGCGTATAGTCCCCGGCATAGCGCGCGTCGGAGATATGGCAGTTGCGCTGGACGGTGTTGACCAGTTCACCGAAGTTGAGCATGGCGTTGTCCGCTTCCGGAGTGTATCGTATTTACAGGGTAACACGCTGGTCTGACGAGACAAGTTTATGGCGTTCAAGGCTATTTTCCGCGTCTCGGCGGTGTTCGGGGTCCTGGCCGTCCTGGCGCTGCCGGTGCGGGCCGATCCGCCCGAGGGCTACCCGTTCCTGGACTACGACCGGGGGCTCGCGCAGGCGCGCGCGTCCGGCAAGCGCGTGTTCCTGTACTTCGGCCGTTACGGCTGCGGCTGGTGCGACAAGACCAACAAAGAGGCCTTCAGCGAATCCGCGGTGCGCGAGCGCTACGTCGATCACTATGTGCTGGTCTACGTCGACGCCGAGAGCGGCAAGCGCCTGGTACTGCCGAGCGGCGAGCGCATCACCGAGATGGAGCTCGGCGTGCGCATGAAGGTGGTGGCGACGCCGGTGTTCGCCTTCCTCGAGCCGGACGGCGGGCTGATCTTCAAGATCGCCGGCGTGCAGTCGGCGCAGGATTTCCTGCACTACGACCGCTACGTGCACGACGGCATCTACAAGACCCGCGGCATCCGCGAATACCTGTCCGAGCTGCCATGAGGCAACTCGTGGCTGCGCTGACGTTCCTGGCCTGCGCGCCGCCGGTCGCGGCCGATGCGCCCTGGCGGTTCGCGGCGCCGGTCGTGGTCGCAGCGCCGGCGCGCGATGCTGTCTTCCATCATCTCGATTCGGCCGGCCGGCGCGCGCTCGCCGCCGGGCGCGACGCCGTGGCGGTGGTGTACGAGAGCAATGCCAGCGGCCGGCCCGAGGTCTGCGCGGCGCTGCGCGGTCACCGCGCGGAACGCTTCGGCGCGCCGCGCCGGATCAGCGGTGGTGGCGACGCCTTCGAACCGGTGATCGTCGCGCTGGACGCCGGCGGCTTCGTGGCGGCCTGGGAGGAGGGCGGCGCGGTCTGGGCGCGCCGCGTCGCGCCGGATTCTCCCGGCCCGGCCACGCGCCTCGCCGCCGACGCCGCGCAGATCAGCCTCGCCGCCGCCGGCGCGGACATCGCCGCCGTCTGGGCCGAGCGGCACGACGGCCGGGCGCGCATCGTGCATAGCCGCTTGCGCGTCGACCGGCGGGGCGCCATGACGGTCGGATCGCCGCGGGCCGTGGACACCGACCCGCCGGCCGCCGATCAGGCCTATCCGGCCGTGGCGCTCGGTCGGGGCGGGACGGTCGTCGCCTGGGAGGACCGGCGTCACGGCCACACCGTGCTGTATTACAGTCACGCCGCGCCGGGCAAGCGGTTCCGGCCGCCCCAGCGCCTCAACGAGCTGCCGGCGGAGCGCGCCGCGATCTACGGCAAGGGCAGCGGCGTGGCGCGCGTGGTGCTGACCGCGCTCGACGGCCGGCGGGTGGCGGCCGCCTGGCTCGACAAGCGCGACTTCACCTCCGGCTACACCCCCTACGCGGCCTTCAGCGACGACGGCGGGCGCCGTTTCGGCGCCAACCGGGCGATGCCGGATGCCTTCGCCGCCGGCGTCAGTCAATGGCATGTCGCGGTCGCCGGCAACCGGCGCGGCCGGGTGGCCTTCGTCTGGCACGATGAGCGCGATGGCCACGGCGATTTGTGGCTGTCCTGGCCCGCCGCGCAGGAATTCAGCGAGGATCTGGCGGTGCCCGATGCCGCCGGCCCGGAGCGTCACCGCAGCCAGCCGGTGCTGGCCATGGACGCGGACGGCGATCTCCACCTCGCCTGGGAGGAGCGCGATGCCGAGGGCGGTTCGAACCGCATCGTCTACGCCCACGGCCGACGGGCCGACACCCCTTGGCAAATCGGGGGTTTAGCGGCGCGCCCCGCGCGCTATTGAAACGACCGGATCATCGGGTAAGATAGCGGCCTTTTTTATAGCCTGTATCGTGGCATAACGAGGAGTGGCACTCATGAGCAACACGTATTACCAGGCCATCGACACGATGGAAAAGAGCGGCGTCGATGTCGAGTACATCAACGGTTGGGCGAGCGGCTTCCTGCACAACCCGAAGCGCGAGGAACAGCGCGTGAACGAGGCCTACGAGGCCGGTTACCAGGACGGCATGGAACAAAAGACCGACGGCTTCAAGGCCTGGGTGAAGAAGTAACGCCGGCATCGGTCGGGCCCGGGCTTGCCGCCCGGGACCGACCGGTCCCGTCAGCCGCCGGATTGCTCCGCGCCGGCGCGTTCCGCCACTGCATACCATTTTTTGGCCTCCGCGGCGTCCGGCGGCACACCGAGCCCCTGTTCGTACATCATCCCGAGCGTCATGGCCGACCCGGCCAGCCCCTGCCCGGCGGCGCGGCGAAACCAGCCGGCGGCCTCGACCTCGTTTTTCTCCACGCACTCGCCGTACAGGTACATGAAGCCCAGGCCGTGCTCGGCCATGGCATAGCCCTGGTCCGCGGCGGCGCGCATCCACGCGTAGGCGCGCTGGTCGTTGCGCACCATGCCGAGCCCGTTCTGGCACATGACGGCCATGCGGTGCTGAGCCTTGGCGTCGCCCTGCTTGGCGAGCGGCTCCAGCAGGTGGGCGGCCTTGACGAATTCCTTGGCCTCGAAGGCGGCGATGCCGCTGGCGAGGTCCATATCGAGTCCGGACATAATCATCTCCGAGCTGCGCTGAAGCGGGGCCGACACTCTAGCAAACTGCCCCCGTTCATCAAAACCTTATAACCACGGGGAAAACCGACTTTACTGTTCATTACCCCGTGCTCCCCCCGTGACCCCCGTGGCAAATCACGCGCCGTTGAAATCTGCCACGGGGGGTCACG
>DASWHF010000083.1:0-3506 GCA_036393295.1 Acidiferrobacterales bacterium
CGAGAGCGCGCGCGCGAGGATCTCGTCGTTCACGTTGTTGCTGTGCCAGAGATAGGTGTCCTCGGCGAAGCTCACGCCTTTGCCCTTGACGGTGTGGGCGATGAGCGCCGTAGGACGCTCGGCATCCAGGGGCAACGCTTCGAGCGCGTCGACCACTGCGGCCATGTCGTGGCCGTCGATCTCGCGTACCGCCCAGCCGAAGGCGCGCCACTTGTCGGCCAGCGGGTCGAGCTCCAGCATCTGTGCGACATGGCCGCTCTGCTGGACCTTGTTGTAGTCGACGATGGCCGTCAGGTTGGTCGCTTTCAGATGCGCCGCGGCCATCGCCGCCTCCCAGTTCGAGCCTTCCTGCAGCTCCCCGTCGCCCAGCATCACCACGGCGCGGCACTGACGCCCCTGCAATCGGGCGCCCAGCGCCATGCCGAGGCCGACCGAGAGGCCGTGGCCAAGGCCGCCGGTGCTCATTTCGACGCCGGCGAGCTTGATGTCGGGGTGCATGCCAAAGAGAGATTCGAAGGCGTAGAAGCGGTCAATCAAGCTGTCCTCGACGAAACCGGCCTGCGCCAGCACGGCGCCGAGCGCGGCGTTGGCGTGACCCTTGGAGAGCACGAAGCGGTCACGCTCGGGCCAGTCGGGCTCGCGAGGCCTGAGCTTGAGAAAATCGAAGTACAGCGCGGCCAGGAGATCGGCGGCAGAGGTCGAACCGCCCATGTGACCCGAGCCCGCCGCGTGCAGGGCACGCCAGACATTGCGCCTGATGGCGCGCGCCTGGCGTCTGAGTTCCTCAAGACGGGCTTCCCTGTTGCTGATCATCTGGGTCCTTCCCCTGCCAAGCGATTTCGCCGGATCGGAGCCGACGTCGGCCATCAGGCTAGCCATTTGAGTCCCTGACAGCAATTCCGTGGCCGACCGGCGCCGGCGCGCGGCGGGCGATGGGTTGAAAGTTTTCGATCGATCGGAACTATGTGCGGCGTCGGATCTGACCCGAGAGCTAAGCATGGATATTTTCGAAGCGATCAAGACCCGCAAGTCGATTCGGGCTTTCAGCAAGCAGCCGGTCCCCAAGGAGACGATCGAGAAGATCCTCCAAATCGCCCAGCGCGCGCCCAGCGGCACCAATACGCAGCCTTGGCACGTGTACGTCTGCGCGGGTCGGGTTCGCCAGGCGATCAGTGACGACGTCCTGGCGTTGGCGGCGGCAGGCAAAGCGAGCAAATACGAGGCCTACGACTATTACCCGCCCAACTGGGCCGACGTGCATCGCGAGCGCCGCCGCGCCGTCGGCTGGGCGCTCTACGGCCTGCTGGGAATACAAAAAGGCGACCGCGAGGCGAGCGCCAGGCAAGGGGCCCGAAACTTCAAGTTCTTCGATGCCCCGGTCGGTCTATTTGTCACCACCGACGCCTATTTAAGCCGCGGCAACTGGGCGGACACCGGGATGTACATTCAAACGCTGATGCTGGCGGCCCGGGGGATGGGCCTGCACACCTGTCCGCAAGCGGCGTGGATCCAATATCAGGAACCGGTGTTTCGACACCTCGGCATCCCGCAAGATCAGGTCCTGGTCACCGGAATGTCTCTCGGCTATGCCGATCCCGATGCCATCGAGAACACCCTCGTCAGCGAACGCGAGAACGTTGCTAATGTCGCCCGCTTCCTTGGCTTTGATGAAGCCTGAGGCACGCCGGCAGGCTGTATGTCGCCGCTCTCGACTATGGACGCGCGGGACCACCTAGTCTTACTGCGTCATAAATGGCCCATGCGGATTCGGTCACGCGGGATCGTTTGGGCGCAGCACGGACAGCGCGGCAGGGTTCGGGCGAGGTCGCGGGCGATGCGCCGGCTCAAGGTAGCGATGGAATGCGGCACGTGGCGTTCGGGTCGGTGCGGCGGTGCCGCGGGGTCGGTGAGCGGCGGGAACGGCAGGCGCTTCGACCAGCCGGGCGGCGCCGGTGGCTGAGGGGGGAAGCGCGGCCCGCTCGGCGAGGAGGAAGCCGTAGGCGGCGATGCACAGCGCGCCGTGGTGATGGAAGCCGCGCCAGCCGCGGCCCTCGTAGTGGCCGAGGCCGAGTTCCTGCTTGAGTTCGAGATAGTCGCGCTCGATCAACCAGCGCCGCTTGGCGAGATCGACCAGCCGCTCGGTCGGCGTGTCGGCGGGCAGGGTCGAGAGCCAGAACTTGACCGGCGCCGGCTCGCCCTGGGGCCATTCGATGAGCAGCCATTCCTCCGGCCGGGGCCGACTGCGTCGGTGATCGCCATGCGCCGGACGCACGCGCAGCGCCGCGAAGCGCGAGCTCAGCGGCTCGGCCACTCCCTCGCGCCAGCGCACCGTCTGCCAAGCCTCCGGCGGCAGCGCTTGAGCGAGCGCGCGCACCTGTTGCACAGGCGCGTCGTCGCCGGCGCGGCGCAGCCGCTTCGGCCGCGGGCCGCGGCCGCGCCAGCGCGGCAGCGAGGGCACCCTGCCCGGCGGCCACACCGTGGTGGTGCCGAGAATACCGACGGCGTAATCGAGCCCCAGCGCCGAGACGCCGGCGCGAAAGCCGCTGTCGTTGCCGTAGGACACGTCGCCGAGAACCACCCCCGGCGCCACGCCCTCGGCCTTGAGCGCCGCGATCTGCGCCAGCGCGATCTGCGGCTTGGTCTGGAACCCCACCTCATCAGGGACGCCGGCGCGGGCGCGCCGCGCGCCATCGCCCGCCCAGCTCTCCGGCAGATAAAGCCGCCACGCCACCGGCAGGCTGGCCTCGGCCGTCGCCACCGACAGCGACACCGCCACCTGGCAGTTGTCCTGCTTGCCGAGCTGGCCGCAGTACTGCCGCGCCACCCCCACCGAGTGCCGGCCCTTCTTCGGGAAGCCGGTGTCGTCGACGATCCAGGCCTCGACCGGCGCGCGCGCCGTCAGCGCCGGCAGCACCGCCTGGCGCACCGCCCGCAGCAGCGCCCCCTCGTCCCACGGCGACTGCCCGACGAAGTGCAACAGCGACTGGTGCTCGGCGCTCACATGCCCCGGCCTGAGCCGCGCCGCCATCGGCTCGACGCTCTTGCGCCGCCCCGGCAGCAGCAGCCCGGTGCAGTACGAGCGCAACGGCGCCACCCGGTCGGCGTGCCGCAACGCAACTGACAGCTTCTCCATATAGGCCGCAAACCGGGCCTCGCTGCCGTCGCCCGACCACTGAAGATCCATCGCTGACCTCCATATCCAGCATGAATCTTCAATCTTACCACAATATCTTGACGATCACCCGCTGCATGACACCGGATTTTGTGACTCAGCAGGACTAGGACTGATCGACATTCATGATTGAACGAACCCGCTGGCGCGGGAGTTAGGAGGTGTTGAGCCTGGAGGTCTCCTGGCTGGGATGATGGCGGTTGTCGACAGCCACATCACCAGACAGGAGATACCCCGATGGCGACGATGAGCCCTCTGCGCCGGCGGATGATCGAGGACATGACGGTCCGTAAGCCGACCGGCGGCCACGGCGGCAAGGCGGTTTACCTTGCCG
>DASWHF010000084.1:0-56729 GCA_036393295.1 Acidiferrobacterales bacterium
CGAGGCGTTGAGATTGACGATCAGGCGCGCGCCGGCGGCGGCCGCGGCGCGCGCCGGCTCCGGCGCCCAGATGTCCTCGCAAATCGTCAGACCGACCGGCACGCCGCCGATATCGACCACGCACGGCGCGGCGCCCGGAACGAAGTAGCGCTTCTCGTCGAACACGCTGTAGTTCGGCAATAGCTGCTTGTCATACGTGGCCAGCACCCGGCCGCCGCGCAGCACCGACACGGCATTGCGGGCCTGGCCGTCGAAGCGGCGCGGATAACCCAGGATGACGTCGATCCCGGCGCACTCGGCGGCGACGCGCCCGAGCGCGAGGCACACACGCTCGTAGAGCCTGAGGCGCAGCAGCAGATCCTCGGGTGGGTAACTGGTCAGGGTCAGCTCGGGAAAGACCACGGCGTCCGCCTTGAGCCGGTCACGTGCCTCGCGCGCCGCGGCGATCACGCGCGCGGCGTTGGCGTCGACGTCGCCGACCACGAGATTGAGCTGGGCGATCGCCAGTCGCAGCCTGTCTGCCATGCCGTATACCGTTCCTCGCTGTCGCGCGCGCCGCCGGCCTGCGGCGGGTTGGGGACGCCGTATTCTGTCGGAAAGCGCGCCGTGGCGCAAAACGCGGTGACGGCGCGCGCCGCCTGCGATTACACTGGCGGCATGAAGCGCGAGGTCATCACCCGCCTGGCGGGGGTCGGGCGCGACGACTGGAATCGCGTCGCCGGCACCGGCAACCCCTTCCTGCGCCACGAGTTTCTCGCGGCCCTGGAGGCCAGCGGCTGCACCGGCGGCGACAGCGGCTGGCAGGCGCGCCACCTGCTGCTGCGCGACGACGCCGGCGCGCTGCTGGGCGCGGTGCCGCTGTATCTCAAGTCGCACTCCTACGGCGAGTACGTCTTCGACTGGGCCTGGGCGGACGCCTATGCGCGCGCCGGCCTGCGCTACTACCCGAAGCTGGTGGCGGCGGTGCCGTTCACGCCGGTCACCGGGCCGCGGCTGCTGATCGCGCCGCAGGTCGAGCGCGATCCGGTCGCGAGCGCGCTCATCGACGGCGCGCTCGAGCTGGCCGAGGCGAGCGCCAGCTCGTCGCTGCACTGGCTGTTCACGCCGCCGGCCGAGTGCGCGCTGCTCGAGTCGCGCGGCCTGCTGCGCCGGGTCGGTTACCAGTTTCACTGGCAGAACCGCGGCTATCGCGACTTCGATGACTACCTGGCCGGATTCGCCGCGGCCAAGCGCAAGAAAATCAGGCGCGAGCGCCGCCAGGTGCGCGAGGCCGGCATCACCCTGGAGGTGGTGCGCGGCGCGGAGGCCGGCGCGGCGCACTGGAATGCGTTCCACGCCTTCTACCGCGACACCGTCCGCAAGCACGGCGCGATCCCTTACCTCAACCGTGAGTTCTTCCACGAGTTGGGGCGGCAACTGCCGGAGGCGGTGGTGCTGATCCTCGCGCGCCACGGCGACGAGTGGGTGGCCGGGGCGCTGAACCTCCAGGGCGCCGATACACTCTACGGCCGCTACTGGGGTGGCCGCGAGGGCTATCACAGCCTGCACTTCGAGACCTGTTATTACCGGGCGATCGAGTATTGCATCGACACGGGCCTTGCGCGCTGCGAGGCCGGCGCCCAGGGCGAGCACAAGCTGGCGCGCGGCTTCCTGCCGGTGCCGACCTACTCCGCCCACTGGCTGCGGCACCCGCAGTTCGCGCACGCCGTGTCGGACTACCTGGCGCGCGAGCGTCAGGGCCTCGAGCTCTATCTGGCTGAACTCGACGGGCATTCGCCGTTCAAACAAAGTTAGTTGACCGGCGCCGCGGCGCATCGGCTATTCTGTTAGCAAGGCGCGGAGCACGCAGCATGCAAAGACCGAACCCGGATGCCCGACAGGTCTGGTTCCCGCCGGCCGAGCTGGCCTCCCCCGAGGGGCTGCTGGCGGTCGGCGGCGACCTGTCGAGCGCGCGCCTGCTGGCCGCCTACCGGCACGGCATCTTCCCCTGGTACAACCCCGGTCAACCGGTGCTGTGGTGGTGTCCGGACCCGCGCACCGTGCTGTTTCCCGAGCGCCTCAAGGTGGCACGCAGCCTGCGCAAGACCCTGCGGCACGGCGCGTTCGGGGTCACCCTGGATCGCGATTTCGCGGGCGTCATCGACGCCTGCGCCGAACCGCGCGACCGGCATCCCGGCGGTGGCACCTGGATCACGCGCGAGATGCGTGAAGCCTACTGCCGCCTGCACGCCGAGGGCCATGCCCACTCGGTCGAGGCCTGGCGCGACGGCGAATTGGTCGGCGGGCTCTACGGCGTGGCGCTCGGCGGGGTGTTCTTCGGGGAATCGATGTTCGCGCGCGCCACCGACGCCTCCAAGGTCGCGTTCGTACGCCTGATCCGGCAACTCAGCGCCTGGGGCTTCACGCTCATCGACTGCCAGCTCCCGTCCGCGCACCTGTTCAGCCTCGGCGCCGAGGAGATCCCGCGCCGGCGCTTCCTCGCCCTGCTCCAAGGCGCGCTCGCGCCGCCCGCGCCTCCTGCGCCCTGGCGCTTCGATGCCGCGGCCGACGGGACCTCCGCGCCATGACCATCAACCAGAAAAAGCCCGACCTCTACCTGTCGATGCCGCATCCGTGCAGCTACCTGCCGGAGCGCGTCAGCACCATCGTGTTCGTCGATCCGCGCCACACGCTCAACCAGCTGTCCTACGCGCACTACGTCCGCCAGGGTTTCCGCCGCAGCGGCGACCTCGTCTACCGGCCGTATTGCCAGGCGTGCAGCGCCTGCGTGCCGGTGCGCATCCCGGTGGCGCACTTTGCCCCGAGCCGCGGGCAACGGCGGGCCCTGAAGCGCAACCAGGATGTCGCGGTCGTCGCGCGCCCGCCGGTCATGGATGCCGAGCACTTCGCCCTGTACCGGCGCTATCAGGCGGGTCGCCACGCCGGCTCCAGCATGGATGACCCCGATCCCGAGCGCTACGCGAATTTCCTGTTGAGCAAGCAGGCCGACACCCGGTTCTACGAGTTCCGGATCGCCGACGACGCGGAGCGCGACCCCGGGCGGCTGCTGGCGGTGGCGGTCTGCGACCTGCTGCCGGACGGCCTGTCGGCGGTCTACACCTTCTACGATCCGGAGCTGCCGGCACGGGGCTTGGGCACCTATGCCATCCTCTGGCAGGTGGCCGAGGCGCGCCGGCTGGGCCTGCCCTGGGTCTATCTCGGCTATTGGATCAAGGACAGCCCGAAAATGGCCTACAAGACCAATTTCCATCCGGTCGAGATCATCCGCAACGGGCGCTGGGTGACCCTCGACCGCTCGTGAGCCCGCACCCCCGGCGGAAACCGGGACCCGGGGGCCGTGGTCTATAATTGCAATAACGCCACGCCGGGGTGCGCACCATGTTGAGCTTCCTGTTTCGCCTGATCCGGACCTTCCGCAACGAGCACGGCGTCGCCCCGAATGTCCTGTACATGAACGATTTCCATTACCAGAAGCTGCACGAGAGCCTGCCGGAGATGCCGGGCTACGAGCAGATCGCGCGCTTCCTCAAGCTCGAAATCGTCATCAGCGCCGAGGCCGTGCACCCGCATGCCGCCTGGGTGGACCCGGCACAGCGCCGCTCCGCCCGGGGCTGATCGCCGGATTTCTTAAGCCGCAACGCTTTACCCTCCTCGCAGACTGGGGCATCATACGGCGCCAGCGAACGGCCCGGGCGGCCGCTCGCGGCGTTCGTTCCAGCAACCGAGGTAAAGCGTGGCCAGAGAAGAGCACATCGAAATGGAGGGGACGATCATCGAGACCCTTCCCAACACCCTGTTCCGGGTGAAGCTGGAGAACGGGCATGTCGTGACGGCCCACATCTCCGGCAAGATGCGCAAGAACTACATCCGCATCCTGACCGGCGACCGCGTCACCGTGCAGCTCACCCCCTACGACCTCACCAAGGGCCGCATCACCTTCCGCGCCCGTTGACGGCACGGCGACAGCCCGCCGGCGCCGAGTTCGCTCCGCCCTTCCGCCGCATCCGGGACCGAATTATCTCGAGCGGTGCTCCGCGACCAGCAGTGCTTCCGGGATGTGCCGTTTGAGCGCCCCCGAGACTTCGAGGATGACGCCCGGCCGGGCGCGCACCGACACCCACAGCAGATTAAGGCGCACGTTGAGATCGGCGAACACGACCTCGTGGAACTGCGTCAGGACCGCGTTGATGCGCGCCAGGGTCGCGGCGAGCTGATGCCGGGGGCGGTCGCGCAGGCCGGGAATGAGCATCATGAAATCGCCGACCGGACGGCCGTATTCGTCGCGCGTCGGGGCGCGCTCGTAGAGCGGCCGGTGGGGCTCCACCGTCAGCGCGTCGCCACCCGTCGCCACCAGTCTCATGCCCGCACCCTAGCCAAAGCGACGCATCCCCGCAAGCGCCGGGCGATACACGGCGCAAAAGTTGCGCCGGCCGAAAAAAAGGCCCCGGCGTCGCCGCCGGGGCCGGGATTGCCCCGCTGACCGCCGCGACGGTCAGAAGATCGACGTGATCTGCACGGTGATGCGGTCGTCGGTCCCGCCGAGGATCACATTGGGCACCGCCGTGCCGGCCAGGTTCGGCGCCTCGGCGTCGCGGAACTCGTAGTTGACCGTGAGCCGGTTCTTGCGGTCGAAGAACCACTGCGCGCCGAGCGTGACGGTCGTGAACTGGCGCTCCGCCGCGGCCGTGTCGGTACGACGGTTGAGCGTGTCGTAGCGCAGGTCCAGCTCGAGCCGATCGCGGATCGCCTGCACGCCGAGGTCGATGTAATAGCCGTCGGCCTTGTCGACCGGCGCGATGTTGAACGTCGCGTAATGCGTGCCGGCGTTGCTCAAGGCACCCGGAACCGCGCCGCCGTCGGTGCCGTCGAAGATCATGCCATCGGCCTTCACGTACTCGGCGGCGGCCCGCAGGATCCCTTTGCGGAACGTGAGGCCCGCGCCGGCGCGGGTGCGATCGAACTTGCCGGCCGTGCCGTCCGCCTGGGCATCGGTGCCGCCGGTCACGAGACGGCGCGTGCCGTCCTGCGCCCAGGCGAAGAACTTGACGCCCTCGCGCCGCGGGCCCTCGCCGCCGAAGACCCACTCGCCGGACAGGTAGTAATACCTGTCCTTGTCGCCGTCGTTGTCGCCGCGGTTGATGCCGTTGCCGTTGCCGAGCATCGCGGCGTACGACAACTCGAAGTTGCCGAAGGCGAAGGCGTCGAACAGCTGCACGCCGACATCGCGGAACGCCCCGACCGGCCCATTTGGCTTGTTGGCGCACAGGTCGGCGGTGCCGCCCGCGGTCGGACAGCCGCCCGACGCGCCGGCGTTGGTGGCCGCGCCGTCACGGTCGAAGAAGCGCTCCAGCAGCAGTTGATCGGTGACGTTGGTGAAATTGACGTAATCGAAGACGTGGATGGCCTGCAGGCCCTCCTCGGCGCCCGGATATTTGAACAGGCCGGCGCGCACGCGCGCGCCGGGGATGTAATTCAAGGTCACGCTGGCATCGGTCACGCGCGCCGCCCCGCCGCCGCCGGCGGTGATGCCGTTGTTGCCGAACTCGGCCAGGATGAAATAGTTCACCTTCGAGTTGAGCGGGAAGTTCTGGCCGCGGACGCCGATGCGCGCGCGCTGGATATGGAACTGGGCGTCGGTCTTCTGATCCGGCAGGATCGTGTTGAAGACCGCGTTCTGGCCGGACCAGGGACCGGCCGCCAGCGGCGTGCCGTCGGTCTGCGAATACTGCGGCTGGATGAATCCCCAGAGATTGGTGGTCGGCGCGGCGCTGGGCTTCTCGGTGCCTTGCAGCATCAGCCAGTTGGCGGCCTGGGCGGCGGGCGCCGCCAGCGTGCACAGCATCGCAGCGGCTACCGCGTGCAGCCGGAAGTCTTTCAATACTGACATTATTTCCTCCTAAATGATCGGTATATGTTTTTTTGCCACGGGGAACACGGGGGTCACGGGGATAAACGATCAGACAGGGTACGAGCGGGGACGAAGATGCGCGATGCACCTCGGATTACCTTATTTCTCCCCGTGCTCCCCGTGGCAGATTCTGTTTTTTTCTTACGGCCGAACGACCAGATAACCCTGCTCGGCCAGCTCGACGATGCGCGCAATGCCGGCCGGCACCGGTTGCGCGTCCTTGCTCAACGACGGCGCATGACCCAGCACCTTGGTCATGGCGGCCACGGTGTTCTGGCAGGCGCTGAAGCGCACCCCGGACGCCGTCAGGCTTTGCACCCGGTCCCGGTTGGCGTTGTCGGCAAACAGCAGCTTGAGGCCCGGGCCGAAGGCGACGATCTCGACCTGGACACTGTCGGGTCCGTAGTGCTTGAGCAGGTTGTTGGCGACGTTGAGCACCAGCGTCTGCTTTTCGGGAGTGTCGTCACTGATCTGCAGGGCGATCCTCTTGTCCGCCGCCAGGGCGGCACCGGCGGTCAGCCAGATAAACGCGAGCAGCGCCGCGGCGATGCCCGGGACAGGATGTTTCATATTGCCTTTCCTCCAACAGTGGTCGAAGCTTGCCCACGAACCGCCCGCCGCCACGCGTGGCGCGGGCAACAGTTTCCCCCCGGCCTGGCGCGTGAGCGCATGGCCGACAGACGGACGTTCCGCGGGATTCACGGCGTGCAGCGCTTTTTTTTGCGCTGCTGTATAGTGGACGCGCCAGGTCCCGGAAACGATCCATCGGCGGCGCGGCGGGAGGAGACCGCGCGCGGGGCGGCCGCCACGGCGGCCTGGACGGCGACAACGACAAAAGCAGGGGAAACGCCGTCGGGCGCGCTACAGCGCGCCGCCAAGCAAGCCAAGGGGGATGCATGCACGCCGCGCAATTCATCACGCGCCTCGCCGAGCTCGGGCAGCAGTACGCCCGGCGGCGCCGGCGCCTCAGGGCGATCGCTTACAGCTGGTGCCGTGACCGCAGCCTGTCGGAGGACCTGGTGCAGGAGACCTTCCTCAAGGCGCTGCGCGGACTCAAGGCCCTGCGCGAGGACCAGGCGCTCGATGCCTGGCTGTTTCAGATCCTGCTCAACTGCTGGCGCGACCACCTGCGGCGCGCCCGTCCAACCGACGATATCGACAGCGTGCTCGACTGCGAGGCATTGCGGATCGACGCCGACCACGATCGGGGCGAGCGGGTCGCCCGCGTGCGCGCCGCCGTCGCCGCCCTGCCGGCCGGGCAGCGCGAGGTGTTGTGCCTGGTCGACCTCGAAGGCTATTCCTATGCCGAGGTTGCGCAGCGGCTGAAGATTCCGACCGGCACCGTCACCAGCCGCGTCGTGCGTGCGCGCGAGGCGCTGCGCGCTATACTCGGGGAACTCAATGACCGGCCCGACCCGAAGATCGTCAAGCTGCGGAGAGCCCGATGAACGCCGAACGTGAACGGCAGATGGAAAAACTGAACGCCTGGCTGGACGGCGAGCTGGACGCGGAAGCGCGCGCCGAGCTCGACCGGCGGCTGGAAACCGACGCGGTGCTACGCGCGCGCCTGGCCGAGCTCCAGGCCACGCGCTACCTGGTCCAATACGCGCTGCACAACGCATGCCCGCCCGCGCCGCCCGCGGGCCGGCGGCGCCGCGGCATTGCCGCGCTGGGACGCGCCGTGGCCGCCCTGCTGCTCATCGGCGTGGGCGTGGCCTTGGGCTGGGCGCTGAACCCGGCACGGCCCGGCACACCGCTGACGGCCTATCTGCCGGGCGGCGCGGTGGCCATACAACCGGCCGGCACCGCGCACACCGCCGACACCCGCGCGATCATTCATCTGAGCAGCGCCGACCTGGCCAGAGTCAGCGCCACGCTCGACGAGGCCGAACGCCTGCTCCGGGAATTCGCCGTCGCGAAACGGCGCCTGGAACTCGAGATCATCGCCAACGAGGAAGGCCTCGGAGCGTTCCGCGCCGATATCGCTTCGCCGGCGCGGGCGCGCATCGAGGCGCTGCTCACCACCTATGACAACCTGCGCTTTCTCGCCTGCGGCAAGACCCTGGAGCGCTTCCGCCGCGAGCACGGCGCGCGGGTCACGCTGATTCCGGCAGTCCAGGTCGTGCCCTCGGCGCTCGATCAGATCATCCTGCGGCTCAAGGACGGCTGGACCTACATCCGCGCCTGACCCGGGGCCCAATAAAAAGGCGCCCGGCGATCGCTCGCCGGGCGCCTGCTTCGTTTTCACGGCCGTCGCCGCTTACTTCTCGATGTCGAACGTGAGCTCGCCGTCCTTCTCGATCACCCGCACCTGACCGCCGTCGGCCAGCCGACCGAAAAGCAGCTCGTCGGCCAGCGGCTTCTTGATCTTCTCGCGGATCAACCGCGCCATCGGGCGCGCGCCCATGGCCGGGTCGTAGCCGTGTTTGGCGAGCCAGCGGCGCGCCGACTCGTCGATCTCGACCTCGACCTTGCGCTCCTCGAGTTGCGCCTCCAACTCCAGGACGAACTTGTCGACCACGTGGGTGATGGTCTGCTCGTCCAGGGCCTTGAACGGGATGACCGCGTCCAGGCGGTTGCGGAACTCGGGGCTGAACATCTTCTTGATCGCCTCGACATCGTCACCGGTGTGGTCCTGCTGCGTGAAGCCCATGGACGAGCGGCTGATGCGCTCGGCGCCGGCGTTGGTCGTCATGACGATGATGATGTTGCGGAAATCCGCCTTGCGGCCGTTGTTGTCGGTCAGCGTGCCGTGGTCCATGACCTGCAACAGCAGGTTGAACACGTCCGGGTGCGCCTTTTCAATCTCGTCCAGCAGCAGCACCGCGTGCGGATGCTTGCTGACGGCGTCGGTCAGCAGGCCGCCCTGGTCGAAGCCGACATAGCCGGGCGGCGCGCCGATCAGGCGCGACACCGTGTGGCGCTCCATGTACTCGGACATGTCGAAGCGGATCAGCTCCAGGCCCAGCACCCTGGCGAGCTGGCGCGTGACCTCGGTCTTGCCGACACCGGTCGGGCCGGAAAACAGGTAGGAACCGATCGGCCGCTCCGGGCTGCCGAGGCCGGAGCGCGCCATCTTGATGGCGGTCGCCAGCGTCTCGATCGCCGCGTCCTGACCGAACACGACCAGCTTGAGGTCGCGTTCCAGGGTCTTCAGGGCCTTCTTGTCGGAGCTCGACACGCTCTTGGGGGGGATGCGCGCGATCTTGGCGACGATGGCCTCGACCTCGCCCACGCCGATGGTCTTCTTGCGCTTGGACTTCGGCAACAGGTGCACGTTGGCGCCGGCCTCGTCGATCACGTCGATAGCCTTGTCCGGCAGGTGCCGGTCGTTGATGTAGCGCGCCGACAGCTCGACCGCGCTGCGCAGCGCCTGGTTCGTGTACTTCACGCCGTGGTGGTGCTCGAAGCGCGACTTCAAGCCGTGCAGGATCTCGACGGTTTGATCTACCGTGGTCTCGACGATGTCGATCTTCTGGAAGCGCCGCGACAGCGCCCGGTCCTTCTCGAAGATGCCGCGGTACTCCTGGTAGGTCGTCGAGCCGATGCACTTGAGCTCGCCGGACGACAGCGCCGGCTTGAGCAGGTTGGACGCGTCCATCGCGCCGCCCGAGGCGGCGCCGGCGCCGATGATGGTGTGGATCTCGTCGATGAACAGGATCGCGTGCTCCTGCTTCTTGAGGTGGTGCAGGACCGCCTTCAGGCGCTTCTCGAAGTCGCCGCGGTACTTGGTGCCGGCCAGCAGCGCGCCCATGTCGAGCGCATAAATGGTGCTGCCCTCGAGGATCTCCGGCACCTCGCCCTCGACGATCTTCTTGGCCAGGCCTTCGGCGATCGCGGTCTTGCCGACGCCGGCCTCGCCGACGTACAGCGGGTTGTTCTTGCGGCGCCGGCACAGGATCTGGATGGTGCGCTCGAGCTCGTGCTCGCGCCCGATCAGCGGGTCGATCTTGCCCTGGCGGGCGCGCTCGTTGAGGTTGACGGTGAAGACGTCGAGCGGGCTGCGCTCGGTGGCGGGCGCGCCCTCCTCCACCTCCTCGGGCGGCGGCAGCGACGGCTCGCTCTCGCCCGGCACCTTGGAGATGCCGTGCGAGATGTAGTTCACCACGTCGAAGCGGCTGATGTTCTGCTTGTGCAGGAAATAGACCGCGTGCGAATCCTTCTCGCCGAAGATCGCCACCAGCACGTTGGCGCCGGTGACCTCCTTCTTGCCCACGCCCTGGACATGCAGCACGGCGCGCTGGATGACGCGCTGGAAGCCGAGCGTCGGCTGGGTGTCCGACTCGCTGTCGGCCGGCAGGCTCGGCACGCTCTCCTTCAGGAAGTTGACCAGGTTCTTGCGCAGGTCCTCGATGTTGCCGCCGCAGGCGCGCAGCACGCGCGCGGCGCTCGGGTTGTCCAGGAGGGCGACCAGCAGGTGCTCGACGGTAATGTACTCATGCCGCTTCTCGCGGGCGTCCTGAAACGCGGCATTGAGCGAAAATTCCAATTCCTGCGATAACATTGTTCTACCCTCCCGGATCGCGTCCGGTATGTCAGTCTCAAGCGCTCGCCGCCCGCGGCGGCTTAATCCGGCTCCAGGGTGCACTGCAGCGGATGCTGGTTCTCGGAGGCGAACACCATCACCTGCCGAACCTTGGTTTCCGCCACTTCCCGGGTGTACACCCCGCACACTCCGATGCCCTTTTGATGGACGTGGAGCATGATTTGGGTCGCCTGCTCGCGGTTCTTCTGGAAGAAGCGCTCGAGCACCACGACCACGAATTCCATCGGAGTATAATCGTCGTTTAGCAGGATCACCTTATACAACGGCGGCCGTTTGAGCTTGGGCTTCGACTCCTCAACGACCAGGCCGTCGCGGTCCTGCAGATCCTTGTCGCTCATATACTCACTTCTTAGATTAGACCATGCTATTTGAGTATCTACATTGTGCGACCCCCCGCCAAAAATTCAAGACTTTCCGGGACTCGCGGACCTTAAAGGCCCCGATTTCGCGGACGCGCGGCGGCCGCCGGCCGGCGAGCGCGTGGCCCGCGGTACCCGGCGCCGGCGCCCCCGGGGCGGCTTGACTTCACAAAAAAAAGAGGGAAGATTGCGACTGTGTGTGCTTGTTTTTAGGCCGATTGTGGTCTACCCCACCTCATGCAAGCTCGCGGTGCTGGCTAGCCCCCTGCGGCCCGATGCGGGTACATGCGTTCTGTTCTTGGTGTCAAAAAGCGGGATGCACCTTGTCCCATCGTTACTAGGGGGATGTTGTATGGCAACAGGTACTGTTAAATGGTTCAACGCCAGTAAAGGGTACGGCTTCATTTCTCCCAGCAATGGCGGAGACGACGTATTCGCCCATTTCTCTGCGATCGTGATGGACGGGTACAAGACTCTCAAGGAAGGCCAACAGGTCGAGTTCGAGATCCAGGAAGGGCCCAAGGGACCTCAGGCCACCAATATTCGCAACGTCAACTGACGTAGCATCAACCAGCAAGCTTATCCAGCCCGGCATCCGCCGGGTTTTCTTTTTTAGGCGTCATTGCGGCCCGCTGCGCGGGCTTCGCAACGCACCGTTTTGGCGCATCGACCGGGGCGGGTCACATGTGGGCGATGACCGACTCGCCGAACCCCGAGCAGCTGACCAGCGTCGCGCCCGGCATCAGGCGCTTGATCTCCTCCTCGGCCTTGGGGTGCTCGACGCCGCGGCGCGGCGCGACGATGGCGGTGCGGGCGCGCGCCAGGTCGTAGGTCACGGTCTGGGCAGCGATCGCGCCGGCCACGCCCTTGATGATCAGATCCGCGGCCTCGTTCCAGCCCAGGTAGCGCAGCATCATCTCCGCCGACAGGATCATCGAGCCCGGGTTCACCTGGTTCTTGCCGGCATACTTCGGGGCGGTGCCGTGGGTGGCCTCGAACACTGCGACGCTGTCGGCGATATTGCCGCCCGGCGCGATGCCGATGCCGCCGACCTGGGCGGCGAGCGCGTCGGAGATGTAATCGCCGTTCAGGTTCAGCGTGGCGATGACGTCGTAGTCCTCGGGCCGCAGCAGGATCTGCTGCAGGAAGTTGTCGGCGATGACGTCCTTGACCACGATCTCGTGGCCGTTGCGCGGATGCTTGATGCTGCACCACGGCCCGTCGCCGATCGGCACCGCGCCGAACTCGGCGCGGGCGACGTCGTAGCCCCAGTTGCGGAACGCGCCCTCGGTGTATTTCATGATATTGCCCTTGTGCACCAGGGTCACCGAGGTCCGGTCGTTGTCAATGGCGTACTGGATGGCCTTGCGGATCAGGCGCTCCGAGCCTTCGCGCGACACCGGCTTGATGCCGATCGCCGAGCTCGCCGGGAAGCGGATCTGGGTCACGCCCATCTCCTTCTGCAGGAAGTTGATGACCTTCTTGACCTCCGGCGAGTCGGCCGGCCACTCGATGCCGGCGTAGATGTCCTCGGTGTTCTCGCGGAACACGATCATATTGGTGAGCTCGGAATCCTTGAGCGGCGTCGGCGTGCCGGGGAAATAGCGGATCGGGCGCACGCAGGCGTAGAGGTCCAGCACCTGGCGGATGGTGACGTTGAGCGAACGCATGCCGCCGCCGACCGGCGTGGTGAGCGGGCCCTTGATGGAGACCACGTAGTGCTGGAACGCGTCGAGCGTCTCCTGCGGCAGCCACTGGTTGCCGCCGTAGAGCTTGACGGCCTTTTCGCCGGCGTAGGCCTCCATCCAGGCGATGGCGCGCTTCTTCGCATAGGCCTTCCGGACCGCGGCGTCCACGACCATGCGCATGACCGGCGTGACGTCGATGCCGATGCCGTCGCCCTCGACGAACGGGATGATGGGATGATCCGGGACGTTCAAGGTGGAATCGGCGTTGGCGGTGATGCGCACGCCGCCGGCGGGGATCTGGATCTTGTCGTAGGCCATGGCTGCTCTCGCGCGCCCGGCGGTCCGGCCGGGTCAGGTTTAAAGCGCGCTAATATACCAGCAAACTGCGGGATTGGCGCGGTCCGAAATGCGATTGTCCGGGCGTTCCGCGAACTGCGGTAAGCTTGAGTCATGAAAACCGAACGCGACCAAATCCCTCTCTACACCACCAAGGACGGCTCGGAGATCCGCGAGCTGATGCACCCCGCGATCCACGGCAATCGCGCGCAGAGCCTGGCTGAGGCCCGCCTCGCGCCGGGCGTGGCCACCACCCGGCACTGTCATGGCCGCTCCGAAGAGATTTACCATTTCCTGGCCGGTCATGGCGTGATGACCCTCGGCAACCAACGCTTTCCGGTCAAGCCGGGTGACAGCGTCTGTATCCCGCCCGGCACGCCGCATTGCCTCCACAATGACGGCAGCGAGACCCTGGTCCTGCTGTGCTGCTGCGCCCCACCCTACGCGCATGGCGACACCGACCTGCTGACCTGATGCGGGTCGCACTCAACCAGCCCTGCGGTGTGCCGGGCAAGACCACCGGCCGCGCCGAGCGCCCGGCGCTCGCCGACTGTCCCCCGCGCGGGGGTGCCCCGGCCGGCTGAACCAGGATGGCGAGGGGCCTGCGACCGCTCGCCGGCGACGGCGTTCTGCAGCAGCGCCTGGCCGACCCGGGCTACAAGCCCGCCACGACCTCGCTGCTCACCGCGTGGCCCATCTGACCGATTGGTCAGCGCACAACCTGTACGTGGAGCGCGCGGACATCTGAGCGACCTTGGTCATCGACCGCGCGCAGCGTGAATCGACCCGGGTGGGGCGGCCAGAACAAGGGCTGACTGCCGTCGGCGCGGCCGACGAAACGTTCATCCAGAAACCAATACACGGTTCGCACATCGGCGTCGGTGACGGCCGTCAACGCGATCGGCTCCGGCTCGCTGTCTCCGGCGCGCAGACTGTAGGCGAGGCCGGACTGCGGCGAGGTGATCTGCGGCGGGTTGCCGCGCGTGGCCAGGCGCTCGACCGGGCAACTCGGATCATGGGGTGGCGGCGGGCGTCGCGGAATACCGGCCTGGCGAAACAGTTTGAGCAGGTCGGAAGGCCAGAACTCGTAGACCTCGGCACGACTGCCGGGCGCGTCCGGACGGCAGGCGCGAAACCCACGCCGATCGACGTGCACCTGTCGGTGTATATCGCAGGGCGCGATCGGGGAGACCCCGGGCACAAACCAGGTCGATCGCGTGTGCCGGCAATGCGGTCCGGGAATCTGGCCGGACACCGCGCACACCTGCACCGACGCGAGATCCGGGCTGGGTGTCGCGTGGAAGAAATTGAAATCGCGCTGCTCGGCGCGCAGTGCATCGATGAGCGCGAACAGCAGCGGCGCCGCCGCCTCGACACCGACGAAGGCCGGATTGCCGGCGCCGTCGAAGTTTCCGATCCACACCGCCAGCACGTAGCGACCGAAAATTCCGATCGCCCAGGCATCGCGAAATCCATACGAGGTTCCGGTTTTCCAATAGACCGGCAATGCATCACGCGTCCACTCCGCCCGGAACCCCTGAGCCGGGCGCGGGTTGTCCTGAAGGATGTCGAGTGTCAGAAAGCTGGCCGCCTCGCTGAGCAGGCGTTCACCGGCCGGCGACGGATCGTCCGTACGCCGGCGCAGCGGGCGCCACAGGCCACGATGGGCAAGCATCGCGTACAAGCTCACGAGCTCCTCCATGCTGACCTCGGCGCCGCCGAGCGCCAGCGCCAAGCCGTAATGCTCCGCGCCGTGCTCGAGCGCCACATGCGCCTGCTTCATAAAACCGTAAAGGTCCGGATCGCGAAGACCCGACGCCACCTGCACGGCGGGCAGGTTGCGGCTGCGGATCAGGGCATCGTGCACGCTGACCGGCCCGGCGAACTCGTGATCGAAGTTCTCCGGGTTAAAACCGCCGAAACGCGCCGGCGCATCTTTGAGCATGGTAAGCGGATGCACCAGGCCCTGCTCCATACCGAGCGCATAAATGAAAGGCTTGAGCGCCGAGCCCGGCGAGCGCCGCGCGCGGGTCCCGTTGACCTGACCGTGTATGGCGTCGTCGAGAAAATCGGCCGAGCCGACCATGGCACGCACGGCCATGTCGTCGTGATCGACCAGCAACGCGACGGCATTGCGCAGACCCAGCGGGCGCTTGCGCGCCAGATAGGACGTGACCTGGCGTTCGAGCACACGCTGCTGGCGCAGATCGAGCGTCGTGACGACCTCGCTGTCGCGCGGCGATTCACGGCGCACGGCATCGACGAAGTGCGGGGCAGCGAACGGCAGCTCGCCGGTGGTGCGCAGTGTCAGCGGCAACTGCAAGAGCGCCGACGGCGCCTCGGCCTCCGGATGCCGCGCGATCCAGCGCTCCGCCAGCCGCCGGCGTGCGCCGTCGAGATCCGGATTACCCGGTACGCGCCGCGCCGGACTCTGCGGGATGACGCTCAAGGCCAGCGCCTCGGCAAGCGTCAGGCGCTCGGCGGGCTTGTTGAAATACACCAGACTCGCGGCCGCGATACCTTCGATGTTGCCGCCGTAGGGCGCCAGCGACAAATAGGCCGCGAGGATCTCGTCCTTGGAATAGAACATTTCGAGCTGTAATGCGCGCAGCATCTGCACGAGCTTGCCGCCCACGCCGCGCGAGTCGATGCCGAAGCGCAGGCGCGCGACCTGCATGGTCAGCGTCGATCCCCCGATGCGCCGGTCGCCGGTCAGGGTCGACCACGCCGCCCGCGCCAGCGACAGCGGATTGACGCCCGGGTGCCAATAAAAATACCGGTCCTCGTACAACAGGGTCGCGTCGACCGCGGTCTGCCCAACCTGATCGCGGCGCACCCGCAACCGGTACTTGTCGTCGGCGGACAGGCTCAAGCGCAGCAGTTGCCGGCTGCTGTCGTAATAGGCCTGCGAAAAGCTGATGTCGTCGAGCAGCGGCGGACGTGGAACCAGCGCGTAACCCAGCACGACCGCGGCGAGTGCCAGGAACAGCAGGCGCCGCGCGCGACGCGGCACGCGGTTCGTGATCGCCCGCCAGTCCGGCGCCGTCATCACGTCACCGCCCCGGTGCGGACACCGGCTAGGGCGCCCCGACCGTCATGCTGGCGCCCAGGCCGCGGGCCTGCACGCCGCGGTCGTACATCGATTCGCCGAACACCGGCGGCACGGCGTAGCGACCTTGATTCACCGCCTTGATGCGGTAGCTGAACTCGCTGGCCTCGCGCGACACGTGCCCGAAGACCACGACACGGTCTTCGCGGATGTCGACGTAGTCCGGGCGGAACGCCACCGCACCCGGCTTGCCGCCGGCGTGCGTCGAATCCGGCGCGTCGGCGACCGCCTCGGCCTCCGCGTCGTCACGCTCATGGCGCGTCGGGCTCGCCGGCCGGGCCGATCCGCGAATCGAATCCCGCACCACTTCAAAGCCGCCGGGCAGCAGGTCAACAACCGCCACGTTGGCCAGGCCGCCCTCCTCGATCGAGCGGATCTTGAGATGTACGGTCAACTCGCCGCCGAGTGCGGCATTGTCGACCACCTCGCCGCGCGCGCTCCGGTACTCACGCTGGATCTCGAGCTGTTGCTTGATTTCCTGCGCCGGCGGCACGAGGTCAAACCCGCCCTGCGTCACCTGGTAGTACAAGTGAAAATCGGCGCCGCTGGCAATGCGGATCTTCTGCGCCTTGTCGCTGAAGTCGACCGTCGGAAACAGGCCCTTGGGCAGCACTAGCGGCCGAGCGCCGTTGTCGGCCTGCAGCTCGGTGAGCGACAGCTCGGCGAGCGTCGCCACACCGGCGGTGTCGGCGTAGGCGTCGAGCGCCAGGATCGTGTAGGCCGAGGACAGGGTGTTGAAGCGGCCGTCCGCGATCGGCTTGACCACGGCCTCGATGGCGCCAGCCTCGAGTTCCGGCAGGCGCTCGGGGAAGTGGCGCGCCAACAGGTACAGGAGCTGGGCATCGCGCACCAGGCCGTCGTAGAAATACGCGTAGTCGACCTGTTGCGGCTGGCCGAAGCGCGAGGCCCCGATCAGCTTGTCGGCCTCGCGTTCCTGCTTGAGCATCTTGTAGGCCGCCCCCAGGTAGGCGCCGGTCAGATCGGTCTTCCACAGCTTCGCATAGTCGCGCTCCAGGACACTGCGCTGGATGTTGAGGTAATTGGTCGTCACCTGACCGTTGCGCGTCAGGACATAGATCGCGTAGGCGCGCTCACGTGCCTGCGACAGATTGTCGGGCTCTTTCTGCGCGATCGAGCGCAGATAACCGAGGCCCCGGTCGAGCAGGTCCTGCGGGACGGCGTAGCCGCGCTCCCTGGCCTCGGTCAGGAAATGCAGCGCGTAGGCGACCTGCAAATCCGAGACATGCGAGTTTGCCGCCCAGAATCCGAACGCCCCCTCGGCGTTCTGACGCGCACGCAGCACGCGCAGCACCTGGGCGAGATTGGCTTCGACCTTGCCCGGCGCGTAGCCGAATTCCGGGCGGTTGCGCAGCACGACGGCCGGGAAGGCCTGGCTCACCAGCTGCTCGGTGCAGCCGTAGGGGAAACGCTCGAGATAAGAAATGAGCCCGCGCGCGACACCGAGCGGCAGCGGCGACGCGCTCGCCGCCAGCGTGCGGTAGTGCGGGTACATGCGGCGCGTCACCGGGACATCCACCTTGCCGGACTGGATATGGCCACTGGCCACCGTCGTCATGTAAGGTACGGGCGGTCGCACGCTCAAATCCGTCGTGTAGCGCGCCCGCTTGTCGGCCATGGCGGCGCTGAACTTGAGGCTTCCGGATCCCAACACGTTGCGCGCCTTAAGCCGATACGTCACCACCGACTCGCGGTGGGCGTCGATCTTGACGGTCTGGCGCGCGGGCCCGAGCACCTCGAGATGTTCGGAGGTGTCGAGCTCGATATTGATCTCCGCCTGCTTGCCGGAGCCTTCGACGTTGTTGGCGACACCGAGACTGACCTGGAATTCGTCGCCCGGCGCCACGAAGGTCGGCACGTTGGGGCTGAGCACGAAATGGCCGCGCACCGTCGCCTTGCGCTCCGCGACGCCGACCGTATCCGGCGTTACCGCCACCGCCATGACCCTCAGGCTGCCGTTGAAATAGTCCGGCACCGGATACACGAGCTCACGCGTCTGGCCGTCACTGTCGATGATGCCCGACCAATACACGACCGGGGCCTCGCGTTTGCGCTTGAAGGGGTTGAGATTCTTGCCTATCGCCTCACGGCCTTCGTCGTCGCCGCCCGGCGCCGACAATTCCTGAATCAACCGGAACTCCGGCAGTATCAGATCGAGGATCTGGGCCGTCGAGACCTCGAGGGCGCGCTTACGAAAGAAATGCGATAGCGGGTCCGGTGTCTTGTAACCGGCCACCTGCAGGATGCCCTCGTCGACCGCAAACACGACGATCTTGCCGGGACGCTCGGTGCGGTAGCGGATACGCAGGGGCTCACCGGGGCGCGCCAGCTCGGCATGCTCGAGGGTGATCGCATTCATGCGCTTCTCGCGACTTACGGAAAACGCTGCGACGCCATACGACAATGGGCTCATGAAAATCTCCGGCGAGCCCATGGCGCGCACGAAGGCGACGTTCACGTAACCATTGCCCTCGAGATCCGCCGGCACGCGGATGCGCTCGACGCTGCCGGTCGTGGTGGTGGTAAACCATTTGTAGGCATACACCCGGTCGCGCTCGATGGTGATCAGTCCGGCGCCGACATAGGGCGCCTTGATCTGCAGCTCGATTTCGTCGCCGGCGGCGTAGTCGCTGCGGTCGAGCTTGACCTGCAGCTCGGCGTTCTTCTCCAGCGAACGGGTGATGTTCGCCTGCCCCACCACGCTGTACTCGACACGGTTCAGCTCGGTGTCGTCGGCGGCACGCACCACGAGCGCGTAGTCGCCGGGGCGGTCGGTCGGCAGACGATAGTCCATGCCTTGCGCCGGAATCGTCAGGTCCTTCTTGCTGACCGTGGTTTCCTTGCGCACCGATTCGTACTTGAAGGTGCCGTTCGGTTGCTGAGCGAGCACCGACACATAACGCAGCTCAAGAATCTGTGCCTGAATGCCGTCGACCTTGATCTTATTGAGGGCCGGATTGATGGCGATCAGTTGCACCTTGCGCATCGAGCCCTTGTGCATATATCGCAGCTCACCGTCCGGCTTGTAACCGATGATGTATTCGAGCGGCGAGACCAGCACGGTACTTTCCGACACCACCCCGCGCCCGCCGGCCGCCTCGTAACCTTCGGCGACAAAACTGACGCGATAGGTCGATTTGTCGAAGCGCTCGAGGCCGAGCTCGAAGCGCGCCTCGCCGTTGGCGTCGGTGCGGGCGTCCTCGAGACGTTCACTGAACCCGTTCTTGGCGCGCAGTGGATCGTAGAACCGGTAATCGGCGTAGCCCCGGAAAGACGGATAGGCCGGCGACAAATTGATGTTGGCCGCCACGCGCCGGTCGCTCGCCGGCGTGCCGAACAGATTACGCAACGACACCATGCCGCCCAGCGCCCCGGGGGCGACCCAACCCTGGGTCGATTCCGCCGAGAAGCGCGTGCTGATATTGAGCCGGTCGGGCAGGAATTCCTCGACACGCAGGCTGGTGGTGCCAAGCAGGTTGGCGCGGTGACCGTCCTTGACGATGTACACGCTGGCCGTGTAGTTGCCGGTCGGCGAGGCCTCCTCGGTCGTGTAGCGCATCTCCTCGAACCCGGCGGCCGACAGGCTGATCTTGCGCTTGTACACTTCGAGACCGCGCGCGTCGCTGATCACCGTTTCGAGCGGTACACCGGCCAGGGCGCTTCCCCAGTCCGCGGACTTGACGATCATTGCGACGCGCAGCTCGTCGCCGGGGCGGTAGACGCCGCGGTCCGAAAACAGGTAGGCATTGAGGCGCGCGCCGACATTGGTGGTGCGTTCGCCGCCGACATTGAAGCGCGAGAAGTCCAACTGACGATCGCGCCTGTCGTAGGGCAGGAAGGACAGATCGTCCCCGCGCCGCGCGACGTACACGACCGGCTCCTGCTCGCGTTTGAACCCGCTCAGCTCCGGGAACCGCGCATGGCCGTCGGCATCGGTGGTGGCGGTGACGACGGCGACGCCGTTCTTGCCAAGAACCTGGACGCTGGCGCCGGCCACCGGCCGGCCATCGGCAATCGACTGCACGAAGACATCGTGACTGCCGTCGGCGTTGTCTTTGATGAGCAACCCGAGGTTGGTGATCAGCACCAGGCGCTGATCGGTGATCCCGGTGCCGCGCTTGTGGCGCGGGTCCCAGCTCTCCACCGAGAAGAAAAACAGTCCGCGCCGCGCCCCGGCCTCGTCACCCGGCGACAGGTAGCCGGAAAGATCGAACGCCGAGTATTGGGTCTTGCCCGGCGGCAGCGCGCGCAGCTCGCGCACCTCGCTGAAGCGCTCAGTGATGTTGTCCTGGCCAAAAGTGTAATTGTTGAAATGCGGACTCTTGAATCGGCCGCCCGACTGGCTGACGAGATGATTGATCTGGCTCGGGATCACACGCCCGAGCTCGAAGCGCAGCGCCGGCACGTCGCGCGACAACACCGTCAGCTTCTTCTCCCCGCTCAACGACAACAGCGCGCCGTCGTACATGATATTGAGCTCCTTCGGGAACTCCGGCACACGCTGGATGTTGTCGAAGTCGCGCGCCAGCACGTACCCGCCATAGGACTCGATGCCCTTGCCAAGCTTGACGTACAGATAGCGGCCGACCTCGGCCTGGTACTTGAAGCTGTGCAGCCGTGCGTATTCGTCGCCGGTCGGAATCGGCTCGAGCTTGACGGGTTTGGCAAGCGCCAGGATTTCCGGGCCGATCTCGGTCGTGTCGCCCCAGTAGTGCTTGCGCTGTGCCTTGCGATCCACCGTCTCCGGGCGATCTTCCGGCAGCTCCCACACCGCGAGCGCCTTCTGCAACTCGGACTCCAGCACGCCGGCCGTCGTCTTCACCACCAGCACTTGCTCCGGTTCGTAACGCTCGTTGCGCACCAGCGTCAACGACGAGGACTCCACGCGAAAAAAGTTGTAAACACCGGGGATCCATACTTGCCGCTCGAGCCGGTCGCGCGTCGGTGCGCCGCCGCGCTCGGCGCGCACGCCGGCGTCAACGGCGAGCTGCATATGCGTATCCTTGAGCGGGATCGTTACCGGGTCAGAATGGATATAGGCCTCGCCCTTGAACTTGTCGTAACTGATCGTGTAGGGATAGCTCTCCCGGCCGAAGCCAAGGATGCCCTCTTTCTGTCCTTGCATGCGCAGGCTGATGCGCTTCTCGAGATCAGCACTATCCACGGCATGGCTGAACTTGAGCGTGGCCACCACTTTTTTCAGCTTCGGATCGCGCGGATCCTGATAAAACTCGATCTGCGCGAGCTGCGCGGAGAACGGCGCCGAACGGAAGCGATACTCGTATTGGCTGAGGCGCACATGGTCGGGGAACATGGCGCGGTCGAACTTGACGACATACTCCTGATCGACCGCCCAATCCTCCTTGGGAGTAAAGCTCAGCCGACTGTCGCCCGACCACAGCCATGCGCCGGCGATCGCCGGGCTCATCCGAATTCCCACAGTCACCGGTTTGCCGATCTGGTCCAGGCGCGCGGCCGATCCGCTGAAGTCGATATGCACGCTGTCCGGACGGGCATCGTCCTTGAGCGGGGTCGCGGACGGCGCGGTTCCGACCAATGAAAATTCGACCGGCCTGGGGAGACTGTCGTACCACCAATAGCCGCCGATCGCGGCGATCGCGAGCACCACGCCGGCGACACCCGCGCCAGCGAGCTTCCTGGGATTGTTCGCGATCCAGCCGTGCACAGCACGCCAGCGCGCCCGCAGGGCCGCCAACCAGGGCTGGGCGGCGGCGCGCTCGCGCAGGGTGCCGATCCACGCCGGCGGCTTCCATGTCCATTCGCCGAAGGCGCGCGCGGCGAGCTGCCGCAGTACAATGGCGCCACCGACAATCGCCAGGATCAGTCCGCGAAGGAATCGAGCCAGCATGCTGCCTCCCCGTTTTTCGGTTATTGTCGAACCGGTGCGTGGCGGACGACGCACCGCCGGAACGCCTCCCTGGAGAACAATAGTATCCCAAGCCTGAGAAAATGCGCTAACGATGACGCGGCTTGTCGCTTTCAACAAACCTTTCAACGTGCTGAGTCAGTTCACTGACGCCGCCGGCCGGCACACGCTCGCGGATTTCCTGCATCTGCCGAACTGCCGGCCGGTCGGCCGGCTCGACCGCGACAGCGAGGGACTGCTGCTGCTCACCGATGACGGCGCGCTGCAGCAGCGTCTCGCCGATCCGCGCTTCAAGCTCGCCAAGACCTATTGGGCGCAGGTCGAGGGCATTCCCGACGCGGCGGCGCTCCAGCAGCTGCGCGCCGGCGTCATGATCGATACGCGCCGCACCCGGCCGGCCGAGGCGCGTCTCATGGCCACTCCGCCGCTGTGGCCGCGCGATCCGCCGATCCGTTTCCGCCGGCACATCCCCACCGCCTGGATCGAGCTCACGCTCACCGAGGGCCGCAACCGCCAGGTGCGGCGCATGACCGCGGCGGTCGGCCACCCGACGCTGCGGCTGGTCCGTCATGCCGTCGGGCCGTGGACGCTCGACGGGCTGGCGCCCGGCGCGTGGCGTGAGCTCGATCCGGCCGACCTGCCGGATCACCCGGCCGCACCGCGTCCCCGCACCGGTGCCGCCCGGGTCCCGCACCGCCGCGCCGCACGCCGCAGCCGCTGATTCGGGACACCCACTGCGCCGATCGCCGGCCTGGGATAGAATCGACGATCCTCACCCCACGTCACCGCCGATCATGATCTGGACCCCGCATGTCACCGTGGCCGCCGTCGTCGAGCGCGACGGGCGTTTCCTGCTGGTCGAGGAGGAGGCCGACGGCGAGATCGTCATCAACCAGCCGGCCGGCCATCTGGAGGAGCGCGAGCGCCTGCGCGACGCGGTGGTACGCGAGACGCTCGAAGAGACCGGCTGGCACTTCGCGCCGGAATTCCTGCTCGGCGTGTACCGCTGGTCGAGCCCGCGCAACGGGATCACCTACCTGCGCTTCGCCTTCGGCGGCCGGCTCACCGGCCGGGAGTCCGGGCGCGCGCTCGACACCGGCATCCTGCGGGTGCTGTGGCTGACCCCCGCCGAGCTCGACGCGCGCGCGGCCGAACACCGCAGCCCGCAGGTTCGGCGCTGCGTCGACGACTACCTGGCCGGCGCCCGCTATCCGCTGGCGAGCCTGTGCGAGCTGGAGTGAGGGAGACCCCCTAACCGGCGGTACCGCGCTACAATAGCCCGATGTCTCCCAACGATACCCACGTCATCGTCGGCCTGTCCGGCGGCGTCGATTCCGCGGTGACGGCGCTGCTGCTGAAACGCCGGGGTTATCGCGTGTCCGGCCTGTTCATGAAGAACTGGGAGGAGGACGACACCGAGCACTACTGCGCCGCCGCCGAGGATCTCGAGATGGCGCGCGCGGTGTGTGCGCGCCTCGACATTCCGCTCGACACCGTCAACTTCGCCGCCGAGTACTGGGACCGGGTGTTCAGCCACTTTCTCGCCGAGCTCGCCGCCGGGCGCACGCCCAACCCGGACGTGCTGTGCAACCAGGAGATCAAGTTCAAGGCCTTCCGCGAGCATGCCGAGCGGCTCGGCGCGGCCTTCATCGCGACCGGGCATTACGCCCGCGTGATCGAGCGCGACGGCCGGTTTTGGCTCGCCAAGGCGAGCGACGCCAACAAGGATCAGAGCTATTTTCTGCACACGCTCGACCAGCGCGCGCTCGCGCGCACGCTGTTCCCGCTCGGCGAGCTCGACAAGCCGGC
Source organism: Acidiferrobacterales bacterium (assembly GCA_036393295.1). GTDB lineage: Bacteria > Pseudomonadota > Gammaproteobacteria > Acidiferrobacterales > UBA6901 > DASWHF01. Next base: position 23,661 of record DASWHF010000084.1, read on the forward strand.
GGTGCGCGCCCTGGCGCGCGACGCCGGGCTGCCGAACCACGCGCGCCAGGACAGCACCGGCATCTGCTTCATCGGCGAACGCCGGTTCCGCGATTTCCTCGGCCGCTACCTGCCGGCGCAGCCGGGCGCCATACTGAGCCTCGACGGCCGGCGCCGCGGCGAGCACGCCGGACTCATGTACTACACCATCGGCCAGCGCCAGGGCCTCGGGATCGGCGGCGCGGGCGAGGCCTGGTACGTGGTCGACAAGGACGTCGGGCGCAATCTGCTGTGGGTCGCCCAGGGTCACGACCACCCGGCGCTGTTCCGGCGCGCGCTGACGGCCGGACCCTTGCATTGGATCGGCGGCGAAGCGCCGGTCGCACCCGGCCGTCTCACGGCCAAGACGCGCTATCGGCAGGCCGACCAGCCGTGCACGCTGGTCGGAATCCGCGACGGCATCGGCCGCGTTGAATTCGACTCGCCGCAGCGCGCGATCACCCCCGGACAGTCGGTCGTGTTCTACGACGGCGAGCTGTGTCTCGGCGGCGGCGTGATTGCCGGCGCCGAACCGGCGACCGGCGACGTGGCTATGCGGACGGCGCTTTCCACTTAGGTAAAGAATTACTAGAATGGCGCCATGGCCAGCGCCGCCGTCAGTCAGATCATCGCCTTCCTCGAATCCCAGAAGGGTCGCCTGCCGACCATCGCCGAGGAGACCGGCCTCGGCCTCGAATGGCTGCGCAAGCTGGTCGGCGGCCATATCCAGGACCCGGGCATCAGCAAGATCGAGACGCTGCGCGCCTATATCAACAAGGACGCGGCCGGCAACCTGCCGCCGCTGTCGACGCTCACCGCGCTGTCCCCGCTCGACGGCCGCTACGGCGCCAAGACCGCGGTGCTGCGGCCGCTGTTCAGCGAGTACGGGCTGATCCGCTACCGGGTGCTGGTCGAGGTGCGCTGGCTGCTGTGGCTCGCCGCGCATCCGCAGATCGCCGAGGTGCCGGCCTTCTCCGAGGCGGCGCGCGCGCTGCTCGCGGCGCTGGTCGAGGACTTCACCGAAGGCGACGCGCGCCGCATCAAGGACATCGAGGCGACCACCAATCACGACGTCAAGGCGGTCGAGTATTTCCTCAAGGAGCGCACCCGCGACAACGAAGAGATCGTCAAGGTCGCGGAGTTCTTCCACTTCGCCTGCACCTCCGAGGACATCAACAATCTCGCCTACGGGCTGATGCTGCGCGACGCGCGCGACGCGGTGCTGCTGCCGGCGATGGACGGCCTGATCGCGGCGCTCGCCGAGCTTGCGCACGCGAACGCCGCGCAGCCGATGTTGGCGCGCACCCACGGCCAGCCGGCCTCGCCCACCACCGTCGGCAAGGAGCTGGCGAACGTCGTGGCGCGCCTGCGGCGCCAGCGCGCACAGGTGGCGGCGGTGCCGATGCTCGGCAAGCTCAACGGCGCGGTCGGCAATTACAACGCGCATCTCGTCGCCTACCCGGACATCGACTGGCCGGCCGGCGCGCGCGATTTCGTCGAGTCGCTGGGGCTTGAGTTCAGCGCCTACACCACCCAGATCGAGCCGCACGACTACATCGCCGAGCTGTTCCACGCGATCGCGCGCTTCAACACCGTGCTGCTCGACTTCAACCGCGACGCCTGGGGCTACATCTCGCTCGGCTATTTCAAGCAGAAGGTGGTCAGCGGCGAGGTCGGCTCCAGCACCATGCCGCACAAGGTGAACCCCATCGACTTCGAGAATTCCGAGGGCAACCTCGGCCTGGCCAACGCGCTGTTCGAGCACCTCGCCGCCAAGCTGCCGGTGAGCCGCTGGCAGCGCGACCTGTCGGATTCCACGGTGCTGCGCAATCTCGGCGTGGGCCTGGGCTACGCGCTGCTCGCCTACGACTCCTGCCGCAAGGGCATCGGCAAGCTCGAGGTGAACGCCGAGCGGCTCGCCGAGGACCTGGAGCGCAACTGGGAAGTGCTGGCCGAACCGATCCAGACCGTGATGCGCCGCTACGGCGTCGAGCAGGCCTACGAGAAGCTCAAGGCGCTGACGCGCGGCCAGGGCGGCATCGACCGCGACGCGCTGCACGCCTTCATCGACGGGCTGGCGATCCCGGACGACGCCAAGCGACGCCTGCGCGACCTGACCCCGGCCGGCTACACCGGCAACGCCGCCGACCAGGCGGCGCGCATCGCCGACGGCGGTAGAAACCATGACGAAGGGTCCCCTCTCCCCCCGGGAGAGGGACAGGGTGAGGGCCAAGCGTCGTAATTGCCCCCCTCACCCCCTAACCCTCTCCCCCCGCCGTGGGCGGAGGGAGAGGGAACTTGTTCAGAGCACCTTAGGCGTGGCGACGCGCCATGGACCCCCGACGGCGTGACGGGCGGGACTTGCGGGCACGGCCCGGCGGCTTGACGTCGATGCGCATCTCGGTGAGGAACAGCATGCCGCTCGCGCCCAGCCCCACCAACAGGCTCACCACCGTGACCGGGCTCACCGGGATCGCGTGCGCGATGAACATCAGGTAGGCGCTGGTGAAGCCGACGAACGCCAGGCCGGTGGCGGCAGCGCGCACGATCTCCTTCTCCGGATCGTAGGCGGCGATCAGGAAAGTGGCCATCATGCCCAGCAGGGCGGCCGCGAACAGCGCGGTGACGGCGACGTCATAGGGACCGGTGCTGACGAGACCATGGCTCGCGCCGGGTGCCAGCAGCAGCGCCAGCCCCCAGGCCATGTACAGCGCCGCGGCGACCAACAGCGTAATCTGGATCTGAGTCTTCATGCCTGTCCTCCAGTCGGGAATTCCCCGGTGATGAGGCTATACTTGACCAAGTATAGTAGTGAAATCGCCGGCCACCGGGACCCGCCCCGCCTGACCATGACCGACGCCACCGACGCCAACGCCAAAGCCCCCACCGAACGCATCGTTACCCGCGATGCGGCGCGCGGCGCGGTCGCGCGCGTGATCGAGCAGGCACGCCACAATCTGCTGGTCTTCGCCCCGGTGCTCGACGCGCATCTGTTCAACTCCGTCGAGGCCGGCGCCGCGCTCGCCGCCTTCATCGCCCGCCACCACGACAACCGCGCGCGCTTCGTGGTCGGCGACGGCCACCAGGCGCTGCGCGACAATCCGCGGCTGGTGGCGCTCGCCCGGCGCTTTCCCGACGCGCTGAGCCTGCGGCACGTCGGCGAGGACCACCGCAATCTGCGCGAGCTGATGGTGATCGCCGACCACCGCGGCTACTTCCACCTGGAAAACGTCGAGCGCCTCGACGGCCGACTGGCGATCGAGGCGCCGCAGGCGGCGGCCACCCTGATGAAGCGCTTTCACGAAATCTGGGACCGGAGCGAGCCGCTCACCGGTCTCCACCCCCTGGGGCTTTGAATCATGACGACCTTCCGCACCGGACTCCTCGCCCTGGTGTGCGCCACCGCGGTGATCGGCGCCTGCACCGGCAGCCCCACGCGCGCCCCGGCCACCGACCCCGCCGCCGCCGAGGCGGCGCGCATTGCGGCCAGTATGGTCGGCAAACCCTACCGCTACGGCGGGCGCTCGCCGGCCTCCGGCTTCGACTGCAGCGGGCTGGTGTACTTCAGCTTCGCCCGGGCCGGCATGGACGTGCCGCGCAGCACCCGACAGCAGGTCAAGGCCAGCGCGCCGGTCCCGCGGCGCGCGCTGCGCCCCGGCGACCTGGTGTTCTTCGATCAGGAGGGCAGGAAGTCCTCGCACGTCGGCATCTACGTCGGCAGCGGCCGCTTCGTGCATGCGCCGTCGAGCGGCAAGCGCGTGCGCACCGACTCGCTGAGCGACAACTACTGGCAGCGGCACTTCGCCAGCGCGCGGCGCTTCCGCGAGCTCTGACGGCCATGCGCCGACGCGCCGCCACGCTGCTGCTCGGGCTGTGGGTCGGTGTCGCGGTGCTCGCGCACGGCGCCGAGCTGTATCGCCTCGATCTCCAACATCGCAGCGCCGAAGACATGATCCCGATCGTGCGCCCGCTGCTCGAGCCCGGCGCCAGCGTCTCCGGCGCCGACCACCGCCTGTTCATCCGAAGTTCCGCGAGGAATTTCCGAGAGATCGAGCGCGCCGTCGCGACGCTCGACACGCCGCGCCGCATGCTGCGCATCGAGGTCGCGCAGGACGCCGGCACGTCGTCGATCGAGCGCCGCCAGGAGCTGTCGGCCGACTCCCGGGCCGGCGATCGCACGCGCATCGTCGTGACGCCGCGCGCCGGCACCGGTGGCGGCGTCATCGAGCGCGACGGCGTGCGCTATCGCGTCGAGCACCGCGGCCACGAGTCGGTAAGCCGCAGCGGGCAGTTCCTGACCGTGCTGGACGGCGGCTCGGCGAGCCTGCGGGTGGGGACAGTGCATGCCGACATCGAGACGTTTCTGGTGCTGGCCGGCGACCGCCTGCGGGTCGCGGCCGGCGCGGTCTACCGGGAGGTCGGCACCGGCTTCGATGTGCGGCCGCGTCTGCACGACGATCACGTGGTGCTCGACATCACACCGCGGCTCGCCTTCCGCGGCGAGCACGGCGCACAAGAGGTGATGTTCCAGGAACTGACCACTTCGGTGCGCGCGCGGCTCGGCGAATGGGTCGACCTGGGCGGCAGTCTCGCGCAGTACAGCCGGGTGCACCGCGCCATCCTCGGCCGCCGCACCGAAACCGCCGGCGAGCGCCATGGCCTGCGCGTCAAAGTCGATGCCGTCCGCGCCGCGCCCTGATCCCGGCGCCGGGTTTTCTCGCGGCCTACTCTTCCTCGTCGCTCAGCTCCGGGTCCCAACCCAGAGCGCGGGCGCGCTCGATGGCGGCGGCGTGGATGCGGGTGTGGTGTTCGCGGATATCGGGCGGCAGCGCGTCGACACGATAGCCGTACCGGCCCCAGGCGTCGCGCACCTTGGACGACAGCGCCTCGAGCGCGGCATAGGTCCAACCGGCGCAGCTCTCGGTCTCGGGGATAAAGCCGAAGATCCAGCCATCCTTGACGATACCGCCCAGAAAGGTCATGCCGCCGTACTCGTCGTCGTGAATGCCGACGTAGGTGCGCGCGGCTCCGCGGGCGGACGTGTCGGGCGGGTTGGCCATGGGGGTTCCCGATCGCCGCTCAGTAATGCGGAGGCGGCGGCTCCTCCGCGGCCGGACCCACCAGCGCGCCGGCGCGCGCCTGCTCCTTCAGGCGCTCGACCTCGCCGACGAGCGCCTCGAGCAGCCGGTCCTGGCGGAGCAGCGCGTCGCTCAACGTCTGCAGGGCCGCGTCCTGCTGGGTCAGGCGGATCTCGAGATCGACGAGGCGGGTATCGGTGGTCGGGTCGGTCATGGCGGTCAGTCCGGGGTCTTCAGGCGAGCCGCGCCGAGACCAACGCGATCTCGTCGCCGTCGGTGACGCGGGTGCCCGGCTCGGCGAACTTCTTGTTGACCGTGATGCGCAAGGCGTCCTCGCGGATGTACTTGTCCCAGTTGCCGCCGCGCGCGCGCAGCCAGGCGAGCAGGCCGCGCACGTCGGTCACCTCCGCCGGAAGCTCGACCTCCTCGACGCCGCGGCCAAGCTGGTCGACAAGGCTCGCGAAATACAGAATCCTGGCCATGCACGCGCCTCAGGCGATGTTGAGCAGCGCGACCAGGTCGCTGAAGGACCGGTAGTCGTCGTGGCGGAAGCTCAATCCGACGCCGGTCTCGTCGATGCGCGTGACCTGCGCCGGCAGGCGATGCTGCAGGGTCCGGCCGTCCACGTCGATGCGGAGGTTCATGTCGATGTCCGCGCTGTGCGGCAGGATCTCGCCGCCGGTGTCGACGTAGGCGCCCTCCGGGCTGATGTCGCGCGTCCGGCAGTCGAGCAGCATGAGGGAATTGAAATACAGCGACACGCTGAGCTGCAAGGGCATGCGCGGATTGCCGCGCCGCTCCTGGTCCTGCCGCCGGTCGTTCATGGCGCTCTCCATCGGTCAGCCTGTGACCGCCCCGTAGCCCTGCCGGACATGGTACACCGCCTGGGCGGTGCGACCAAGAATATATCCGGGCCTCGTGCTTAACGCCGACGCGCGCCAGCCGCCACGGCAATCCGCGGCGTCACTCCAGGTAGCGCGCCTGCCAGGCCAGGTAGAGATTGTGGACATGCTCGCAGTACTCGGCCTTGTCGCGGAAATCGGCCGGGTCGATGGCGTCGTAGACGTAGTAGTTCGCGCGGTTGTTGCGGGTGGTCATGAAGTGCCACATCTTGTCGAGCAGCGTGTACGGCGGCCGCCACTCGAAGTCCTGCTGGGCCTCGTAGTGCAGGAACACCGGCAGGATGGGGATGCCGGTGCGCAGCGAGATGTCGAAGGCGCCGAACTTGAAGGTCTTGAAGATGCGCCGCCCGAGGCAGCCGCCCTCCGGGTAGAGCGCGACGTTATGACCCTTGGCGAGCTCGGCGGTGATCGTCTCGGCCGCCGCGCGCCGCGAGGCGCGCGACTCGCGCTGCACGAACAGCGTGCCGGCCGCGCGGTTGATGCGGCCGGTCAGCCACCAGTCTTGCACCTCGATCTTGGCGAGCGAGTACACCGGGAACAGCGCCGGTACGCCGACGTCCTCGAGCGCGGAGGGGTGATTGGCGATCAGAATGTACTGCTTGGGCAGCGGCCGCCGGTTCTTCTGGTGCAGCCGCAGGTCGACGCCGAGCGCACGCACGAAGAACCGGCACCAGACCCGGAACGCGCGGAAGTACCAGGGCCGGAAACGGCCGAGCGGCACGAAGGCCAGCAGGTAGAGAACCAGCGTGAACAGCGCGAGCTCGATCCAGCACCAAGTGAGCCACAGTATGCGCGCGATCCCGTAAACCACGTCCCGTCCCCGCTCGCCGTGTTCCCCACGGCGTTTCCCCGAGTATAGGTCAGCACCGCCGCGGGCGGGACACAACCGGTTGATTCGAATTTCCTGCGCCGCGGCGTTGAGTGCGGACGCGTCGGCGCTACGGCTTCCGCCCGGAGGAGAACAGCACCTCGACATCCAGCCACAGGCCCGACTCGCCGGCCAGCGGCTCGACCTCGGCCAGATGCTCGGCCCGGAAACGCTCGCGCGCGGTGTCGTCGAGCCTGAGCAGCGGCGCGCGCAGGCCGCTGTTCCAGATCACCGACCACCACTCGGCCGCGCCCTTGAGATGGTAGCCGAGCTGCTCGCGCGCGACCTCGACCTCGCCGAGGCCCGCGTCGCACAGCAGGTCCGCGCAGTTCTGCGGCTCGGCCAGGCGCTGGGCGGCCATGAGCCGCTCGGGCGGCGGCGCCGCGCCGTAGCGCTCGAGGCGCGCGAAGAACAGATCGGTCATCGGCCGCATCAGCCCGGCGCCGAAGCTGGTGAACATCAGTTGCCCGCCGGGGCGCAGCACGCGCACCCAGCCCGTGAGCGCCGCGGCCATGTCCGGCAGGAAGAACAATCCGAAGGAGCAGACCACATGATGGAAGTAATCGCGCCGGAACTCGAGCGCCGCGGCGTCCATCCGGTGCAGATCGACGTTGGCGATACCGAACTTGGCGATCTTCTCGGCAAGCCGCGCGAGCATGCCCTCGGCCAGATCGATGCCGACGACCCGGCCTTCCGCGCCCACCGCCTGGGCGGCGGCCAGCGTCACGGCGCCGGTGCCGCAGGCGACATCGAGGATCTTGTCGCCGCGCACAGGCGAAAGACGCAGCACCAGCCGGTCGGCCGCGAACGAAAAGAAGCGCAGCGCCGGATCGTCGTAGCCCGGCGCCAGCCGGTCGAACAGCGCGGCGCAGTCGCGCCGCACCGCCTCGGCATCGCCCGCCGCGGCGGCGGGCACCGTCCCGCTCATCGCCCCGCGGCCAGCCGCGCGCTCTCGGCCGTCTGCCAGGCGGCGATGCGCGCGCGGATCTCCGGGAGCGCGGCGCGCGCCGCCTCGATGCCGGCCTGCATCGCCGGCTTCTTCTGGCTGAAGTCCATCATGCCGACGCTGCCGACGCGCGGCTGGATCATGATGTCGGCGTCGCGCTTCTTGAACTCGGCGTTGGCGTTGAACATGATCCACACCGCCTGCAGGGTCACGTCCATCAGGTTGGCGATGTTGTAGTTCACCACGCTCTCGCCGATGTCGACCGCGATCACGATGTCGGCGCCCTTCTCGCGCGCCACCGCCACCGGCACGTTGTCGACCACGCCGCCGTCGACCAGCAGCCGGCCCTGGTGGGCGACCGGCTGGAACACACCGGGGATCGAGCAACTGGCGCGCACCGCGCGCGCCACCGGGCCCTTGTCCAGCACCACGCGGGTGCCGCGGTTCAGGTCGGTCGCGACCGCCGCGAACGGCAGCTTGAGCTCGTCGATGCCGTTCACCGGTATCTTGGCGGCGACGAACGCCTCGAGTTTGTCGCCCTTCACCGGGCCCATGCCGACGTTGAGGATGGAATAATCGAAGATATCGGTGCGCTCGAGCGAGAACGCCGTCCATTCCAGCTCGAAGCTGTTGGCATGGTGTGCATAGAGCGCGCCGATCAGGCTGCCGACGCTGGTCCCCACGACCAGGTCGATCGGAATCTTCTCCTGCTCCAGCACCCGGATCACGCCGACATGGGCGAAGCCGCGGGCCGCCCCGCCGCCCAGCACCAGGGCGATGCGCGGCGCCCGCGCCTCGCCGCCGGCCGCCGGATCCGGACGCGTGGGCGCGGTACAGGCGACCAGGGACACAATCAGCAGGCTAACCGCCAGAGTTCTTGGGGTCATGGCAAGGTCTTTGCATAGGAATCAAAGGTAGGCGCTCGCGGCACGGTGGCCCATTCTACACCCAGTGACCCGGACCCCGGCCAGCGCCGCCCGGCACCCGGCCGATCGGGCGGGACGGGTGGGATTATTGGCCCAGGATCGCTAGACGGGGAAGGTTTATGGCCTAGCCTATACACAGAGAAGGACCTCGCAGCTCGCCCGGACAAGGCCGTCCATAGTCTATAATTATTCCCTAATATAACCTGGTCAGTTGATCTTCATTTTGCGGGAGAGGTGAGATGTCCAAGCTCGTTGCCTTATTGCTTGCCCTGTGCGTGTTCGCGCCGGCGTTCGCCGCCGAGTCCGAGGACGTGCAGGTCCGTATATTCAAGCTGTTCCTGCAGCGCGCGCAGGAAGGCGACATGAACTCCCAGTTCATCATCGGCCACCGCTACGAGATCGGGGTCGGCACCAATCAGGACATGGATCAGGCCTATTCCTGGTACCAGAAAGCGGCGGCCCAGGGACACCCGATGGCCCAGCAGAAGCTTGAAAGCCGCATGAGCGCCGCGGAAAAGGCGGAGAAGGCCAGGCAGGAGGCGGCCGCGGAGACCAAGGTCCGCGAGCAGGCCGAGGCCGCGGCGCGCGCCAGGGCCGCCGCCGATACCCGCGCCCGCGAACAGTCCGAGGCCGCGGCACGCACCCGCGCCGCCGCGGCCAAGGCCGCCGCGGCGCCGAAACCGGCTGCCAAGGCCCCGCTGGCCGCGACCCCCAAGGTCCAGCAGCGCGAGCCGGCCGAGCAGACTTACGACACCTTGAACCTGGTGCTCAACGGCAAGTGGTTCCGCAACCAGTACGCGGCCGAGTATCTGCCGTCCGCCACGACCAGCTGCCTGCAGGCCGGCGCCAGCGACGTCGTGTGCTTCTCCGGCGAGCTGACGCGCAATGTCGGCGACCAGTCGCTGGTATTCACGGTGAAGTCGACCCTGTCGGGCTTCCAGGGCAACGGCAGCTTTCGCGTGAACTATGTTTATAACGTCATGCATATCGACAAGATCCGCGACGGCGGCTCGGGCGTGGCGCCCGAACACTCCGACCTGGCGGTCCGGACCGGCTGGCAGGAACCCGGCATCAACATCGACTGCCGCCTGAACGACGACCGCAGCATCGCCTGCAGCAAGGACCGGAAGAACGTGATTCAGTACTCCCGGCGCTGACCCGGTGCCGGGGAAGGACTGCCGATGACGGCTCGGATGCCGGCGGCTCGACCGTTGTCGATCCGTAATGGGACCCAATGCAACCAATACGCGATCCGCGCATTAGCGAGACGTTCCATGTTCAAGCATTATCGATTCTTCTTCCTATGGCTGGCGCTGGCCGTGGCCGCGCCGGTCCAGGCCGACGAGCTCGACCCGATCTCGGTCGGCCTGTTCAAAGTGCAGATGGACCTGGCCCAGAGCGGCGACCCCGCCGGCCAGTACCATGTCGGCGAGATGTACGAAAAGGGCCTGGGCACGGCGCAGAGCTGGGACGAGGCCTTCGTCTGGTACACCAAGGCCGCCGCCCAGGGCAACGCCAAGGCGCTCGGCAAGATCGAGAACTGGGAGCGCACCAAGCACGAGGCGATCCGCGCCCAGGAGCGCGCGGCCGCCGAGGTGCGGGCGCTGGACGAGGCCCAGCAGGCGGCCAAGGCGCGCGAGCGCGCGGCCGCCGAAGCGGCCGCGCGCGCCAAGGCCGAGGCCAAGGCACGCGCCGAGGCCGAGGCCAAGGCGCGCGAGCGCGCCAAGGCCGAAGCCGAGGCCAAGACCAAGGTCAAACAACAGTCGGAAACGGCGGCCAAGGCCAAGCAACAGGCCGAAGCCAAGCCGGCCCCCAAGCCCGCGCCGGCCGAGCCGCCCAAGACCGCCGCCACCGAGCCCGCGGCCGACGACCCCGAGTTCAAGGCCAACCCCTGCAAGGGCCCGCAGGCGAAATTCCTGTCCACCTGCAAGTAAGCCGGCCCGCCCAAATAAAAAGGCCCGGTGCGAACCGGGCCTTTTTTTGCTCGGGTGCTGGCGCGCTCAGGGCACGATCAGCAAGACCTTCACGGAGCGGTCGAGAACCTTGCCGTCGACGTAGCCGATGGCGTCGGGGTTGCGGGAGACGAATTCCTTCACCGCCTCGTCGCCGCCGAGCTCCTGGGGCGGCCGGGCCTTGCCGGTAAACAGCAGCTTGGACCAGTGGGTCTTCACCGCGCGGTCGTCCATCTGCACCACCGACTTGTAGAACTTGTCGCGCGCGGCGCCGGCGCCCTGGTCGACCGCGGTCACCTGCGTGCCGCTCGACAGTGTCCGGGTCTTGCCCAGATACACCCGCGCCGCCTCATCCGCGGTGATGCCGGTGGTCGGATTGCTGGGATGGGCAATGATGGCGAGACCGGCATTGGCCACAGCGGAGACAGTGGCAAGCACCAGGCTTGCGAGCAGCGGGAGGATTTTCATTACTTGCGTCTCGATTGGATATAAAAATATGAAGAACCGGCAAATTTAAAACACCACGTCGACCGCGAGGCTGTAAATCATCACCTTGTCGTCCGGATCGCTGGAAAATGCGCCGTTCGGATCGGCGATCAACAGACCGCGCGTGCCGTCCTCGGGCTGCACCTGCTGGGCCTCGACCTTCAGCGCGGCGCCGCTGCCGAGCTCGTAGCGGAAGCCCGCGGTGATGGACTTCTGAATTAGCGGCACGTCGCCGAACGGCCCGACCGGATCGTTGTAATCGCGCAGGTCCGCGTAGGTGACATGCGGCAGGAACTTGCCGATGCGGTAGCCGAGGGTGCCGTAGAAGCCCTTCTGGTTGGGGAACGCCAGGTTGGCGCCGCCGTCGATGATGCGCCGGAAATACTCCGAGTACATCACGATGTTCATCCAGTCGACCGTGAACCCGGCGCTGGCGAACTTCACGTCGTCGTCCACCACGCCGAACAACGGCGCGCCGACCTGGGTCGTCAGCCAGCCGCCGCGGACCGAGAAGGCGTCGGTGCCGAAACTCGTGTTGACACCCACCATATGGTCGGCGGTGAAACCCACGTTGAGGACGGTGCCCGGCGGCAGGTCAGGATCGAAAAAGAAATTGTATGCAGGTATCGCCTCCTGCGGCATCAGCGCCTCCGCACCCTTGCTCTGCCCGAAGTACGGCTGGAACAGGAACACCGCGTCGCCGACGTTGAACCGCAGCAGCATGTCGACGCCGTTGATGGTCGAGATCGGGTTGGAGCTGTAGACCTCCTGCGGCGGGCGGATCCAGGGATAGGCGAAACCGACCTCGATGTAGTCCGAGATCAGGAAGGTGGTCAGTTTCACCTTGCCCATGCGCAGCGCCAGCGGCTCGTTGACGTGGTAAGTCACGAACGCCCAGTCGGCCTTCATGTTGAAATCGTCGCTGCTGCCGCGCGCCAGCAGCTGGCCGGTGACGTCGATCTTCGGATTCACCTTGGCCGAGATCTGCAGGCCCATGCGGCTGTCGTTGGTGAAGCCGACGCGATTGGTGATGTTGCCGTCCTGGGAGACCGTGCGGTTCTCGCCCAGGTTGCCGAGCGGCCGCGCATCGCCGTAGGTCGCGCCCGCCGTCAGAAATCCGTTGATGGTGATTCCTTCCACGGCCTGCGCCGCTCCTGCTGTCAGACACAGCGAGGCCGCGCAGGTACGTAATAGCCACATCTTCATGGATTATCCCCTCACAGTTGGGAAACCGACTTTTTCTTTTGCCGTCCGTGGGTTATTTGACACGAGGTCCGCTCCGGTGGGCGCCTGGCGCTCGTTTCCGTCCAGGCCCTGGTGGGGGTAACTATAGCTTTATCATCCGCTTGGTGCCAGCGAAGGCCAAACGGCGCGAAATATTCCCACGAACCGCCGCCGGAGGCGCGATTTAGACCGGCTCCAGGACGGTCGGCGGCCGAAGTCCGGCGCGCGGCCACTCATCCGCCGTGAGCGGCGTATCGTCCGGTTGGCGTTTCGTCCCCGGCCCGGGCATGCCATATTTTCAGGACCCAGGCCCGAACCCATGGCCGTGGGCTATATTGAGTATCCCGGTGTCGAGACGAGTCATGGTGAGCATCTTCTACAAGGATTGCCCCCATTGCGCGGCCACCCACGCCGCGAGTGCGACGGTGTGCAGCTGCGGTTATGCCTTCCACGCCGACGCCGATACCGCCGAAATCGCGCCCGAGATCGTCGGCGCCCAGGAGGAAAGCCTCTACGAGGCCTACCTGGCCGCCCGTGCCGCCCAGGCCGTCGAGAATCTGGCCGATGCCCGCGCCAAGCTCAACGCCGACCCCCGCAATTCCCAGAAGGCGAACCAGCTCCGCGAGGCCGAGGCCGCGGCGCAGGCCGCCGAGTCCGAGCTGGCGGCGCAGCGCGTCAAGACCGCCGCCGCCCTCAAGGTCGCCGAATCCGTCAAATCCGCGCGCGCCGAGCAGCAGGCGCGCGCGGCACGTCCGGCCCCGGCCGTCGCCCGGCATGCGCCGGCTTCGACCGCCCAGTCGTCGGGTCGATCGACGCCAAAGAATGGCCGCAAGGCCGACGCCGCGCGCCAGGCGGCCATCCTGGCCGAGACCACGGCGCGCGCCAGCTATGCCGCCGAAGCCGCCCAGGCCCGCCGCGAGGCGGAGGCGGAAGCGCGCGCGGCCGCCGCGCGCGAGGCCGAGGCCTGGCGCGCCGCCGAAGAGCTCGCCGAGAAGGAACGCAAGGCGGCCGCCGCGCGCGCCGACCGCGAACGCCGCGAGGCCGAACGCCAGGCCCGTGCGGCGGCCGAAGCCGCCAAGGCGCGCCGCCGCGCCGAGGCTGAGCGCGCCGAGCGCGAAACCGCGGCGCGCGCCGCCCAGGCCGAACGCGAGCATGCCGAGCGCGTCGCCCGCGCCCGCCAGGCGGTGCGGGCCGCCAAGGCCCGCGCCGAGATTACGCGGCTGCGCGAATCCGGCGAGCACGAACAGGCGCCGCCCACCTTCCGCGCCGCGCAGGCCGCCAAGGCCGAACGCGCCGTGGCCACGGCGCGCGCCCAGAAGAACGGCAAGCGCGCCAACGGCGCGCAACTCCGCGCCCTCGACTCGGACCGCCCCGCGCAGAAACTCGCGCCGCCCAAGCAGGCCAACACCCAGGAGTGCCCGAACTGCACGGCCGACGTGGCGCTGAACGCCCGCCAGTGCCGCTGTGGCTATGTCTTCCCCGCCGGCGAGACCGAACTGCCGGTGCTGGCCCTGAACGCCGACGAGCTCAGCAACATCCTCGGCCCCGGCCGCGCCCGCCGCTGACATTTTGACGCGCCGTGACGGTGGGGCTGGGCCCCACCCTACCTGTGCTTCTTTGCTGACGTACAGCAGGTGTAGGGCGGGGCCATGCCCCGCCGCCGGTCAGTCCGTCCGCGTCGCTGCCAGCAGCGCGTTCATGCGCCGCACGAAGGCGGCCGGGTCGTCGAGCTGGCCGCCTTCGCTCAATACCGACTGCTCGTACAACAGCCAGGCCAGGTCCTGGGCGCATTCGGGTCGCTGCTCGGTCTTGAGCCGCGCGAGCAGCGGGTGGGCCGGATTGATCTCCAGGATGCGCTTGCCGGCGGGCAGCGTCTGCCCCGCCGCCTTCAACAGGCGCTCCAGATTGGCGCTCAGGTCGTGCTCGTCAGCCACCAGGCAGGCCGGCGACTCGGTGAGGCGTTCGGTCGCGCGCACGTCCTTGACGCGGTCGCCGAGCGCCGACTTGATGCGCTCGATCAGGTCCTTGGACGCCTCCGCGGACGGCGGCGGCGCGGCCGCGTCGGCGGCGCCGAGCTTGCCGAGATCGAGCGCACCCCTGGCCACCGACTTGAGCGGCTTGCCGTCGAACTCGGTGAGGTGCTCGACCAGCCACTCGTCGATGCGGTCGTGCAGCAGCAGCACCTCGATGCCGCGTTTGCGGAAGATCTCCAGATGCGGGCTGCTCCGGGCCGCGGTGAATCCGTCGGCGGTGATGTAATAGATGTGCCCCTGGCCGTCCTTCATGCGCGCGACGTAATCGGCGAACGCGACGCGCTCGTCCTCGCTGTCGGTATGGGTCGAGGCGAAGCGCAGCAGCCGCGCGATGCGCTCGCGGTTGGCCGGGTCCTCGACCACGCCCTCCTTCAGCACGCGGCCGAACTCCTTCCAGAACTGGGCGTACTTCTCCGGCGCCCCGGCGGCGAGCTCGTCGAGCAGGTCGAGCACGCGCTTGACCGAGCCGGAGCGGATCGCGTCGATGTCCTTGCTGTGCTGGAGGATCTCGCGCGAAATGTTGAGCGGCAGGTCGGCGGAATCGATCACGCCGCGCACGAAGCGCAGATAGTTCGGCATGAGCTGCTCGGCGTCGTCCATGATGAACACCCGCCGCACGTAGAGCTTGACGCCGTGACGCGGCGTGCGCTCCCACAGATCGAAGGGTGCGCGCTTCGGGAGATAAAGCAGCGAAATGTATTCCTGCTTGCCCTCGACCCGGCTGTGGACATGCGCGAGCGGCGCCTCGAAGTCGTGCGCGACATGCTTGTAGAACTCGTCGTACTCCTCGGGCGTGATCTCGCTCTTGGGCCGCGCCCACAGCGCCGCGGCGCGGTTGACGGTCTCCTCGCCCTGCCCGTCGGCCCTGGCCATGACGATCGGCAGGGTGATGTGGTCGGAATACTTGCGCACGATGCCGCGCAGCCGGTGGGCGTCCAGGAACTCGTCCTCGCCTTCCTTGAGATGCAGCACCACCTCGGTGCCGCGCGCCGGACGCTCGACCGTTTCCAGCGTGTACTCACCCTTGCCGTCCGACTCCCAGCGCACGCCGTGCTCGGCGCCGAGGCCCGCGCGGCGCGTGGTGAGCGCGACCTTGTCCGCGACGATGAAGGCGGAATAGAAACCCACGCCGAACTGGCCGATCAGCCGCAGATCCTGGGCCTGGTCGCCGGTCAGCCGCGCCAGGAACTGGCGGGTGCCGGACTGGGCGATGGTGCCGATGTTGTCGACCACCTCGGCGCGGCTCATGCCGACGCCGTTGTCGGTGATGGTGATAGTGCGCGCCGCCGTGTCGAAGGCGATGCGGATGCTGAGATCGCTGTCGCCCTCGTACAGGGCGTCGTCGGTGAGCGCCTCGAAACGCAGCTTGTCGGCGGCATCCGAGGCGTTGGAGATCAGCTCGCGGAGGAAAATCTCCTTGTTGCTATATAAGGAATGGATCATCAGGTCCAGCAATTGCCGGACCTCGGTCTGGAATCCCAGGGTTTCCTTGTGGGCGTCTACGCTCATGAACGACGGGCTCCTTGAAGTTTCGTGGACCGGAACACCGGGCAATGTTGGGGTTCCGGCCGGCGCCTTTCAAGGGCTGCGCGGCCTGTCAGCCCCCCGCGAGGCTCACCGCGTAGATCGGCGGCAGGCGCGTGTTCAGCGCCTGCCAGCGCTCGCCGCCGTCCTCCGACAGCCACAGGCCGCCGGTGGTGCTGCCGAGCGCCAGGGTGCGGCCGGCCGCGTCGACGTCGAGGCCGTGGCGATAGACCAGGTCGTAGGCCGGCGCCGGCGGCAGGCCGCGGCTCAGTTTCTCGAAGCTCGCGCCGCCGTCGCGGGTGCGGCTGACGACGAGCTCGGCGTTCACCGGCACCCGGCACTCGTCCTTCACGGCCGGCACGAACCAGGCGGTGTCGGGGTCCTCGGGGTGCACGGCGGCCGCGAAGCCGAAGGCCGACACGTTCTGCGGCGCGATCTCCGTCCAGCTCGCGGCCGCGTCGCGGCTGACGAAGATGCCGTTGTGGTGCTGCACCCACAGCACGTCGGGCCGGTTGCGGCACTGCACCATCCGGTGCGCGTCCTGGGCGACGGGATCATAGGCCTGTGCCGGCGGCATGTAGGCGGCGCGCATGCCGGTCGCGGTGCAACGCCATTGGCGGCCACCGTCCGCGCTGGTCCAGACACCGCCGGTCGAAACCCCGGCGCGTACCACCTGCGCGTCGCGCGGATCGACGCAGATCGAATGTATGCCCGGATGGTCGTAACCACCGCCGCCCCAGGCGCGGCGTTGCGGGTGGTCCCAGAGCGCGCGCACCAGCTCCCAGGAATCGCCGCCGTCGGCGGAACGGAACAGCCCGCCCGGGATGGTCCCGGCCCACAACACGCCGGGCTGGTCGGCGCCGCCGGCCACCAGCGACCAGATCTGGCTCACGCTCCACGGCAGCGGGTCGTCACTGCCGGCCGGCTTCTCGGGATAGGCCGGCACGGCGCACTCGGCGAACTCACCGCCGCGCCGGGCGCGCCGCAGCTTGACGCCGAAATGGCCGAGATTGAGCGCGGCATAGACGCTGCCGTCGCGCGCGTCGGGCAGCACCGCCGACACCGGGTCGCCGAGGAAATGCGTCGCGACCGCCCGCCAACCGGCGGTATCGCGCTCGTAAGTGAACAGACCCTTGCGGGTCGCGACATAGAGGCGTTTCGACATTCGGTTATCCTCCAGTGCTTGTTGTCATAGCGGGTGCCGGCGCACCGTGGCGCCGGTCGCGGCACTCAACCGCCGGACAGCGCCTGCATCACGAACACCTCGGAGCCCGGCGCGACCGGATCGCTCAAACCCGCGCGATCGCGCACGCGCGCCGCATCGACGAATACCGCCACATGGGCGCGCAGACCGCCCTGGTCGTCGAGCAGGTAGCCGCGCAGGGCCGGCCGCACAGCGAACGCCGATTCCAGCACGGCGCGCACCGTATCGCCCGACAGCTCGCCGCTCGGGCAGTCGAGGTGACGGCGCAGATTGGGGGTGAAGGCGATGCGCGGCATGAATGATCCGCCGGTGCACGAGTGCGACCATTTTACCCAGGTTCATGAAAGTAGCGAGTGGCGAGTAGCGAGTAGCGAGAAACCCCAGAACAAGTGCAAGATTGAATTTACTAGCCACTCGCTACTAGCTACTCGCCACTGCTTCTTTAACGAAAAATTCCGGATCCATCATCTCGATGAAGCGCCTGGCCTGCGGCGACAGGAATTTGCCGCGCCGCAGCACCACGCCGTAGCTGCGCTTGGGGAAGTACGTGTCGAGCGGGATGCGCTTGAGGCGCTCCGTGCCGGTCAGGCAGATGCTGGTCACGATCGAGATGCCCATGCCGAGCTCGACGTATTTCTTGATGACCTCCCAGCCGCCGGCCTCGAGCGCGACGTTGTATTGCAGGTGATGCTGCTGGAAGACCAGGTTCACCATGCGCCAGGTGCTCAGGTGGCGCGGCGGCAGGATCAGCCCGTGCGGGCTGATGTCCTCCAGGGTCACCTCGTGCTTGCTCGCCAGCGGATGATCGAGCGGCGTGATCAGCACCGGGTCGTACCAGAACACCGGGTGATAACTGATGTCGTCCGGCACCTCCAGCATCGAGCCGACCGCGAAATCGACCTCGTCGACCCGCAGCATCGCCATGCCGTCACGGCCGGTGACGTTGTGCACCTTGAGGCGGATGCCCGGATAGGCCTCCGCGAAGCGCTTCATATACCCGGGCATGAGATACAGCAGCGTGGATTCGCCGGTGGCGATGTTGAGCTCGCCGCTGTGCAGGTCGCCGCGGCGCGCGGCGAAGGTCTCGGGCAGGGTGTCGAGCCCCTCGACCAGCGGCCGGGCGATGGCGTAGAGCGTCTCGCCGTCCGGAGTGAGCCGGATGCGCGGCCCGCGGCGCTCGAACAGCGCCACGCCGAGCTCGCGCTCGAGCGCCTGGATCTGGAGCGACACGGTCGGCTGGCTGAGGAACAGGCGCTCGGCGGCCTTCGAGACGCTGCCGGACTGCGCGGCATAACAGAACCCACGCAGCTGCTGAAGGCGGCGCTGCTTATAGTGGAACTGACGGGAGCGATGGGTCATGCCCTGTTCCAGTATTGCTATGGATAATATTAAACATTGAGATAATTAATTTCTCAAATGTTGAGCAATTGGCTAGACTTTGAGACGTATATAAGGGGAAGTTTGAAATGTATTAACGAACAGTAAGTTACCAATCTGCCTGCCGCGGAGGACGATGTGCAAAGGCTTGGACACCCAGCGCCGGCGCGAGACGAGCCCCGCATCCAGGTGGATGTGCCACCCGCCTACGCCAGCCTCCTCACCCCCGCCGCCGAGACCTTCCTCGCCGGGCTCGCGCGCCGTTTCAGCGCGCAGCGCGACGAGCTGCTGACCGAGCGCATCGAGCGCCAGCGCCGCATTGACGCCGGTGAGCTGCCCGATTTCCTCGCCGCGACC
This sequence comes from Acidiferrobacterales bacterium, assembly GCA_036393295.1. Taxonomy (GTDB): domain Bacteria; phylum Pseudomonadota; class Gammaproteobacteria; order Acidiferrobacterales; family UBA6901; genus DASWHF01. Next base: position 42,556 of record DASWHF010000084.1, read on the forward strand.
GAGGCCGTCCGCCGCGACGACTGGCGCGTGACCGCGACACCGGCGGACCTCGCCGACCGGCGGGTCGAGATCACCGGCCCGGTCGACCGCAAGATGGTGATCAACGCGCTCAATTCCGGCGCCCAGGTCTACATGGCCGACTTCGAGGACGCGCACGCGCCGACCTGGGAGGCGACGCTCGCCGGCCAGGCCAATCTGCGCGACGCCGTGACCGGCGACATCGAGTTCGTCAATCCGGACGGCAAACGCTACGCGCTCAATCCGCAGACCGCCACGCTGATCGTGCGGCCGCGCGGCTGGCATCTGTCGGAAAAGCATTTCCGCGTCGACGGCGCGCGCATGCCCGCCGGCCTGTTCGACTTCGGCCTGTTTCTCTATCACAACGGCCGGCGCCTGCTGGGGCGCGGCAGCGGGCCGTATTTTTATCTGCCGAAGCTGGAGGGCCATCGCGAGGCGCGCCTGTGGAGCGACGTGTTCCGCTACGCCGAGCGCGAACTCGCGCTGCCGCAGGGCGCGATCAAGGCGACGGTGCTGATCGAAACCCTGCCGGCGGCCTTCGAGATGGACGAGATCCTCTACGAGCTCAGGGATTACTGCATCGGACTCAACTGCGGCCGCTGGGACTACATCTTCAGCTTCATCAAGAAATTCCGGAACTATCCCGATTACCTGCTGCCGGACCGCGCGCAGGTTGGCATGACCTGCCACTTCCTGCGCGCCTATTCGCAGCTGCTCATCAGGACCTGCCACCGGCGCGGCGCCTATGCGATGGGCGGCATGGCCGCGCAGATCCCCATCAAGGGCGACGCGCGCGCCAATGCCGCAGCGCTCGCCAAGGTGCGCGCCGACAAGGAGCGCGAGGCCGGCGACGGCCACGATGGCACCTGGGTCGCGCATCCCGGCCTGGTGCCGGTCGCGCGCGAGGTCTTCGACCGGATCATGCCCGGCTCGAACCAGCTCGATCGGCTGCGCGAGGACGTCGTGGTCGGCGCGCGTGATCTGCTGACGGTGCCGAGCGGCACGATCACCGAGGCCGGGCTGCGCAACAACATCGACGTGGGGGTGCAATACCTGGGCGCGTGGCTCGGCGGGCTCGGCTGCGTCCCGATCCATCACCTGATGGAGGACGCGGCCACCGCCGAGATCGCGCGCGCCCAGATCTGGCAGTGGATCCGCCACCCCCGGGGCACGCTCGACGACGGCCGGCGCGTGACCGCGGCGCTGTTCCGCGAGCTGCTCGACGACGAGCTCGCGCGTTTGCACCGGCCGGAAAACGCGCGGCTGCCGGGCGCCGAACATTACGCCGAAGCCGCGCAACTGCTGACCCGGCTCGTCACCGACGACGCCTTCGCGGAGTTTTTCACCTTGGAAACCTACGAACGGCTCGCATGACCGCAAGCCAGGAGAGACCCATGAGCACGCCACGCAGCATCGAATCGCTACAACGGGACTGGGCCGGCAACCCGCGCTGGCAGGGCGTCGAGCGCCCGTACGGCGCGGGCGACGTGCTGCGGCTGGCGGGCACGGTCGACATCGAATACACGCTCGCGCGGCGCGGCGCCGAAAAGCTGTGGCGGATGCTGCACGAGCAGGACTACGTCAACGCGCTCGGGGCGCTGACCGGCAACCAGGCCATGCAGATGGTCAAGGCGGGGCTGAAGGCGATCTATCTGTCCGGCTGGCAGGTGGCGGCCGACGCCAACAACGCCGGGCAGATGTATCCGGACCAGAGCCTCTATCCCGCCGACAGCGTGCCGTCGGTGGTGCGGCGCATCAATAACGCCTTGCAGCGCGCCGACCAGCTGCACCACGCCGAGGGCCGGGACGACATCGACTGGTTCGCGCCGATCGTCGCCGACGCCGAGGCCGGTTTCGGCGGCGTGCTCAACGCGCATGAGCTGATGAAGGCCATGATCGAGGCCGGCGCCGCCGGCGTGCACTACGAGGACCAGCTGGCCTCGGCCAAGAAGTGCGGCCACATGGGCGGCAAGGTGCTGGTGCCGACCCAGGAGGCGGTGCAAAAACTGGTGGCCGCGCGGCTGGCCGCCGATATCTACGACGTCCCGACCATCGTGGTCGGCCGCACCGACGCGATGGGCGCGAGCCTGCTGACCAGCGACATCGACGAGCGCGACCGGTCGTTCTGCACCGGGCAGCGCACCGTCGAGGGCTTCTACCAGGTGAACGCCGGCATCGAGCAGGCGATCGCGCGCGGGCTCGCCTACGCGCCCTACGCCGATCTGATCTGGTGCGAGACCTCGAAACCCGACCTCGCGCAGGCAAAACAGTTCGCCGAGGCGGTGCGCGGACGCTATCCCGATAAACTGCTGGCCTACAACTGCTCGCCGTCGTTCAACTGGAAGAAGCATCTCGACGACGCGACCATCGCCAGGTTCCAGCGCGAGCTCGGCGCGATGGGCTACAAGTTCCAGTTCATCACCCTGGCCGGCTTCCACGCGCTGAACTACGCGATGTTCGATCTCGCCGACGGCTACCGCGACCGGCAGATGTCGGCCTATGTCGAGCTGCAGGAGCGCGAGTTCGAAGCGGAATCGCGCGGCTATACCGCCACCAAGCACCAGCGCGAGGTCGGCACCGGCTACTTCGACGAGCTCGCCCAGGTCATCGCCGGCGGCAGCTCGTCGGTGACCGCCTTGAGCGGTTCGACGGAAGAGGAACAGTTCGAGGCGCCGCCCGGCCCCAAGAAGGGCAAGGCGCGCATCGTGCGCTAGGACCCACGGCAATCAAACAAGCATTGTGGGCGGGGCTTCTAGCCCAGCCGCGTACGGCCTCGCCTTGCGGTCGGCGGGGCTGGAAGCCCCGCCTACAGCGGATATGTTCTGTGCGTCACGGCCACCGGCGTGTCGACGTCGCGCAGCACGCCGGCATCGGCAACCGGGATCAGCGCCAGCCGCGCGCGGTCGCGCTCGATGAGGTCGCGCGCGCCGCGGTCGCCGTCCAGCGCGCGCAACGCGTCGCCGTACTCGCGCGCGAATCCTACCGGGTGTCCGCGCCGCCCGGCGTGAACCGGCGCCGCCAGCGCCGCGCCGGCCGCCAGCCGCCCGGCCACGGCGCGGATGCTGGCAACCTCGATGAAGGGCATGTCGGCGAGCGCGATCACCCAGCCGTCGGCATCCGGCAGGGCGCGCACGCCGCAGGCCAGGCTCGCGCCCATGCCGCGCGCGCTGTGCGCGCAACGCACGATCCCGATGCCGGCGGCCTGCAACCGGCCGGCCAGCTCGGCATCGTCATCCGCGACAACCGCATAAGACGCCGGAAGCGCCGCCTTGAGCGTGCGCGCCGCGCCCAGCGCCATCGGCGTGCCGTCGGCCAGGGGATGCAGGCGCTTGTCGGAACCGAAACGGCGCGCGCCGCCGGCGGCCAGCAGAATACCGACGATCACGCCGTCTCCAGCCGCGGCGTCGGGGCCGCATCGGCGTCGCCGACGCGCTGGCCGCGTCGCGCGAGCTGGATGCCGTGACGCAGCGCGGTGAGCTCCGCGAGCACCGCGACCGCGATCTCGGCCGGCGTGCGGCTGCCGATCGGCAGGCCGACCGGGCCGTGCAGGCGCGCGACGCGCTCGGGGGCAATACCGAGCGCCGTGAGGCGCGCGCGGCGCTTGGCGTTGTTGGCGCGCGAACCGAGCGCGCCGACGTAGAAGGTATCGGCATTGAGCGCCTCGAGCAGCGCCAGGTCGTCGAGCCGGGGATCGTGGGTCAGCGCCACCACCGCGCTCACGGCATCGGTGGCCAGCGCGCGCACCGCGTCGTCCGGCATGCGCGTGTCGAGCGTCGCCCGCTCGACCTGCCAGGCGCGCGCGTACTCCTCGCGCGGATCGCAGACGATCACCTGATAGTCGAGCGCCAGGGCCATCTCCGCCAGCAGCCGCGATGCCTGGCCGGCGCCGATGATGAGCAGGCGGAAGCCCGGACCGAAGGGGCGGACGAGGTCGCGCCCGTCGTAGCGGAACGGCTGCGGCGCGCTCAGCCGGTGCAGGCTGACCTCGCCGGTGGCGAGGCACAGGCGGCGCGCGACCAGGCGGCGCGTGCCGACGGCTTCCAGCAGGCGCTCGAGCGGCTCGCCGGCGTCGAGGCGCTCGACGACGATCTCCAGGTGCCCGCCGCAGGGCAGGCCAAAGCGCTCGGCGTCGTCGCGCGTCACGCCGTAGCGCAGGATCTCCGGCTCGGCGACGGTGAGCCTTCCGTGCGCCACGCGCTCCAGGATGTCGGCCTCGACGCAGCCGCCGGACACCGAGCCGCGCAGCTCGCCCGCCTCCGACGCGACCATGAGCGCGCCCGGCGGCCGCGGCGACGAGCCCCAGGTCTGCGCGACCGCGAACAACCACACCGCGCGCCCCGCCGCCAGCCAATCGCGCGCGGCGCGCAGCACCTCCTCGTCGGCGCTCGCGATCGTCACGCGGGCGACGGCGCGCCGAGTCGGATCGGCAGGCGCCGCACCGGTTTGCCGGTGGCCGCGAACACCGCGTTCGCCACCGCCGGCGCGATCGGCGGCGTACCCGGTTCGCCGACGCCGCCGGGCGGCTCGGCGCTCGGCACGATGTGCACCTCGACCGCCGGCATTTCGTCGATGCGCAGCACCGGGTAGTCGTTGAAATTGGTCTGCGCGACGCGGCCGTTGCTGATCGTGATCTCGCCCTTCAAGGCGGCGCTCAGGCCGTAGACGATGCCGCTCTCCATCTGCGCCACCACCGTGTCCGGATTGACCACGATGCCGCAGTCGATGGCGCAGACCACGCGGTGCACGCGCACCGCGCCGTCGCGCGCCACCGAGACCTCGGCGACCTGGGCGCAGTAACTGCCGAAGGACTCGGCAACCGCGATGCCGCGGCGCCGGCCGCGCGGCAGCGGCTTTCCCCAACCGGCCTTCGTTGCGGCCAGGTCCAGTACGCCCAGATGGCGCGGATGATCGGCGAGCAGCGCGCGCCGGAACTGGTAGGGGTCCTTGCCGGCGGCGGCGGCGAGCTCGTCGAGGAAGCACTCGGTGATGAAGGCGTTCTGCGAGCTGCCGACCGAGCGCCAGAAACCGACCGGCACACCGGGGTCCTCCAGCACGTAGCGCACCGACAGGTTCGGGAACGCATAGGGCAGGTTGGCCGCGCCCTCCACCGAGGTGTTGTCGATGCCGTCCTTGACGGCGTTCGGGAACACCCGCGACATGATCGACGGGCCGACGATCCTGTGCCGCCAGGCGAGCGGCTGACCCTTCTTGTCGAGCGCGGCGCTCAGGACATTGTAGGTCGCCGGCCGGTAGTAGTCGTGGCGCATGTCCTCCTCGCGCGTCCACAACAGCTTCACCGGCTTGCCGGCCGCCACCGCGATCTGCACGGCCTCGGCGACGAAATCCTGCTCGCTGCGCCGGCCGAATCCGCCGCCGAGAAAGGTGGTGTGCACGCGCACCTTTTCGGGCGCCAGGCCGGTGATTTCGGCCCCGGTCTGCTGGCAGCGGGTCTGCGCCTGGGTCGGCACCCAGATGTCGCAGCCGTCCGGCGTGAGCTCGACGGTGCAGCTCATGGGCTCCATGCAGGCATGCGCCAGATACGGAACCTCGTAGATCGCATCGACGCGCTTGCCGGCCTCGGCGAGCGCCTTGTCGACGTTGCCGACCGCACGCGCGACCGCGCCCGGCTTCTTCGCCGCCGCCGTGAGGCGCGCGCGGATCTGGGCACTGTCGAGATTGGCGTTGCTGCCCTCCACCCACTGGATATTGAGCAGCGCACGGCCGCGCTGCGCCGACCAGAAGTCGTCGGCCACGACCGCGACCCCGCTGTCGATGCGCACCACCTTGCGCACGCCGGCGACACCGCGCGCGTCGTTGTCCTTGTAGTTCGCGACCCGGGCGCCGATCACCGGACTGCGCGCCACCACCGCGGTCAGCATGCCGGGGCGCTTGACGTCGAAACCGAACACCGCACTGCCGTCGACCTTGGCCGGCGCGTCGACGCGCGCACGCGCCTTGCCGATGTAGCGGAACTCGCTCGGGTCCTTGAGGAACACCGTGGCCGGCACCGGCAGCCCGGCGGCGGCCTCGGCGAGCTCGCCGTAGCGCGTGCGCCGGCCGCTGTCCGGGTGCAGCACCGCGCCGTTGTCGGTGCGACAGGTCTCGGGCGCCACGCCCCAGGACTTCGCGGCGGCCGCGACCAGCATCTCGCGCGCCGCCGCGCCGGCCTCGCGCAGCGGCGTGAAATAGGCGCGCACCGCGGTGCTGCCGCCGGTGAGTTGCTGGCCGATGATCGGATTCTTGTAGACCTCGGCGACCGGCGCGTTCTCGACCCGCACCGTCGCCCAGTCGGCATCGAGCTCCTCGGCGACCAGCATCGGCAGCGCGGTCATGACGCCCTGCCCCATCTCCGAGCTCGCCACCAGAATGGTGACGACGTCGTCGCTGCCGATGCGCAGCCAGGCGTTCGGCTCGAACGGCGGCGGTGCTGCCGGCGCCGCCGGCTGCTCGCGCTGGCAGGCCGGCAGGCCGATGCCGAACAGCAGGCCGCCGCCGGCGGCGACACCGACCTTGAGGAAGCTGCGGCGGGTGATGCGCGCGGCCATGTCAGCGCGCCCCCGCCTTGCCACGGGCCGCGCGGTGGATGGCGCGGCGCACGCGCTGATAGGTGCCGCAGCGGCACAGGACACCGGACATCGCCCGATCGATGTCGGCGTCGCTGGGCTTGGGATTGTGCGCGAGCAGCGCCGCGGCGGCCATGATCTGTCCGGACTGGCAGTAACCGCACTGCGGCACCTGCTCGGCGATCCAGGCCTGCTGCACGGGATGGGCAGCGTCCGGCGACAGACCCTCGATAGTGGTCACCGACTTGCCGGCCACCGCCGACAGCGGCGTGACGCAGGCCCGCACCGGTTCGCCGTCGACATGCACCGTGCAGGCGCCGCAGGCGGCGATGCCGCAGCTGTACTTGGTGCCGGTCAGGCCCAGGGTGTCGCGCAGCACCCACAGCAGCGGCGTGTCGGGATCGTTCTTGAGCTCGTGCGGCTTGCCGTTCACCTGCAAGGCGATCATGCGGGTCCCTCGCTGTAAGCTGCCGAATCGATGGAGAATCGGACCGCCTGACCGGGCGGTCGAAGGCCAGATAATACTCCAGGACACGCGTCGTGCAAGCCGGCTGTCCCGGCGCGGCGCACTGCGCTAGACTGGCGGCCCACCCGCCCGTCGGGCCATCAAGCTCCGCCGGAATCCGGAAGGTTGCAGGAGGCTCAAGCGATGAGCACCAACCAGTACCGCACCATGCAGGAAGCGATCACGCAGTTGCGCAAACGCGGATTCGCCACCGAGTTCGAGCTGATCAATCACCAGTTGCGCGTCCCCGGGACCGGCCGCAGTTACCGGCCGGACGAGCTTCGGATCGTCGAGTATCACCGCTTCGAGGGCGAGTCCGACCCGGACGACATGGCGGTCGTCTACGCGCTCGAGAGCCGCGACGGCACGCGCGGCATCATCACCGACGCCTTCGGCCCCTACGCCGATCCGGCGATCGGCGAGGTCATCGACGGCGCGCAGTTGCATTAGCGCGCGCACCGCCGGGCGCGCTCGGCGGCTGCACGATCACGTCGCGCTTGGTCACCGAGCGCTGCCACTCCTGCGCCGACTGCTCGGCCAGCTCGGCCGAGAGGCTGCGCTTGCTTCCCACCCAGCGATCCATCAGCACGCAGGCGGTCAGGTCGCCGGCGACGTTGACGGCGGTGCGGCTCATGTCGAGGATGCGGTCGACACCCATGATCAGCGCGATCGCCGCCGCCGGAATACCGACGGTCGCCAGCACCGCCGCCAGGATCACCATGCCCACGCCCGGCGTGCCGGGCGAACCGATCGAGGCGCCGACCGCGATGATCACGATCAGCAGTAACCCGCTGAAACCGATGTCGACGCCGAACACCTGGGCCAGGAACAACGTCGCCACGCCCTGATACAGGGCCGTGCCGTTCATGTTGATGGTCGCGCCGAGCGGTATCACCAGCTGCGAGATCGACGGGCGCACCGCCAGGCGTTCCTCGGCGGTGCGGATCGACAGCGGCATGACGACCGCCGAGCTCGAGGTCGAGAACGCCAGCAGCAGCACGTCGCGCGTCGCGCGCAGGAACTCCAGGGGCCGGCGGCCGGAGGCCAGCAGGACCAGCAGCAGATAGAGCGCCATCACGATCATCAGGCCGAGCAGCACCGTGCCGACGTAGACCGCCATGCCGCCGAGCGTCGCCACGCCGGTCTTGGTGGTGAGCTGCGCGATCAGGCCGAACACCGCCAGCGGCGCCAACCACATCGTCCAGCGCACGATGGTCATACAGACCTCCTGGAGCGATCCGAGCAGGTCGAGCAACGGCCGGCTCTGGTCCGGCGCCATGGTCACCAGCGCGATACCGGCGATCAGGGCGAACAGCACGATCTGCAGCATCTGGCCGTGCAGCAGGGAGTCCAGCGGATTGGTCGGCAGCAGCGTGACGATCAGCTGCGGCAGCGCGTCGAGGCTGGGCGGTTCGGCCCGGGCGGCGGCGACCTCCGGCAGAACGCCACCGAAGAGCGCGCGCGCCGCCGCGCCGTCGATATAGCGTCCCGGCTCGATCCAGGCGGCGAGCGTCATGCCGACGACGATGGCGATCGCGGTGGTGGCCAGAAAGTACAAGCCGAGGCGCACACCGGTGCGGCGCAGCTGATCCATGTCCTCGCTCGCCGCCAGCCCGCGGATCACCGAGGCGACCACCAGCGGCACGACCACCATCTGAATCAGTGCCAGGAACAGCTTGCCGGGCAGCGCCAGCCAGTTGCCGATCAGCGCCGAGGTGCGGGCCGCCACCCAACCGACCGACGGACCCAGCAGGATGCCGACCACCACGCCCAGGGACAGCGCGATCAGGACCTGCAGCCACAGCCGGCCCTTGACCAGCACCGCGAGCGAGTCGCTGAGCTGCTTGAGCGAGCGCGGATGTATCAGTTCCAGTGGATGGACCATAAGATTTTTTGCCGACGCTGCGCGGGAACGGCTTGTTCAGCGCTTCCTTGGGGTTCCGTCGCCGTCACGCCGGGTACCCGATTCCCCGGCGCCGCACCCCCGGGCATAGTAACGGCGGTGGCTCAAAGCACAAGCGCGCGCCGGCGCGCGGCGATTCAGATGCCGTTCATCGGCACCCACCTGCCGACAATCGATGACGAGCGATCCCCCGCCGAATCGGAAAATTAAATATAACTATTTGTTTATAATATTAATTATTTATTGTGGCACCGATATTGCTGCATCCCCAGGGTCGATCGTATCGAAAGGTCGGCGCCCGCCACGAACGGCGGACCCGAGGTACCAACGATCATACGGAGACGGATGGGGTGCTCAAAAAAACGACAACGGCGCACCGTTTCGGCCATGCCGGCCTGAAGATCCCCCGGCGGCGGGCGGCGCGGCCATGAACAAGACCGTGCTGCCGGTCCTGATCCTCGACGACTCGCCGGACGACGCCGAGCAGACCGTCCATGTCCTGCGCCAGGGCGGCTGGCTGGTCAAGTCGCAGCGCGTCGACACCCCGACCGCGCTCGCCGCGGCGCTCGACGCCGGCGACTGGCCGGTGATGCTTGCCGAGACCAACCTGCCGACCCTGAGCATTGAACTCGCCATCCAGACGATGCGCAACCGCGATCCCGCCGCGATCTGCATCGTTGTCGCCGGCCGCATGGGAGACGACGAGATCGGGCGCATGATGGCGCTCGGGGCCCAGGACGTGGTCACCAAGGGACGCTACGGCCGGCTCGTACCGCTGCTCAGACGCGAGCTCGCGCTGCGCGACGAGCGGCGCGCCTTCCGCGCGGCCGCCGAGCGACTCGGGCAGCTCGAGGAGCGCTACCGCAGCGTGGTGGCCGGCTCGCTCGAGGCGGTCGCCTATTGTCATGACGGCATCTACGTCGACGCCAACCCGGCCTATCTCGCCTTGCTCGGCTGCACCGGCCTCGACGAGCTCAAGGACATCCCGGTGCTGAACCTGATCGACAAGCCCGACCAGGCGCGCTTCAAGGCGGCGCTGCGAAACGGCGACGGCGGCCAGCCCCAGGAGTTCGTCGCCGTGACGCGCGACGGCCGGAAGCTGGCCGTCGAAATCGCGCTGTCGCCGCTCACGCTCGGCGGCGAGGATTGTCTGCAGCTCATGGTCCGGGACGTCTCGCGCCGCAAGACGCTCGAGACCAAGCTCCAGTATCTCCATCAGAAGGACGCGCTCACCGGCCTCAGCAACCGCCGCAGTTTCGTGCAGGAGATCGGCAAGGCGCTGGAGCGCGTCCGCGCCAGCGACGGCCAGGGCCAGCTGCTCGGCATGGAGCTGCACGCGCTGCGCGACCTCAACGTCAAGCTCGGCCATACGGTGTGCGATCGCTTTCTGCTGACGCTGACCCGGACGCTGCGCGAGTTCGTCGACGCCCGCCACCCGCTGGCGCGCGTCGGCGGCGGCCAGTTCGCCGCATTGCTCGACGACGTGAACGCCGCCGACGCCGAGTACCTCAAGCAAAGAATCGAGGGCGCGGTGCGCGCACTCAAGCTTTCCGCGGGCGGCAAGAACCATCCCTTCCGTTTCGCCCTGAAGCTGGTGTCGCTGGACGCCGCGAACGACGGCGAGCGCCTGCTGGCCCAGGCGTTCGCCGCGATGCCGGCGAGCGCCGCCGCGCCGCCCGTGCGCCCGGCTCCGCCGGCCGTCGAGACGGTCGCGGCGCTCAGCATCGACGCCGCGCCGGCCGCCATCGAGCCGCTCACACCCATCGCACCGACACCGCCACCGACACGGATGCCGGCACCGGCACTGGCACCGGCGAGGGCCGGGGCCCACGGCAACCCCGACTGGTCGGAGGCGGTCGCCGCCGCCCTGCGCGAGGACAAGCTGGCGCTGCGCTACCAGCCGGTCATCAGCGTGCTGGGCGAACCGCGCGAACTCTACGAACTGAGCCTGCGGCTTGACACCGGGCACGGCACGACGCTCGACACCGAACAGATCCTGGCCGCCGCGCTGCGCGCCGGGCTGGCCACCAAGCTCGATCGCTGCCTGGCGCAGCGCAGCATCGATCAACTCGCCCGGCATGCCGCCGACAAGCCGGGATTGAACCTGCTCCTGACCCTGACGCCGGCGGCGATCACCGACGCGACGCTGCTGACCGCCATGCAGGCGCACCTGCGTGCGACCGGGACCGACGCGAACGCGCTGTTCTTCCAGATCGACGCGGCGCTCGCCGAGCGCGAGCCGGCCGCGGTCCAGGGCTTCGTGCACCAGGCCCGGAAACTCGGCGCCGGCATCGTCATCGACAACTTCACCGGCAAGACGCCGGCCGAGGCGCTCGCGGACCTGGAGATCGATTTCGTCGCGATCGACTGCGGCAACGCCGAGGCGATGCACTCCGCGCTGTTCAATGCCAAGAAGCAGCAGCGCACCATCATCGGCAAGCGGCTCAACGACGGCGCGTTGTTCGCCGCGCTGTTCACCGGCGGCGCGCACTACGCCCACGGCGACTTCCTGGCGCCGCCCACCGCCGCGCCCGACTACCAGTTCGCCGACGAGCACACCCTGTCGTCCGAGCCGACCGCCGGCTTTGGCAGTTTCGTCGCGCGCTGAAGGTCGGATTACGCTACTTGCGGGCAGTTGATGGCCAACCAGGCTTTGGGTCAAGCCAGGCGCCTCTATGCGCGCGGAGCGGGGATGGATGTGTTCGCTTCAGTCTCGCTGAAAACGCAGACCCGGTCTTGCGCCCGCTTGGCGCGGTACATGGCGGCGTCGGCGCAGCGCAGCAGGGTGTCGGGATCGCGGCCGTGGGCCGGCGCGACCGCGATGCCCATGCTCGCCGACAGCGACACGGGCCGACCGCCGACGACGGTTTCCCGCGCCACGGCCGCGCTCAGGCGCCGGACCAGCCGGCTCGCCACGGTCGCGTCGGCCCCCGGCAGCAGCACCGCGAACTCATCGCCGCCCAGCCGCCCGACGGTGTCGCTGGCGCGCAGCGCCCGCTGCAACCGCCCGGCCATTTCCCGCAACAGCTGATCGCCGGCCGCATGACCGAGGGTGTCGTTCACTTCCTTGAATCCGTTCAGGTCGAGCATGACCAGGGCGAGCGGCTGGCCGCTGCGCGCGCTCTCGCGCAGTACTTGGTGGAGCCGATCGTGCAGCAGCGTCCGGTTCGGCAGGCCGGTCAGCGCGTCGTGCAGCGCCAGTTGCTTGAGGGCCCGATTGGCGATCTCCAGCGCTTCGGTGCGCTCGGCGACGCGGCGTTCGAGCTCGGCGTTCAGGGTCTTAAGCTCGCATTGGTAGTCCTCGGCCTGGCGTCGCGCGCGGTCGAGCTCCTGGAAGGCCTCGGCGTTTTCAATGGCGATGCTGACCAGGCTCGCGAACACGGTAAGCAGATTCAGATCACGCTCGTCGAAATCGCCGCCGCCGGCCTTGTTGATGCCGGCCAGGCCGCCGAGAAAATGCTTCTTGCCGATGAGCGGCACCAGGATCAACGAGCCGGCCTCGTGCTCCCAGCGGTTGCGCTCCTCCTCCGTCAGTTCGCTCAGCACGCCGCGCCACCACGCGCGGCGATGCCGCCAGACCCAGCCGCACACGCCGAAATCCAGCGGCAGGCTCTGACCGAGAATCTCGGCCGCGTCCTTGCCGCAGGCCGCGCGATAACGGTACTCGGTGCAGGTGCGGTCGAGGACCGGCACCAGCAGCGTCTCGGCGCCGATCAGGCGCTGGGCGCGCTCGGCGACCAGCTGCAGCAGCTTTTCCAGGTCGAGCTCACTGCACAGCGCATCGCCGGTCTCCCTGAGCAGGGCGATTTCGGCCTCGCGCTCGCGCAGCAGCGCCGCCAGCGCGCCGCCGGCCGGGTCCGCTTCGGTGTTCTGAACTGCGCCCGCTGTCTGTGCCGCCATGAAAGCCCGTTCCACCGCCGTTTTGCTCGTTGTTGTCGTCCGGCCGCGGGGAATTCCCCGCGGCCGCGACCGCCACCCGGGATCCATCCGTCTGTCGATAAACAGCAAGAATTGCGCCACCCGGCTGTCGCGGCGGTTTCTGGCGTTTCCGGCCGGTGCCAATACGCAGTCTGGCAGATCTTCACCCATATTGGCCAAATCGGACAATTTTTGCGATTCTTGGCATTTTTTCTTGACTTTTCAGTGATTCCTCCCCTAACCTTGCCGCCATGCACCACCCGGGAAGCGGCGTGCAGAAGATCGACGCAGGCTTTTCACTCAAGGCGGTCATGGCCATCACGGCCTTAAGCCGGCGCCAACTGGTCTATTGGCGCCAGACGGGCTTGGTTGTCCCCTCGCGCCAGACCTCCGGCGGCCACTGGCGCTACGATTTCACCGATCTCATCGCCCTGCGCGCCGCGAAGCGGCTGCTGGACAGCGGCGTTTCGCTCAATCGCCTGCGCCGTAACATCGACGCGCTGCGCAAATTCCTGCCGAATGCCCGCCACCCCCTGACCGAGCTGTCGATCGTCGCAACCGGCGAGGTCCTGCTGGTGTTCCGCGCCGGCAGCGCCTTCGAGGCGGTCAGCGGCCAGGAATGGATACTGCCGGTGGCCGAGCTCGAACGTGACATCGAGCGGCTGACAGGCGGGGCAGATTCGCCGGTCCAAGGCGAGCTGTTCGCGACATCTGGGGAGGCGGCCGGAACGGCCGGAGGTCCGCCCGGCGGGCAACGCCGGGGGCGCCGACAGGCGCAGGGGCAACCATGAGCCGTCTCGCCGATCCGACCGCGACGCGGCTCGCAGACCATCCGGCGACCCCATCGCCGGCACCTTAGAGGAGGCCGCGCGTCATGACCGTCATCGCCGTTGCCAATCAGAAGGGTGGGTGTGGCAAGACCACCACCGCCATCAATCTCGCCGCCTGTCTCGGCCAGAAGGGCCAGCATGTGCTGTTGATCGACATGGACCCGCAGGGTCACGCTTCGCTGGGCCTCGGCATGCGCTGCGAGGACATCCCCGGTCTGTACGAGGTGTTCGCCGGCGAAGCGACGCTCGACGAGGTGGTGCTGCCCGAGGTCGTGCCCGGTGTGGACGTCGTGCCCGCCACGATCTCGCTGGCCGCCGCCGAGCACCTGCTGGAGGACAGTGCCCAGCGCGAGCGCCAGCTGAGCCGGCACCTCGATCCGCTGCGCCATCGCTACCACTATATGGTCATCGACTGCCCGCCGGCGCTCGGCTTCCTG
>DASWHF010000085.1:0-3134 GCA_036393295.1 Acidiferrobacterales bacterium
CTGCTGATAGGTTTGCGCTGCCCGGATGACCAGCCGCATCGCGTCCGCGTCCCAGGTCTTGAGCTGCACCCACACGTTGGCCTTCTGGAACGTCGGATCGACCACGTTGTCGAGGTCGGAAGGCTTGGCCGACATGCTGAACAGGAACAGGTACTGCCCAATCGCCTCTTTCGTACCGGGTACCGCGTCGAATTTCAGGTCGTCGTCGTGCAGCACGCGGTTGATGCGCTTCACGTAGTCCGCCACCGAGAAAGTCTTGCCGACCACCGGCATCCCCTCCAAGTGCCGCTGCAGGCCGTCGAGCCAGCGCACGGCTTGAGGCCGCTTCATGAATTCCGGCTCGTCGGACTGCACGACGAGATAGCCGAGGGAGGTGCCGCCCAGTGCCTGGTTCATGGCCGTGTCGGCGACGCGGATCTCGCTCGATTCCTTGAACCACGCCACCATGTTGTTATTGACGTGGATCTTCGAGGTTCCGGCCACGGCGACGGCCAGGAGAACGATTCCAACCAGAGTGGTGGCCAGCGGACGCGTCGCGCCCAATTCACCGATGCGGCGCAGCAAGCGCGCGGTCCGATCCAGTTCGACGCTCTCGCCTGCCACGGCCTTGGCGACCTTCTCCTCCTTGAGGAAGGTCAGGATCGCGGGAATCAAGCTGAAGGAGAACAGGCGCAGCAGCACCGTGCCGAAAGCGATCAGCCCGCCGAACACTTGGACCGGGATGATGTTCATGAACAGCAGCACGGCGAAGCCGGCGGCGGTGGCGAGCGCCGTATAGCGCACAGGGCGGCTCACCGCCTGCATCGTCTCGCGGATCGCGGCGAGCTTGTCGCGCTTCTCGCGGTAGCGGAAGTAGAACTCGTTGAAGATGTGGATGCTGTCCGTGGCGATGGCCATGAGGAACACCGGCGCCATCGAGCTCATGATGTGCACCGGGAAGCCCGCACCGATCAGCAGGCCCATGCTCCAGATGATCGCCGTCACGGCCACCGCCATCATGGCCAGGGACAGCGACAGGCTGCGGAACATGATCTGGATGGCGATGAACATGATCATGCCGGCGATGGGCGAGAAGATGCCCATCAGCTTGAACATCTCGGCGCCGAAAGTGTCCCGCGCCACCGGGTCCCCGGCTATGTAGTAGCGCTCCGTTCCGCTTTCCTTGGCGACGATGGCGCGGATCCGGCCGGCGATCTCGGCGCCGTTGGCGCCCTCCTCCAGCGGCACGTAGATCGCGGCCGTCCTGCCGTCCGGCGAGACGATGCGGTTGACGAAGAGCGGATTGCCGAACAACGCCGCGCGCAGCGCCTCCACCTCGGCCTGGCTCTGCGGCGGCCCCGGCAGGAGCGGCCCGACCTTGAGCGTGCCGGCGTCAGCCGTGACATTGGTGATGGTGGTGAAGCCGTTCACGTCGCGGCTGGCCACGCCTTTCAGCTCGAGGATCTCGCCGGTAATGCGGGCGATGCGGCCGAGGGTGTCCTGGTTGAGCACCCCGGCGTCGTTCTGCACGCCGACGACGATGGTGTCTTCGTAGAGCGCGAAGGCTCTGTCCACCTCGTCGTTCCAGACGCGCACCGCCGAGGTCTCGGGCAGCATGTTCTTCGGGTTGGTGTCGGTCTGGAGGCGCGGCAACTGGGTCAAGAACAGCAGCGTCACCGCCACCGCCACCCAGACCACCAGCTTCGGCCGGCGGATGGAGAATTCGACAAGCGAGAACTTGAACATGGATTCCCCTTGCGCTCCGATTATCAACTATTCAACCTAACAGTTGAACAGGGCGCAAGGCTTGATCTGCATCAACGGCCGGTGCGGCGGCTCATGCGGCTCGGCATTGCATGCGAATTTCGCCGCGCGAGAGCGATCGCGAGAAAGCCACCGAAGGGCAGGCGCCCCGGCAGCAACTGCTCCAGTCCGCGCGCCAGTCTGCCGCCGCCGGGGCCGAAGACCGCGCTGCGCACGGTCAGCGCGGGCGGCGGCCGCAGTCCACTGGACCAGGATTGCGCAATGCGCGACGTGTCCCACCGCGCGCCGCGGTACGAGGGCGCGTGCCGCTTCTTGAGCCACAGCAGGCTGTTGCGGTTCAGGAGCCCGAGGACCACCGAGCGGCGCGCGACGCGCCACATCTCGCGCAGAGCGGCGCTGGCGGGCTCGATGAAGCACAGGCTCGTGACCGCGACTGCGCAATCGAAAGAACGGTCCTTGAACGGTAGCCTGCGTGCGTCGGCGCGCAAATAGCGGATAGGTCCGTTCTTCCGCATGCCAAAGTCGATCGCGCCCCCATCGGTGTCGATGCCGGTCACGCGAAACCCGGCCTGCGCGAGACGGCGGCTGAAGTAGCCGGTGCCGCAGCCCACATCGAGAACCGAATCGCCGTGCTGGCAGGTCAGCAGGTCCAGCAACAGCCTGGTCTCCACGTCCCCGATCCAGCGGCCGCGCGCGCTCGCATACCACGCGTCGTAGGCGGCCGGGTCCACGGGCTCGGGTCAGAACTGGCGATAGAGCCAGTACTTCTCGTAGAGGACCTTTGCGCCGTGCCAGAGCAGGCCCGGCGAGTGCAGCTTCACGTCGGGAAGCGGCTCGGCGTAGAAGTTGCCGCTCCCCATGCCGGCCCTCGCGCCGCCGGTCTCGATGAAGCACATGCCCTCGCCCTCGAACCGCCGCGGCTTGCCGCGCCCGGTCCATGCGGTGGCGATGTTGTGCGCAACGATCTCGGCCTGGCCGTGCGCGAAGACGCCCGCCTTGGGCAGCGGCCGGCCCATCTTCAGCGGGATCACCGTGATGTCGCCGACTGCATAGACGTCCGGGAATCGAGTCGCCAGGGTGTGGCGATCGACGGGAATCCAGCCCGCGTCATTGACGAGCCCGGCAGCCCGGACCGGCTCCGGCGCGCGGTGCGGCGGGACGTAAAGGAGCAGATCGAACTGCGCGCTCGACCCATTTGCGAACTCGATGCGCCGTTGCTGCGCATCGACGGTCTTTACCGGGTGCTCCGGGTGGTACGCGATGCCGCGCGCTTCCACCATCGCGCGCACGCCGGCCGACACCGCGGCGCCGGCGACCATCATCGGCCCGGGCTCCGCGGCGTAGAAATCGATCGTCGCCTTGTCGCGGCGCCCGCGCTCGCGCAGGTAGCT
>DASWHF010000086.1:0-2528 GCA_036393295.1 Acidiferrobacterales bacterium
GGCGATGGCGAGTTTGGCCGCGGTTCCCAGCACGATTCCCACGGTCGCGCCGAAACCGGCGCGACCGGCTTTTCCCAGATGACGTTGCGCTGAAAACTCGCCGATCACCGCGCCAGCAAAAGGCCCCAGCAGGACGCCCGGAAGACCGAAGAAAATGCCCACCACCGCGCCGATGACGGCACCGGTGACGGCACGTGGCGAGGCGCCATAGCGTTTCGCGCCGAAGGCGCTGGCGAGAAAGTCGGCCGGGTAGGTCAGCAGCGCCAGCACGCCCAGCACCGTCAGCAAACCCCAGCCGACGTAAACGAAATCATCGGCCCACGCCGCCATGGCGAGGCCGGCGAATACCAGCGCGGCGCCGGGCAGTACCGGCAGGAACAGCCCCGCGAGTCCCACGATCACCAGAACGGCGGCGAGTATCCACAACAGGATGGAGATTTCCACGGGCGCATTGTAATCGGTCGCGCCGGTCGCGGTTGAACCCGATTCTGCGACTGCCTAGAATCGGCCGGATGCACGGGGCACGCGTCCACTCGCATCACCTGAAGTCTCCCGGCCGGCGGCGCATCAACTCCTGACAGCGCATTTGACCAACATGACACAACGTCTTCTCGTCATCGGCCCGTCCTGGGTCGGCGACATGGTGCTGGCGCAGAGCCTGTTCAAGGTGCTCAGGCAGCGTCATCCGGGTGCGCACCTCGACGTGCTGGCGCCGGCGTGGACCCACCCGTTGCTGGCGCGCATGCCGGAGGTGGACGCGGCGATCGCGGCGCCGTTCGTTCACGGGCGCTTCGATCTCGGCGCGCGTCTGCGTCTCGGCCGCGAACTGCGCGCGCGCCATTATGACCGCGCCATCGTGCTGCCCAACTCGCTCAAGTCCGCGATCGTCCCTTTCATCGCGCGTGCCCGCGTCCGCACCGGCTTCACGGGCGAGTGGCGTTACGGGCTGCTCAACGACATCCGCCGGTTGGACCAGCAGAAACTGCCGCGCACGGTGGACCGCTTCGTCGCGCTCGGCATTGCGCGGGACGAAGCGCTGCCGGAAATTCCCCTGCCGCGGCTGCAGGCGGACGCGGACAAGGCGCGCGCCACGCTGTTGCGCTGGAACCGCCAGCCGCCTGCGGCGCCGGTGCTGGGACTGTGCCCCGGCGCCGAATACGGTCCGGCCAAGCGCTGGCCGGCGGAATATTTTGCCGCGGTGGCGAACGTGGCGCTCGCCCAGGGCCGGGAGGTGTGGCTGTTCGGCTCGGACAAGGACAAACCCGAAACCGCCGCCGTTCAATCACTCATGCAGGGCCGCTGCCTCGATCTCGCCGGCCAGACCACGCTGGAGGAGGCGATCGACCTGCTGTCGCTGACCGCCGCCGTGGTCAGCAACGACTCCGGGCTGATGCACGTGGCGGCGGCGCTCGACCGGCCGGTCGTGGCCCTGTACGGTTCCTCGGACCCGCGGCACACGCCGCCAATGAGCGACAAGGCCACGGTGCTCTATCTCGGTCTGTCGTGCAGCCCGTGCTTCGAACGCGAGTGCCCGTTGGGACATCTCAACTGCCTGCGGCAACTCGCGCCGGAGCGCGTGCTGGCGGCGCTCAAAGGGTAAGGCCTGATAAAATCTGCTATCGTTGGCGCGATGCTCAAGGACGCCGTCGACCTCTCCACCCTGCACCGCGTGCTGGTGATCAAGCTGCGCCACCTCGGCGACGTGCTGCTGACCTCCCCGGTTTTCACGGTCCTCAGGAATCACGCCCCGCAGATCGAGATCGACGCGCTGGTGTACCGCGACACCGAACCGATGCTGTCCGGCCATCCCGCGATCGCCAACGTGTTCACCATCGACCGCGGCTGGAAGCAGGAAGACTGGACGGCGCAGATGGCGCACGAATGGCGCCTGTTGCGTTCCCTGCGCGCGCGGCATTACGACCTGATCGTTCACCTCACGGAAAATTCCCGCGGCGCGGTGCTCAGTCTGCTGCTGAAGCCGCCTTACAGCGTGGCGCGCGACTATCCCGCCAAGCGCGGGCGTCTGTGGCGCAACAGCTTTACCCATCTGTACCGGGCCCCGGACCAGCGCCACACCGTGGAAATGCATCTGGATGCCCTGCGCCGGATCGGCATCCAGCCGCGGGCGGACGAGCGTCGCCTCACGCTGGTGCCCGGGGCCGAGGCTGAACGCTCGGTGCGCGAACTGCTGGCGCGCCACGGTCTGGCGCCCGGGGGTTTCATCCATCTGCACCCGACCTCGCGCTGGATGTTCAAGAGCTGGGATCCGGACAAGAACGCGGCGCTGATCACGGCCTTGCAGGAAGCGGGCGAGCCGGTGGTGCTGACCGCCGCGCCCAGCGAACCCGAGCTGCAGTACGCCGCGCGCGTCACCGCGCGCCTGAAACAGCCGGTGGTGGACCTGTCCGGCAAGCTCAACCTCAAGCAGCTGGCGGCGCTGACGGCGCAGGCCAAATGTTTCGTCGGCGTGGATTCCGTGCCCATGCACATCGCCGCGGCGGTGCAGACGCCCTGTGTGGCGCTGTTCG
>DASWHF010000087.1:0-1875 GCA_036393295.1 Acidiferrobacterales bacterium
CGAAGCCGTTAGCGCCGCGCGGCGCCTCCAGCAAGCGGCCTTCGCAGGCGGCGGAAAAGAGTGCCAGCACGCGCTCCCGTTGCGCCAGCGCCAGAATGCAGATGTAGCGCGCCATGCGCTTCTCCTCGGGAACATCGTGCAACTCTTCCAGCAGTTTGCGGTTGTTGTCTTCGTCGCTGGCCGACGGGCCAGCGTACCGCGCCGAGTGTACGCCTGGCCGGCCGCCGAGCGCGTCCACCACGATGCCGGAGTCGTCGGCCATCACGAGGCCGTCGGCATGGCGGCTGTAGTACAGCGCCTTCTCCAGCGCGTTGAGCGCGAAGCTGGCCTCGCTCTCGGGAAACTTCGGCAGGCCTTCGTAGCCCGGCAGCGGCTCCAGCGCGAACCCTTCCGCCTGCGCCAGCGCTGCCAGCTCCCGCAGCTTGCCCTTGTTGGAACTCGCGAGGTATATGCGTTTTGCCACGGCAGGCGGAAGACCTTACCACAGAGGCACGGAGGGCACAGAGAAAGCTACGGCTGGGCGAAGTTGAGGGGCAAGACCTGCTGCTGCTTTTCCAGCAGCTCGAAGATGCCTTTGCGCGCCAGGGCCAGCAGGCGCTCAAGGTCGGCTTCGTTGAACGGCGCGGCCTCGGCCGTGGCCTGGACTTCGACGAAGCGCCCGCTGCCGGTCATGACCACGTTCATATCGACGTCGGCGCGGGAGTCTTCGTCGTAAGTCAGGTCGAGCAGCGGCGTGCCCTCGACCAGTCCGACGCTGGTGGCGGTCAGCGCGTCGGTCAGCGGCATGGTCCGCAGGATTCGCATCTCCATCAGCTTCTGGCAGGCGAGCCCGAGCGCCACGTAGGCGCCGGTTATGGACGCGGTGCGGGTGCCGCCGTCGGCCTGGATGACGTCGCAATCGAGGACGATGGTGCGCTCGCCCAGCGCCTCGAGATGCGTGACCGCCCGCAGGGCGCGGCCGATGAGCCGCTGAATCTCCTGCGAGCGCCCGGCCACGCGGCCGCGCTGCGCGTCGCGCGGCGTGCGCTGGGCGGTGGCCCGCGGCAGCATCGAGTATTCGCCCGTCACCCAGCCCTGGCCCGTGCCCTTGCGGAACGACGGCACGGCGTCTTCGACCGTGGCGGTGCAGATGACCCGCGTTGAGCCCACCTCGATGAGCACGCTGCCCTCGGCGGTGGGAATAAAGTTCGGCGTGAGCTTCACGGGGCGAAGCTCGTCGGCGGCGCGGCCATCAGTGCGGCGAAAGGGCATGGCGAGATTATAAAGGAGACAGAAAGAAAAAGGGCAGGGCACCAGGCCCTGACCCTATCCAAGGCGATTGAGTTTGGTTACTTCGGCGGCTGAGCAGCCTTGAAGATGATCGAGTGCATGATCTCGTGGCGCGTGGCCGTGGGCTCGATCACTCCCAGGATGCTATGCATGATGATGCTGCGGTCGGCGGCGGTGCGGGCGGCGCGGTCGGCCTCGAAGGCGGCATTGACCTTGTCGCGCGCGGCCAGGTTGGGCAGGGAGATGGCGACGTAGTGGGTGAAGAAGTCGGTGCGGACCGCTTCCTGCGTGCCCAGCGCGTAGGAGTGAATGGCGCCGTCGGCGGCCAGCTTGTCGTAGACAGGTTTGAAGTACTGCTCCCAGAGCTTGCGGAACTCGTCGCTCTTGCCCGGCTGCACGCGCACGAGCGTGAGCCAGAGGTAGGGCTTGGCGTCGGCCGCGGGCTGGTTGGGGCCGTTGCCCACAACCACGTCGCGCAGCAGGTAGTCGACGTGTTTGCTGAGGTCGATGGAAGCGGAATAGCGCGCGCGGTCGCCTCCGTCATCGATCTTCTTACTAAGTTCGGCGATGCCGGCCATGGCCTTGTCCATCCCGGCCATGTTCGGG
>DASWHF010000088.1:0-44524 GCA_036393295.1 Acidiferrobacterales bacterium
GGCGATGGAATCCGTCGCCGGCGCGACCGGCAATATCGTCTACGAAACGGCCGTCATGCGCATGCGCGACGAGGTCGCGACCGGCCAGCGCCTGCAGCGCGCGATGGAAAACACGGCGCTGTTCCCGAACATGGTCGTGCAGATGATCGCGGTCGGCGAGGAGTCGGGCTCGCTCGACGAAATGGCCGCCAAGGTCGCGGACTTCTATGAGCTCGAGGTCGACACCGCGGTCGACGGCCTGTCCAGCCTGCTGGAGCCGCTGATCATGGCGATCCTGGGCGTGCTGGTCGGCGGCCTGGTCATCGCCATGTACCTGCCGATCTTCAAGCTGGCCGCGGTGGTCTGATCGGCGACAACCGCCGGGTGCGCCGCGGCATTGGCGACCGATAAGCGAGAACGACAACCCGTGCTGCTCCTGCTGCAATCGCACCCTTACGTCTTCCCGCTGCTCGCCGGTCTCGTCGGCCTGCTGGTCGGCAGCTTCCTCAACGTGGTGATCGTGCGCCTGCCGACCATGCTGAACCGGCAATGGCGGCGCGAGTGCGAACAGCATCTCGCCGCCGCGGCCGCGGACGATCGGCCCTTCAACCTCGTCACTCCGCGCTCGCACTGCCCGCACTGCGGACACCGGATCGGGGCGCTGGAAAACGTTCCGGTGCTGAGCTACCTGTGGCTGCGCGGCCGGTGCTCGGCGTGCGGCGTGCGGATCTCGCCGCGCTATCCGCTCGTCGAGTTGCTGTCCGCCGGGCTCTCGACGCTGGTCGCCTGGCATTTCGGATTCGGCGTCGCCGCGATCGCGGTGATCCTCCTGACCTGGGCGCTGATCGCGCTGACCTTCATCGACATTGATCACCAGCTGCTGCCGGACGTCATCACTCTCCCGTTTCTCTGGGTCGGCCTGCTGCTCAACGCCTTTTCGGTCTTCGCCGACCCGCGCTCCGCCGTCATCGGCGCGGCCGCCGGCTACCTGGCGCTGTGGCTGGTCTTTCACCTGTTCAAGCTTGTCACCGGCAAGGAAGGCATGGGCTACGGCGATTTCAAGCTGCTCGCACTGTTCGGCGCCTGGCTCGGGTGGCAGTCACTGCCATTGATTATCCTGCTTTCGTCCTTCGTGGGCGCAGCCGTGGGTCTCGGCTTCATACTCTTCCGCGGTCGCGACCGGAACCTGCCGATTCCGTTCGGTCCGTTCCTGTGCGCGGCCGGCTGGATCGCGCTGCTCTGGGGCGATTCCATGATGCGCTATTATCTGCGGCTGGCGTGAGCGGCGGACGCGTTGTAAGATCGTACCCATGCTGCACATCGGTCTCACCGGGGGCATCGGCAGCGGCAAGACCGTCGTCGCGGAGCTGTTTGCCGCACGCGGTGCGCCGGTGATCGACGCCGACGCCATCGTCCATGAGTTGATGGCGCCCGGATCCCCGGCATACGAGGCGATCGTCGACGAATTCGGCACGGACATGCTCACACCGGGCGGCGAGATCGACCGCGCTAGGTTGCGCGCACGGGTCTTCGACGACACGCAGGCGCGCCGCCGGCTCGAGGCGATCCTGCACCCGCGGGTACGCGCGATCATGGCCGAGCGCGCCGCCCGGCTCGACGCGCCCTACGTCATCCTCGTCATCCCGCTGCTGTTCGAGGCCGGTCAACGCGACCTGGTTGATCGCGCCCTGGTCGTGGACGCCGACGAGGCCACCCAGATCGCGCGCGTCCAGGCACGCAGCGGTCTCGACCCCGATGCCATACGGCGCATCATGGCCGCCCAGCTGGATCGCGAAGCGCGCCGCCGTCAGGCGGACGATATCATCGTGAACGATCGCGATTTCGACCATCTCGCGGCGCAGGTCGAACGGCTGCATCGATCGTATCTGGGGATGACAAAGACGAGTAGCGAGTAGCGAGTAGCGAGTGGCGAGTAGCGAGTAGCGAGTGGCGAGTAGCGAGTGGCGAGTGGCGAGTGGCGAGTGGCAGTATGTGATTTTACTCGCTACTCGCTACTAGCCACTCGCTACTGCTTTTAAGTTCTATATTCCGCATTGATCCGCACATAATCGTGCGACAGATCGCAGGTCCACAGCCGTGCCACGGCTGGCCCCATCCCAAGATCGACGCGCAGGTGGATTTCCGCCTGTGCCATAACGCGCTGTCCCTGAGCCTCGGTGTAGTCCGGAGCGCGCGCGCCGTCACGAACCACGCACACGTCGTCGAGATGAATCGTGACCTTGCCGACATCGAGCCGCGCGATCGGTGCCCGGCCGATCGCCGCCAGGATACGGCCCCAATTCGGGTCGCTGGCGAAAAACGCCGTCTTCACCAGCGGCGAGTGGGCGATGGTGTAGGCAACCTCCAGACAGTCGGCCTCGCTGGCCCCGCCGCTGACGTCAATGGTGATGAACTTGGTTGCGCCTTCCGCGTCGCGCACGATCGCCTGCGCGAGGTCGCCGGCGACTTCCTTGACCGCGGCGGCGAGACGCTCGTAGGCGTCGCCCCGCGGGGCGACGATCGTCGGATGAGCAGCCTTGCCGGTCGCCAGCAGCACGCAGGCGTCGTTGGTGGAGGTGTCGCCGTCCACCGAGATGCGGTTGAAGGTCCCGGCGGCCGCGGCCCGCACGCCGGCAGCGAGCGCTTCGCGGCTGACTGCCGCGTCGGTGGCGATGAATGCCAGCATCGTGGCCATGTCCGGGCGGATCATGCCGGCACCCTTGGCGATGCCGGTCACGGTGACCTCGACGCCGTTGATGCGGATACGCCGCGACGCCCCCTTCGGCACGGTGTCGGTCGTCATGATGCCCTCCGCCGCGTCGGCCCAACCGTCCTCGCCGAGCCCCGCCAGCGCGCCGTCGAGTCCGGCGACCAGACGTTCGACCGGCAAGCGCTCGCCGATCACGCCCGTTGAGAAAGGCAGGACCTCGTGCGGGGCGATGCCCAGGCGAGCGGCCAGCGCGTCGCAACAGGCGGCGGCATCCTCGATGCCCGGCGCGCCGGTGCCGGCATTGGCGAAACCGGTGTTGACGAGCAGCGCGCGCGGCGCGCCACGCGCCAGATGTTCTTGCGCGACGATGACCGGTGCCGCGCAGAAGCGGTTGCGCGTGAACACCGCCGCCGCCTCGGTCCCGGTGTCACAAACAAACACCACCAGGTCGCGCCGATTCGCCTTGCGGATACCGGCCTTGGTGGTGCCGAGGCGAACGCCGGGTATGGGGAACAGTTCGGGGAGGTCTTTGAGTCCGATGGCCATAGGGTCAGAGAAAAGAGAAAAGTGAAAAGATAAAAGTGATAAGACGCACGTTACAGGGAAACGTGCCCAACGGCTAGCACCTCACAATTCTCATCTTTTCTCTTTACTCTTTACTCTTTACTCTTGTCACTGTAGTTTCCCATGACACTGCTTGTACTTCTTCCCCGATCCGCACGGGCAGGGCTCGTTGCGGCCGACCTTCGGCTGGCTGCGGACCACGGGCCTGGCCACCGCGACCTCGCCGTCGGCGGCGCCGGCCGGCGCATTCGCGTCGGGGTGTTGGTACTGGACCTGCTGCGGCTTGGCACGCTGCGCCTCGATGGCGGCGACGTCCTCGGGCTCGCGAATCTGCACGCGGGTAATGATGGCGATGACCTCGCGCTTGATGCGATCGAGCATGTCGGAGAACAGCTCGAAGGCCTCGCGTTTGTACTCCTGCTTGGGATTCTTCTGGGCATAACCGCGCAAATGGATGCCCTGGCGCAGATGATCCATCGCCGCCAGATGATCTTTCCACTGCGCGTCCACGACCTGCAGCATCACCGCCTTTTCGAAGTGCCGCATCACCTCGGCACCCACCGCCTGAGTCTTGGTCTCGTGCAGTTTCTCGAACTCACCGACGATGCGCGCGCGCAGTTTCTGCTCGTCGAGCGTCTTGTCATCCTCCAGCCAGTGCGCGATCGGGAGCTTGAGGCCGAACTCGCGCTCCAGGCCCTCCTCGAGCTGCGCGACGTTCCATTGCTCTTCCAGGCTCTCCGGCGGAATGCTGGCGTTGATGACCTCGTTGACCACGTCGGCACGGATCGTGGCGATGCTCTCGGAGATGTCGTCAACCTCCATGAGCCGGTTGCGCTGTTCGTAGATCACCTTGCGCTGATCGTTGGCGACGTCGTCGTACTCGAGCAACTGCTTGCGGATGTCGAAGTTCCGGCCCTCGACCTTGCGCTGGGCGTTCTCGATGGCGCGCGACACCCAGGGATGCTCGATGGCCTCGCCTTCCTGCATGCCGAGGCGCTGCATCAGGCCGGCCACCCGGTCGGAACCGAAAATGCGCAGCAGGTTGTCCTCGAGCGAGAGATAGAAGCGCGTCGAGCCGGGATCGCCCTGCCGGCCGGAACGGCCGCGCAGCTGGTTGTCGATACGCCGCGACTCGTGGCGCTCAGTGCCGACCACGTGCAGGCCGCCGGCCGCGACCACCCGGCCGTGGCGGCGCTGCCAGTCCTCACGGATCTTGGCCTCCTTGGCCTTGTCGCCGCCGGCTCCCGCCAGCTCCATTTCCAGATTGCCGCCCAGCACGATGTCGGTGCCGCGGCCGGCCATGTTGGTGGCGATGGTCACGGCGCCCGGCCGGCCGGCCTGGGCGACGATGTACGCCTCGCGCTCGTGCTGCTTGGCGTTCAACACCTCGTGCGGGATGCCGTCCTCCTTGAGCAGCCGCGACAGATGCTCGGAGGCCTCGATCGACACCGTGCCGACCAGCACCGGCTGGCCAAGCGTGTGGGAGTCCTTGATATCGGCGATGATCGCGGCGTGCTTCTCGGTCGCGGTACGGTAGACCTGATCGCCGCGGTCGTCGCGAACCATGGGCCGATGGGTGGGAACGACGACGACCTCCAGGCCGTAGATCTGCTGGAACTCGAAGGCCTCGGTGTCGGCCGTGCCGGTCATGCCGGAGAGCTTGTTGTACAAGCGGAACAGGTTCTGGAACGTGATCGAGGCGAGCGTCTGGTTCTCGTTCTGGATCTTGACGCCTTCCTTGGCCTCGACCGCCTGGTGCAGGCCGTCCGACCAGCGCCGGCCGGTCATCATGCGGCCGGTGAACTCGTCGATGATCACCACCTCGTTGTCGCGGACGATGTAATCGACCTCGCGCTTGAACAGGGCATGGGCGCGCAGCGCCGCGTTCAGGTGATGCAGCAGGCCGATATTGGCCACGTCGTAGAGGTTGCTGCCGGACTCGAGCAGGCCGGCGCGCTCCAGCAACTGCTCGGCGTGCTCGTGTCCGGCCTCGGTCAGGTAGACCTGACGCGCCTTCTCGTCGATGCTGTAATCGCCGGGCCCGTCCTCGGTCTCCTGGCGCGTCAGCTTGGGGATGATGGCGTTGATCTTGTAATAGAGATCGGTGTTGTCCTCGGTCGGCCCGGAGATGATCAGCGGGGTGCGCGCCTCGTCGATCAGGATCGAATCGACCTCGTCGACGATGGCGAAGTTGAGGCCGCGCTGCACGCGGTCCTCGGCGCGGAACGCCATGTTGTCGCGCAGGTAATCGAAGCCGAATTCGTTGTTGGTGCCGTAGGTGATGTCGGCGGCGTAGGCGGCGCGCTTGGTGGCGTTGTCCTGGCCGGACACCACGACACCGACCGTGAGGCCCAGGAAATTGTAGACCTTGCCCATCCACTCGGCGTCGCGCCGCGCCAGGTAGTCGTTGACCGTGACCACGTGCACGCCGCGGCCCGACAGGGCGTTGAGGTAGGCGGCCAGCGTCGCCACCAGCGTTTTGCCCTCACCGGTGCGCATCTCGGCGATCTTGCCCTCGTGCAGGACCATGCCGCCGACCAGCTGCACGTCGAAATGGCGCATGCCGAGCGAGCGCTTGGCGGCCTCGCGCACCACGGCAAAGGCCTCCGGCAGGAGCTGGTCGAGGCTCTCGCCCTTTTCGACACGGGCGCGGAACTCGTTGGTCTTGGCGCCGAGCGCGCTGTCGGACAGCGCGGCCGCACCGGACTCCAGGGCGTTGATGCGGTTGACCTCCCGCATCATTTGTTTGATCAGCCGGGCGTTACGGCTGCCGAAGATCTTCTTGAAGAGATTGACGACCATGCCTCTCACTTGAGCCCGTCGCGGCAGGTGCCGGCGGGTCGCAAAAAAAGGCGATTATGGAGGAAAACCGCCGGGGATTAAATACGGCGTGCAGCGGCCGACAGGGGAGACCGCTTAAGGCGGGGTTCAGGACGACCGCAAGAAGGGCTGGGGATCGACCGCGCGCCCGTTACGCAGCACTTCGAAGTGCAGATGCGGGCCCGTCGAGCGGCCGCTGCTGCCCACCAGGGCGACCGGCTGGCCTTTCTCGATGCGATCCCCGACCTTCACCAGCACGGCCGAGGCGTGGGCATAGCGCGTCACCAGGCCGTTGCCGTGGTTGATCTCGACCGCGAACCCGTAGCTGTTCTTCTCGCCGGCATGGCTCACCACGCCGCCGCCCATCGCCTTGATCACCGAGCCCATGCGGCTGGCGATGTCGACGCCTTCGTGATAGGCCTTGCGGCCGTTGAACGGGTCGGTGCGCAGCCCGAAACCCGACGACAGCCAGCCGCCCTCGGTCGGCCAGCCGCCGGGGTGGACCGCCGCCTGGAGCTGGCGGTCCATCAGCAGGCTTTCCAGCACGCCGAGCCGATGGGTGTTGCGCTCCATCTGGCCGGAAATGCTGTCGATGGATTTCATGAGATCGGGGTTGTTCAAACCGGACAAGGGCGTCGAGTTTTCCGGGCCGCCCATCGCCGGCTCCTCGGAGAAATCGAACTCGTCCTTGTCGAGACCGGCCATGCGCGACAGGCGCTGGCCGAGGGCGTTCAGGCGCAGCAGCTGCGCCTGCATGTGGCCGAGGCGCTGGGCCAGGGCGTTCAGGTGAAGCTCGGCGTTGCGCCGCGCCTCCTCGACCTCCTGGCGCTGCGTCTGCAGCCGGCGCTCCTGCTCGACCAGGTACTGCGGACTGCGGAACTCCGACTCGGTCGTCAGCAGGCCGTGGATCTTGAAGGTGACGGTGCCGAGGGTCGCGGGCAGAATCAGGAGCAGCACCAGCGCCAGCAGCAGCACCTGCCGCTGACTGAGGCTGATGTTCTGCCCCTTGCCGACGCTCTTGGGAACCAGGATGACGTTCATGGCTGTTTCGCTTGCGGGTCGCGGCGCTAGACCGCGGGGACCGCGCGCGTGAACGAGATGGCGGCCTTGTCAGATTCGGCATAGGAAACCAGCTCCCAGGCCTCCTGATCCGCCATCAGGGCGCGCAGCAGTCGATTATTGAGCGCATGCCCGGACTTGTAGGCGCTGAAGGCGCCGATCAGGGGATGGCCCAGCAGATACAGATCGCCGATCGCGTCGAGTACCTTGTGCTTGACGAATTCGTCCTCGTAACGCAGGCCGTCGTCGTTCAGCACGCGATAGCTGTCCATGACGATGGCGTTGTCCAACCCGCCGCCGCGCGCCAGGCCGGCCTGACGCAGGGCCTCGAGGTCGTGCATGAAGCCGAAGGTGCGCGCGCGGCTCACCTCCTTGACGAACGAAGTGGTGGAGAAGTCGACGCTCGCCACCTGCGTGGAGTTGCGGAAGGTCGGATGATCGAAATCGATGGAGAACGACACCTTGAAACCGTCCCAGGGCTCGAACGCCACCCACTTGTCGCCGTCCTCGATGCGGATCGGCTTGCGGATGCGCATGAAGCGCTTCGGTGCCGGCTGCTCGGCGATGCCGGCCGACTGGATCAGGAACACGAACGGGCCGGCGCTGCCGTCCATGATCGGCACCTCGGGCGCCGTCACGTCGACGTAGGCGTTGTCAATACCGAGGCCGGCGAACGCCGACATCAGGTGCTCAACCGTCGAGATCTTCACGCCGTTGCTCTCGAGCGTGGTCGACAGCCGTGTGTCGGTGACGTTTTCGGGGTGAGCCTTGATCTCCACGACTTCCGGAAGATCGGTACGGCGGAATACGATCCCTGTCTCGACGGGTGCCGGCGCGAGGGTCAGATAAACTTTTTCACCGGTGTGCAGCCCGACTCCGGTCGCCCGGATGACGTTCTTGAGCGTGCGTTGCTTGATCATCCCTTCGGTTTTCCCTGCAGGTCTATAGCTTATTGAAGTCGCATCCGGCGCAATACTTGTCGCCAAATGCGCAGTTTCTGTCTCGTCGACGCCACGCATCCAAAATTCGGACGGTGAAGACGACTGCCAGATCCATGCCGTGCGGCGACCTGGCGACCATACTTTTCAGCCGTTACACAGTAATTTAAAGGTACAACTTAAGCTCTGTCCAGCCGGAATTCGACCGGAATGGCCGCCGGCGGCGGCTGGCCGATAAGCGGGCCGTTACGGCCAATAATAGACCCGATTTCTCACACCTCCAGTCCAAGTGTCAGTTTTTTTGCTCCTTTCCGCCCCCGGACCCCTCAGTCCGCCTGCTTGCGCAGGAAGGCCGGGATATCCAGGTACTCGATGCCGGCCTCGCCCCCGGCGATACGGGCCTCACCGGTGCGCCGGTTGCGGATTACCGTCGGGGTGTCGAGCTGCTCGTAATCCATTGTTCCAGTTCCTGTTTTTACCACTTTATAGGGTTGCGGGCGCTTGTGGCCCTGGCCGAGGCCGGTCGCCACGACCGTCACCCGCAGCTCCCCCTCCATGGTCGGATCGATGACGGTACCGATCACCACGGTGGCATCGTCGGCGGCGAACTCCTTGACAGTGTTGCCGACCTCCTCGAACTCGCCGATGGACAGGTCCTGGCCGGCGGTCACATTGACCAGGATGCCCCGGGCCCCGGAGATATTGATGTCCTCCAGCAGCGGGCTGGACACTGCCGCCCGGGCAGCCTCCTGGGCACGGGTCTCGCCGCGCGCCGAGGCCGAGCCCATCATCGCCAGGCCCATCTCGGACATGACCGTCCGGACGTCGGCGAAGTCGACGTTGATTAGCCCCGGGCGGGTGATCAGCTCGGCGATGCCCTGCACCGCCCCTTGCAGGACCTCGTTGGCCTTGCCGAAGGCATCCAGCAGGCTCGCGCCCTTGCCGACCACCGACAGCAGCTTCTCGTTGGGGATGGTGATGACCGAATCGACGAACTCGGCCAGCTCCTTGATGCCCTGGTCGGCGATGGCCATGCGCTTCTTGCCTTCGAAGGGAAACGGCTTGGTGATGACCGCGACCGTCAGAATGTCGAGATCGCGCGCCACCTGGGCGACCACCGGCGCCGCGCCGGTGCCGGTACCGCCGCCCATGCCCGCGGTGATGAACACCATGTCGGCGCCCGAGAGCACTTCGGCGATGCGCTCGCGGTCCTCGACCGCGGCCTGGCGCCCGATGGCCGGGTCGGCGCCGGCGCCGAGCCCCTTGGTCAGGTTCGCACCGAGCTGCAGGCTGGTCTTGGCCGTGCAGCGCTTCAAGGCCTGCGAATCGGTGTTGGCGATGATGAAGTCCACGCCTTCGATGTTGGCGGCGACCATGTGGTCGACGGCGTTCCCGCCGCCGCCGCCCACGCCGATCACCTTGATGACGGCTTGCTGCCCGTAGGTATCCATCAACTCAAACATAGCGGTGTCTCCTGTGGCTTGGCGAAATTGAACGACCCCTTGGGTCCCACCCGAAATAGATCCTGCTCCCGGAAGGCGAAAGGCGATTAGCCACGGGGGCACGGGGAGAAATCTTGTTGTGTCTGTGCAGCGTCGAGCATCCCGCCCGACGTGATCTGGTTTGCCCTTCACACCCATTTCCCCGTGACCCCCGTGGCTAACAAAACTCATATCAGAAATTCCCCTGAAACCAGCTCTTCATCTTGCCGAGCATGTTCTTGACCCCGACGCCGCCGTGGCGCATCGACGAGCCGTACTGGCGGCCCTCGCGGCCGCGCGCGCCGTACAGCACCAGCCCGACGCCGGTCGCGTAGATCGGGTTCTGCACCACGCCGGCCAGGCCGCCGACGTACTGCGGCAGGCCGAGCCGCACCGGCATGTGGAAGACCTCCTCGGCGAGATCGATCATGCCCTCCATCTTGGCGCTGCCCCCGGTGAGCACGATGCCGGAACCGATGACGTCCTCGAAGCCGCTGCGGCGCAGCTCGGCGAGCACCAGGCCGTAGAGTTCCTCGATGCGCGGCTCGACCACCTCGGCGAGCGTGGCGCGCGCCAGCTTGCGCGGCGCGCGGTCGCCGACGCTCGGCACCTCGATGGTCTCGTCGGACTTGGCGATCTGAGTGAGCGCGCAGCCGTATTTCTTCTTGATCTCCTCGGCGTGCTGGGTCGGCGTGCGCAACGCGACCGCGATGTCGTTGGTCACCTGGTCGCCGGCGATCGGGATCACCGCGGTGTGGCGGATCGCGCCCTCGGTGAATACCGAGATGTCGGTGGTGCCGCCGCCGATGTCGACCAGGCACACGCCGAGCTCCTTCTCGTCCTCGGTCAGCACCGAGGTGCTGGAGGCGAGCTGCTCGAGGATGATGTCGTCGACCTCCAACCCGCAGCGCCGGACACATTTGATGATGTTCTGCGCGGCGCTGACCGCGCCGGTGACGATGTGCACCTTGGCCTCCAGGCGCACGCCCGACATGCCGATCGGCTCGCGCACGCCCTCCTGCTTGTCGATGATGAACTCCTGCGGGAGGATGTGCAGGATCTTCTGATCGGCCGGAATGGCGAGCGCGCGCGCCGCCTCGAGCACGCGCTCGACGTCGCTCACGCCGACCTCCTTGTCCTTGATCGCGACGATGCCGTGCGAGTTGAAGCTGTTGATGTGGCTGCCGGCGATGCCGGCGAACACCGAGTGGATCTGGCAGCCGGCCATGAGCTCGGCCTCCTCGACCGCGCGCTGGATCGACTGCACGGTGGACTCGATGTTCACCACCACACCCTTCTTCATGCCGCGCGACGGATGATGGCCGACGCCGATGATCTCGACCTCGCCGTCCGCGCCGACCGCGCCGACGATCGCCAGGACCTTGGAGGTACCGATATCCAGGCCGACGACCAGGTTTTCTTCAGCTTTCTTGGACATGTTTCATCCCTCGCCGCGCGGGACAGCGCCCGCGTTGTTTCGATGGGTCCACTGCACGGCGAACCCGTTCGTATAGCGCAAATCCACCTCCTTGACCTGGTCGGCCACGCCCGCGAGCGTGGCGGGGTAAAGCCGCGCGAAACGCCCGACCTTGGGTTCCGGCTCCTCGCGGCCGATGATCAGGACCATGCCGTTGTCGAGGCCGATCT
This sequence comes from Acidiferrobacterales bacterium, assembly GCA_036393295.1. Lineage (GTDB taxonomy): Bacteria > Pseudomonadota > Gammaproteobacteria > Acidiferrobacterales > UBA6901 > DASWHF01. The sequence goes on from DASWHF010000088.1 coordinate 11,199, forward strand.
CCCAGGTGTGGCGCGCCGTCAGCGTCAGTCGCGCCACGCCCAAGCCGGCCGGCTCGAGCAAGGCGCTCAAGCGCCGGTAGTGATCGAGCAGTTGCGCATGCGCGCCGTCCGGCCCGGCGAGCCGCGGCAGGTCCGCGGGCCCGGCGGCCTTGCCCAGCTCGACGCGCTCGCCGTCGACGTTCACCCAGGCGTCGTCGCCCCAGCGCGCCGCCAATACCTGCTCGGTGAAGCGGACGTGCACGCCGTCCGGCCAGCGGCGCCGCACCGAGGCGCGATGCACCCAGGGCACGCGTTCGGCCTTGCGGCGGACGGTCTCGAGATCCACCAGGAAGAAATTGCCGGTCACGGCATCGGCCACGCCGCGCGCCAGCGCCTCCTGCGAGACCCGCTCGAAGGTACCCTCGAAGCTCACCTGGCGCACCGGGAAGGTATCCGGGCGCAGCAGGTGATCGAGCCCGAAGACGAACGCCAGCAGCGCGGCCAGGGCGGTGACGGCGCCGAGGCCCGCCTTCACCGGCAGGCGCGGCACACGGCCGGCGCCGAGGTATTCAGCCTGGGCCACGGCGCGCGCCCTCCCGCGTGAGGCTGGTGTCGAGGATGCGCAGCACCAGCGCGTCGAAATCCATGCCGGCGGCGCGCGCCGCCATCGGCACCAGGCTGTGGTCGGTCATGCCGGGCACGGTGTTGGCCTCCAGGACGTAGGGCTCGCCGTTCCGGTCGAGCATGAAGTCCACGCGCCCCCAACCGCCGCAGTCGAGCGCCGCGAAGGCCTGGCGCGCGAGTCGTTGCACGCGCCGCTCCTCGCGCCCGGCGAGCCCGGACGGACAGTGGTAACGGGTGTCGTCGCGCAAATACTTGGCGTCGTAATCGTAGAATTCGGTCACGGTCTCGAGCCGGATGAGCGGTAGCACCTGATCGCCCAGCAGCGCGGCCGTGATCTCGGGTCCGACGATCGCCTGCTCGGCGATCACCAGATCGTCGTAGCGCGCCGCGGTCTCCCAGGCGCGCTCCAGCTCGCCCGGCTGCTTCACCTTGGTGATGCCGATGCTCGAACCCTCGCGCGCCGGCTTGACGAAGATCGGCAGGCCGAGGCGTTCCACCACTTGGTCGAAACGGGTCTCGGCGTCGAGCACTTCGAACGCGGGAGTCGCGATGCCACAGCCCTTCCACAACTGCTTGCAGCGCAACTTGTCCATGCTGAGCGCGCAACCGAGCACGCCGCTGCCGGTATAGGGCAGGCCCAGCGTTTCGAGCGCGCCCTGCACCACACCGTCCTCGCCGAAACGCCCGTGCAGGGCGATGAAGGCGCGGTCGAAGCCGCCGCGCTCCAGCACCGGGATCACGTCGCGGCCGGCGTCGATGGCGTGCGCGTCGACGCCGGCGCGCGTGAGCGCCGCCAGCACCGCGTTGCCGCTCTTGAGCGAGACCTCGCGCTCCGCCGACGGGCCGCCCATCAGCACCGCGACCTTGCCGTAGCGTCCGGCGTTCATGATGCCTCCCCGATGATGCGCACTTCGGGTTCGAGCGCGACACCCTGGGCGGCCAGCACCCGGTCGCGCACGATGCCGATCAGCCGCTCGATGTCGGCGGCGCGCGCGCCGCCCTCGTTGACGATGAAGTTGGCGTGCAGCGGCGACACGCATGCCCGGCCCTCGCACAGGCCCTTGAGGCCCGTGGCCTCGATCAGGCGCGCGGCGTGGTCGCCGGGCGGGTTGCGGAACACCGAACCGGCGTTCGGCAACTGGGTCGGCTGGGTCGCCGAGCGCTTGGCGAGCAGCGACTTGATCAGCGACTTGCCGTCGCCGCTCGCGCCGGCCTCGAGCGCGAAATGCCCGGCCACGAACCACTCGCCCTCCGGGCCCTGCACGCTGCGATAGCCGACACGGAAGTCGCCGCGCGGACGCACGCGGATCTCGCCGCGCCGGTCGATGGCCTCGACCGCCGCCACCACCGCCCAGGTCTCGCCGCCGAAGGCGCCGGCGTTCATGGCGAGCGCCCCACCGACCGTGCCGGGAATGCCGGCGAAGAACTCGGCGCCGCGCAGCGACTGATTCGCGCAATAGCGCGCGAGCTTGGCACCGGCGACACCGGCCTCGGCGCGCACCCGTCCGGCGCCGAGCAGGCTCAAGGCCTTCAAGCGCCCGCTCGCGCAGATCACCGTGCCGCGCACGCCGCCGTCGCGCACCAGCAGATTGCTGCCGAGGCCAACCCAGGTAAGCGGCTCGGCGGCCGGCAGGGTCCGCAGGAAGTCCACCAGATCGGCGAGATCGGCCGGCTCGTAGTAACGGTCGGCCGGGCCGCCGACGCGCCAGCTGGTGTGGCGGCTCATCGGCTCGTCATGGCGCAGGCTGCCGCGCAGTCCGGCGGGCGTCTTCGCGGCGGCCATCATGCCTTTCCTCCCAGACTGTCGGGCAGGCGCGCGGCGATCGCCCCGATGTTGCCGGCGCCGAGCGTCAGCAGCAGGTCGCCGGCGCGCAGCATGTCCTTGAGCGTGGCCGGCAGGGCCTCGATCTTCTCGACGAACACGGGGTTCCCGCCGCGCGCGCGGATGGCGCGGCACAACGCGCGCCCGTCGGCGCCGGCGATCGGCTTCTCGCCGGCCGCATAGACCTCGGTGATCAGCAGCGGATCGACGCCGGCCAGCACCGCGCTGAAGTCGTCGAGCAGGTCGCGGGTGCGCGTGTAACGGTGCGGCTGAAAGGCGACCACCAGGCGGCGTTGCGGCCAGCCGGCGCGCGCCGCGGCGAGGGTGGCGGCGAGCTCGCGCGGATGGTGGCCGTAGTCGTCGACCAGCAGCACGTCCCCGCCGGCGAGCCCGACCTGCCCGTTGATCTGAAAGCGCCGGTCGATGCCGCCGAAGGCCCGCAGTCCCTTCTGGATCGCGGCCGGCGCCACGCGCAGCTCATGCGCGACCGCGATCGCCGCGAGCGCGTTGAGCACGTTGTGGTGGCCGGGATGGCGCAGCTCGACGTCGAGCGCCTCCTTCACGCCGCGGATGCGCACCGAGAAGCGCATCGTCTGGCCGTCCTGGCGGACATCGGTGGCGTGCACGTCGGCGTCCGCGTTGAAGCCGTAGCTGCGCACCGGCTTGTGCACCCGGGGCAGGATCTCGCGCACCACGGCGTCGTCGGTGCACAGGATCGCCAGCCCGTAGAACGGCAGGTTGTGCAGAAAATCGACGAACGCCTGCTTGAGCACGGCGAAATCGCCGCCGTAGGTGCCCATGTGATCGGCGTCGATGTTGGTCACGACCGCCATGAACGGCTGCAGGTGCAGGAACGAGGCGTCGCTCTCGTCGGCCTCGGCGACCAGGTACTCGCCCTTGCCGAGGCGCGCATTGGCCCCGGCGCTGTTGAGCCGTCCGCCGATCACGAAGGTCGGATCCAGGCCGGCCTCGGCGAGCACGCTCGCCACCAGGCTGGTGGTCGTGGTCTTGCCATGGGTGCCGGCCACCGCGATGCCGTGCTGCAGGCGCATGAGCTCGCCGAGCATCTCGGCGCGCGGGATCACCGGCACCTGGGCGGCGCGCGCCGCGACGACCTCGGGATTGTCCTCGGCGACCGCCGACGAGATCACCACGACGTCGGCGCCTTTAATAAGACTCGCATCGTGGCCGACCTGCACCCGGATGCCGAGCGAGGCGAGCCGCCGGGTGTTGGGGCTGTCGTGCGCGTCGCTGCCGGTCACGGCGAACTTGAGATTGTGCAGGACCTCGGCGATGCCGCTCATCCCGGCGCCGCCGATCCCGACGAAGTGCACCTGCTTCACCCAGTTACGCATGCGCCGCCTCCTCGCACAGCCGCGCCACCGCCTCGGTGGCGTCCGGCACCGCACAGCCGCGCGCGTGGATAGCCATCTTCATCAGCAGCTCACGGTTGCCGGCGAGTTGCGTGAGCACCTCGGCGACGCGCGCCGGCGTGAATTCCGGCTGCGACAACAGGATCGCCGCCTCGCGCTCGGCGAGGAAGCGCGCGTTGGCGGTCTGGTGATCGTCGACCGCATGCGGATAGGGCACCAGCACCGACGCCACCCCGGCGGCCGCCAGTTCGGCGATGGTCATGGCGCCGGCGCGGCACACGACCAGGTCCGCCCAGCGATAGGCCTCGGCCATGTCGTCGATGAAGGCCGCGACCCGCGCGCCATCGGTGATCGCGTGATAGGCGCGCTCGGTCTGCGCCTGCTCCTTGCGCCCGGTCTGGTGCCGGATCTCCGGGCGCAGACCGGCCGGCAACAACCCGACCGCCTGCGGAATGACCTGGTTGAACACCTGCGCGCCCTGGCTGCCGCCGACCACCAGCACGCGCAGCCGCCCGCCGCGCCCCGTGAGGCGCTCCTCCGGCGCCGGCAGCGCCAGGATCTCGGCGCGCACCGGATTGCCGACATGCCGCACGCCCGGCAAGGCGCCGAAGGCGTCGGGGAATCCGCTCATGACCACGTCGGCGACATAGGCGAGCCAGCGGTTGGTGAGCCCGGCCACCGCGTTCTGCTCGTGGATCAGCAGCGGCGTGCGCGTGACGCGCGTCATCAATCCGCCCGGGCCGGCGACGAAACCGCCCATCGCCAGCACCGCATCGGGGCGCCGGCGGCGCAGGATGCGCCACGCCTGGAACATCGCCACGGCGAGCCGCATCGGCAGCAACAGCCAGTTGACCCAGCCGCCGCGGCGCGCGCCGCGGATCGCGACCGCCTCCAGATCGAAGCCGGCGGCCGGCACCAGGCGCGCCTCGAGGCCGCGGCGCGTGCCGAGCCACACGACCTCGGTGCCCGCGTCGCGCAGCTGACGCGCGACCGCCAGCGCCGGGAACACGTGGCCGCCGGTCCCGCCCGCCATGATCAGCACGCGGCTCACGATGCGCCCACCCGCTGGCGCCGGCTCTCGTAGCCGACGCGCAGCAGCAGCCCGACCGCGATACAGCACGCCAGCATGCTGCTGCCGCCGTAGCTCACGAACGGCAGCGTCAGGCCCTTGGTCGGCAGGGCGCCCATGTTGACGCCCATGTTGATCAACGCCTGCACGCCGAGCAGCACGCCCAGGCCCTGGGCGAGGCGCGCCGCGTACAGATGCCCGAGCCGCTCGGCGTGGCGCGAGATGACGAAGGCGCGCCACACCAGGATACCGAACAGCGCGATCACGCCGAGCGTGCCGATCAGCCCCAGCTCCTCGGCCAGCACCGCGAACACGAAGTCGGTGTGCGCGGCCGGGAGATAGAACAGCTTCTGGATGCTGCCGCCGAGACCCACGCCGAACCACTCGCCGCGACCGAACGCGATCAACGCCTGGGTGAGCTGGAAGCCGGTGTCGAAGGGGTCGGCCCAGGGATCGAGGAAGCCGGTGACGCGCGCCAGCCGGTAGGGATAGAAGATCGTCAGCAAGGCCATGCCGCCGGCGCCGGCGCCCACCACGACCATGAAGTGCCAGAAGCGCACGCCGCCCAGGAACAGCATGGCCAGCACGGTGACGCAGATCACCACTACCGCGCCGAGGTCCGGCTCCTGCAGGAGCAGCATGCCGACGACCGCCACCACGATACCGATCATCAGGATGCCGGTGGTGAAGGACTTGAGCTCCTCCTGCCTGCGGATCAGGTAACCGGCCACGTAGATCACCATGAACAGTTTGGCGAGCTCCGAGGGCTGGAGCGTGGCGAAACCGAGCGGCAGCCAGCGCGAGCTGCCGTTGACGTGCAGGCCGACGCCGGGGATCAGCACGATCGCCAGCAGGCCGACGCCCGCCAGCAGCAGCCATGGCCCGGCCGCCTCCCACAGGCGCAGCGGCAGGCGCGTCACCGCCGCCATCGCCAACAGCCCGAGCCCCACGGCCGCGGCGTGGCGTACGAGGAAATGCCCGCTGCCGCCGGTGGCGCGCTCGGAGATCGAGATCGACGCCGAGAACACCATCACCAGCCCGAGCGCGAGCAGCGCCAGCGTGCCCGCCAGCAGCCACGGGTCGTAGTGCGCCGTCCGGACGGCGGCGCGGGTCTGGCGGCCGGCGGTGAGCGCCATACTCATGTCCGGTTCCCCGCGGCGGCACGCGCCACGCCGCCGAACAGCATGCCGACGGCGAGTCCGATCAGCAGCCAGACGGCCATCGAGATCAGTATCGTCATCCCAGCACCCGGTGCACGGCGGTGCGGAACACCTCACCGCGATGCTCGTAGTTGCGGTACATGTCGAAACTCGCGCAGGCCGGCGACAACAGCACGACGTCACCGGGGCGGGCGAGATCGCGCGCCGCGCGCACCGCCGCCTCCATGTCGATCGCGTGCACCAGCGGCGCCGCGCCCTCGAGCGCGGCGGCGAGCCGCGGTGCGTCGCGGCCGATCAGCACCACGCCGCGGGCGTGCGCCGCCACCGCCGGGCGCAGCGCGCCGAAGTCGGCGCCCTTGCCGTCGCCGCCGGCGATCAGGATCACCGGCTCGCGCATGCCGCTCAGGGCCGCGACCGTGGCGCCGACGTTGGTGCCCTTGGAGTCGTTGATCCAGCGCACCCCGTCGCGCTCGAGCACCAGCTCGGTGCGATGCGGCAGCCCCTTGAAGCCGGCGAGCGCGCGCTTCATGGCGTCGAACGGCACGCCGCCGCATTCGGCCAGCGCCATGGCCGCCAGCGCGTTCGCAAGGTTGTGGCGCCCCGGCAGCGGCAGTTCGGCGGCCGGCAGCAGCGCGCGTGCGCCGCGCGCCAGCCACGGCTCGCCACCGCGGTCGACGACGCCGTAGTCGTGGTCGGCCTGCGGCGCGCCGAGACCGAAGCACACCCGCGCCCGCCCCGGCGGCGCCAGCCGCATCACCAGCGGGTCGTCGGCGTTGAGCACCGGCGTGCCGTCGCCGTGGAAGATGCGCGCCTTGGCGGCGGCGTACTCGTCGAGATCGCGGTAGCGGTCCATGTGGTCGGCGCTGATATTGAGCACCGCCGCGGCGCGCGCGTTGAGCGTGCAGGTGGTCTCGAGCTGGAAGCTCGACAGCTCCAGCACGTAGCAGTCGGGCGGCGGACCGCGCAGCAGGTCCAGCACCGGCACGCCGATATTGCCGCCGACCGCGGCATCGAGGCCGGCGGCGCGGCACATCGCCCCGACCAGGCTGGTGACGGTGCTCTTGCCGTTGCTGCCGGTGATCGCCAGCACCGGCCGCGGGTCGCGCTCGGCGAGCGCGCGCGCGAACAGCTCGACGTCCCCGACCGGCTTGGCGCCGGCGGCGACCGCCGCGGCGATCGCCGGCTCGCGCAGCGACACGCCGGGGCTCACGACCAGGAGATCCCGGCCGGCGAAATCGGCGGCGACGAAACCGCCGGTGCGGACCGCGACCGCCGGCAGCTCGGCGCGCAGCCGGTCGAGCGCCGGCGGCGCCGCGCGGCTGTCCACCGCCATGACCTCGTGGCCGCGGGCGGCGAGGTGGCGCGCGCACGACAGCCCGGTGGCGCCGAGTCCCACCACCAGTGCCCGTTTGCGCGCTTCGTCAGCCATCGCCTTCCATACCGATCTCATGGAAAATTTTCAACGTACCTTCAAGGTCGCCAGACCGATCAACACCAGGATGAAGCTGATGATCCAGAAGCGCACGATCACGCGCGGCTCCGGCCAGCCCTTGAGCTCGAAGTGATGGTGCAGCGGCGCCATGCGGAAGATGCGCCGGCCGGTGAGCTTGAACGACGCCACCTGCAGCATCACCGATACCGTCTCCATCACGAACACGCCGCCCATGATGAACAGCACGATCTCCTGGCGCACCACCACCGCGATCGCGCCGAGCGCCGCGCCGAGCCCGAGCGCGCCGACGTCGCCCATGAACACCATCGCCGGATAGGTGTTGAACCACAGGAAACCGAGGCCCGCGCCGACCAGCGCGCCGCAGAAGATCAGCACCTCGCCGCTGCCGGCGATGTAGGGGATGCCCAGGTACTCGGCGAATTTGACGTGGCCGGTGACGTAGGCGAAGAAACCGAGCGCGCCGGCGACCATCACCGTCGGCATGATCGCCAGGCCGTCGAGGCCGTCGGTCAGGTTCACCGCGTTGCTCGAGCCGACGATGACCAGGTAGGTGAGCAGGATGAACCACGGCCCGAGGTCGAGCACCACCTGCTTGAACACCGGCACGATCAGCTGGGTCTCGGCCGGCGTCTGGGCGGTATAGTACAGGAACGCCGCGGCGCCGAAGCCGCCGACCGACTGCCAGAAGAACTTGGCGCGCGCGCCGATGCCGCGCGGGTCCTTGTTGATGAGCTTCTTGTAGTCGTCCACCCAGCCGATGGCGCCGAACACGAAGGTGGTGAACAGCACCACCCAGACGAAACGGTTGCTCAAATCGGACCACAGCAGGGTCGCGACGAACACCGCGACCAGGATCAGCGCGCCGCCCATGGTCGGCGTGCCGGCCTTGCTGAGATGGCTCTGCGGACCGTCGCTGCGCACCGTCTGGCCGATCTGGTACTGGCTGAGCTTGCGGATCATGGCCGGGCCGACCACGAAGCAGATGCCGAGCGCGGTCAGCACGCCGAGAATGCCGCGCAGCGTCAGATAACGGAACACGTTGAAGAACGTGATGTCGTGCGCCAGCTGGTCGAAGAGATAATAGAGCACGTCAGGCGTTCTCCGGTTCGGGTTGGGTCGTGATCGCCGCCACCACCTGCTCCATGCGCATCAGCCGCGATCCCTTGACCAGGACGGTCATGCCGGCATGCATCTCGCCGCTCAAGGCCGCGGCGAGCAGTGCATGACTGGCGAAGTGCCGGCCACCGCCACCGAAGGCCTCGACCGCGTGGCGACTGAGGTCGCCGACCGCGTAGAGCCGTTCGATGCCGGCCTGCCGGGCCAGCTCGCCCGCGCTCCGGTGCAGATCGGCGGCGCCGGCACCGAGCTCGCCCATGTCGCCGAGCACCAGTACGCGCTCGCCGGCGGCCGCGCGCAGCACCTCGAGGGCGGCGGCCAGCGACGACGGATTGGCGTTATAGCTGTCGTCCAGCACGCGCGCACCGCCGCGGCCGGGCTTGGGCTCCAGGCGTCCGGGAGCCGCGCGCATCGCCTCGAGGCCGGCCTTGACGTGCTCGAGCCTGGCGCCGGCGGCGAGCGCGGCGGCGCCGGCGGCGAGCGCGTTCATGACGTTGTGCGGTCCGGGCATCGGCAGTCGCAGGCTCAGCTCTCCCCAGGGCGTGTGCATCGCGATCCGGCTGCCGTCGGCGGCCGGTTCGTAGTCGGCGCGCACGTCGGCGCCGGCGCGCAGCCCGAAGCTGATCCGGCGGCGGTCGCCGGCCAGCGCGCGCCACAGGGACGCGTGGTCGTCGTCGGCATTGATCACTGCCACGCCGTCCGCTGCCAGGCCGGCGAAGATCTCGCCCTTGGCGCGCGCGATCGCCTCGATGCTGCCGAGGTTGCCGATATGCGCGCTGCCGGCGTTGGTGATCAGCGCCACCGTCGGGCGCGCGATGCGCGTGAGGGTGTCGATCTCGCCGGCGTGATTCATGCCCATCTCGATCACCGCGTAGTCGTCGCCGGCGCGCAGCTTGAGCAGCGTCAGCGGCAGGCCGATGTCGTTGTTGAGATTACCCTCGGTGGCAAGCACCCGCCCGGCCTCGCCGAGGATCGCCGCCAGCATGTTCTTGACCGTGGTCTTGCCGTTGCTGCCGGTCACGCCGATCAGCGGGATGGCGAAACGCCCGCGCCAGTGAGCCGCCAGCTGCCCGAGGGCGCCGTGGGTGTCGGCGACCCGCACCGTCGGCAGCGCGGTGTCGGCCGCGCGACTCACGACCGCGCCGGCGGCGCCGGCCGCCAGCGCCTCGTGCAGATAATCGTGGCCGTCGTGATTCGGGCCGATCAGCGCCACGAACAGATGGTCGCGACCGAGCTTGCGGGTGTCGGTGCCGACCGCCCGGAACTCCCGGTCAGCGCCGACCAGCTCACCGTTGAGGACCTGGGCGGCGGCGCGGAGCGTCATCATGCCGCCCCCCCGAGCAGTTGCGCGACCACCTGCCGGTCGCTGAACGGCCGGCGCTCGGCGCCGACCTGCTGATAGTCCTCGTGGCCCTTGCCGGCGACCAGCACGCTGTCGCCGCGGCCGGCCTCGGCGATCGCCAGGCGGATGGCGTGCGCCCGGTCGCGCACCACGCTCGGCGTGCGCTGCATGCCGGCGGCGATGTCGGCGACGATCTGCTGCGGATCCTCGTGGCGCGGGTTGTCGTCGGTCAGGATCACGACGTCGGCGAGCTGTTCGGCGAGCCGGCCCATCTCCGGCCGCTTGCCGCGGTCGCGGTCGCCGCCGCAGCCGAACACGCAGATGAGCCGCCCGCGGGTGTGCTCGCGCAGCGCCGCCAGCGCCTTGGCGAGTGCGTCGGGCGTGTGCGCGTAATCCACGACCACCAGCGGCGCGCCGGCGCCGCCGAAGCGCTCCATGCGCCCGGCCACCGGCCGCGCCCGGGCGAGGCGCACGACCGCCTGGTCGAGCGCCAGGCCGTGCTCGAGCAGCACGGCCAGCGCCGCCAGCAGGTTGTCGGCGTTGAAGCGCCCGAGCAGCGGGCTCTTGAGCGTGACCGCGCCGAGCGGCGTTGCAACCTCGAGCTCGAGCCCCTCCGGCGACGGGCGGATGTCCACGGCGCGCAGGTCGGCGGCGCCGGCGCCGAAGCGCCACAGCTTCAGGCGGCCGGCGAGGCGCCCGATGAGCTCGCGGCCGAGCGCGTCGTCGGCGTTGATCACCGCCGCCTTGAGCTCGGGAAAGTCGAACAGCCGCGCCTTGGCGGCCGCGTAGGCGTCCAGGCTGCCGTGATAGTCCAGATGGTCACGGGTGAGATTGGTGAGCACCGCGACGTCGAAGGCCACGCCCTGGACGCGCCCCTGGTCGAGCGCGTGCGAGGACACCTCCATGCACACCGCGTGAGCGCCGGCGGCGGCGAAGCCGGCCAGCAGCCGGTGCACGCTCACCGGGTCCGGCGTGGTGTGCAGGCCCGGGTCGAGCGCGCCGGGATAGCCGCTGCCGAGCGTGCCGATCAGCCCGCAGCGCCGGTCGGGCGCGTCCAGCGCCTGCGCCACCAGGTGCGTGCAGGTGGTCTTGCCGTTGGTGCCGGTCACGCCGACCACGAACATCCGGCGCGACGGCGCGCCGAAGAAACGGTCGGCGATGATGCCGGCGCGCTCGCGCAGCCCGGCCACCGGCAGCGCCGGCACCGCGATACCCTCGGTGTCCACGCGACGGCCGGCCGGCTCGTAGGCGACCGCGGCCGCGCCGCGCGCGACCGCCGCGACGATGTGGTCGCGCCCGTCGCCGCGCACGCCGGGCGCGGCCAGAAACAGCCAGCCGGGCTCGATCACGCGACTGTCGGCGCTCACGCCGCGGATCCCGACGTCGCGCAGCACCGGCGCATCACTGAGGCCGGCGAGCAACTCGCTCAAGGGGCGCTCGGACGGCGTCACAGCGGTCGCTCCGGCGGCGGCAGCCCGACCAGGTGCTGGCGCGGACGCTCGAGGTCGTCCGGCGAAATGTTCAACAGCCGCAGCGCGCCGGCCATCACCCGCGAGAACACCGGCGCGGCGATCTGCCCGCCGAAATACGCGCTGCCCGAGGGATCGTCGATCATCACCATCATCACCAGGCGCGGGTCGCTGGCCGGCGCGAAGCCGGCGAACGAGGCGATGTAGTTGTTCTCGGCATAGCTGCCGCCGCTGAGCTTGTGCACGGTGCCGGTCTTGCCGGCGATGCGGTAGTGCGGCACGCGCGCGGCGCTGCCGGTGCCGTCGGCGCTGACCGCCAGCTCCAGCATGGCGCGCACCTGGCGCGCCGTGGTGACCGACATGACGGGATCGCCCTTGACCGGCTGGTCGCGGCGCGTGAGCGTCAGCGGCACGAGCACGCCGTCGTTGGCGAGCGCGGCATAGGCGTGCGCGAGCTGCAGCGCGGTCACCGAGATGCCGTAGCCGAAGGACACCGTCGCCTGCTCGATCGGCACCCAGCGCCCCGGCGGGCTGAGCTGGCCGCTGGCCTCGCCCGGCAGGCCGATGCCGGTGCCGGCACCGAAGCCGACGTCGCGGAACATCGCCCACAGCGCCTGCTTGCCCATGCCGAAGGCGATCTTGCTGGCGCCGACGTTGCTCGATTTCTCGATTACCTCGGCGACCGTGAGCCGGCCGTGGTTGCGGATATCGCGGACGGTGTTGTGACCGACACGCAGCAGGCCGGGCGCGGTGTCGATCGGCGTGTCGGGCGCGTACTTGCCGCTCTCGAGCGCCGCCGCCACGGTGAAGGGCTTGAGCGTCGAGCCCGGCTCGAAGACGTCGGTCACCGCGCGGTTGCGGAAGCGCTGGCTGTCGAGGCGGCTGCGGTTGTTGGGGTTGAAACCGGGCTCGTTGGCGAGCGCCAGGATCTCGCCGGTGCGCGCATCGAGCACGATCGCGGATCCGCCGCGCGCGCCGTGCTCGGCGACCGCCGCCTTGAGCTCGCGATAGGCGAGATACTGGATGCGCCGGTCGAGGCTCAGGACCAGATCCTTGCCCGGCACCGGCAGGCTCACGCTCTCGACGGTCTCGACGATGTTGCCGAACCGGTCCTTGAGCACGCGCTTCTTGCCGGGGATGGCGCGCAACCAGCTGTCGTAGGCGAGCTCCAGCCCCTCCTGGCCCTGGTCGTCGATGTTGGTGAAGCCGATCACGTGGCCGGCGACTTCACCGGCCGGATAGTAACGCCGGTATTCGCGCGTCAGCGCCACGCCGGCGACGCCCAGCGCCCGGATGCGCTCGGCGGTGTCGGGGGTGACGTGGCGCCGAAGATACATGAACTCGCGCCCGGCATGACGGCTCACCAGCTGGGCGAGGTCACGCACCGGCATGCCGAGCGCGCGCGCCAGCGCCGGCCACTTGGCGCGCTCGGCGCCGAGCTCGCCGGGATGGGCCCAGACCGAGTCGACCGGCGTGCTGACCGCCAGCGGCTCGTCATTGCGATCCAGGATCATGCCGCGGTGCGAGTTGTCCTCGACCACCCGCAGATGGCGGGCGTTACCCTGGCCCTGCAGGTATTCGGCGTTGAACGCCTGCAGGAACACCGCGCGCGCGCCGAGCAGCGCGAAGCCGGCGAGCAGGCCGCCGAGCGCCACGGCGTAGCGGACCGGATGGCCGCGGCGTCGCACGTTCCTCATCGGCCTGCTCCCCGCGGCCGCGCTACCACGATCTGCTCGGGCGCCGGCAACGCCATGCCGAGACGGCTGCGCGCCAGGCTCTCGACGCGGCGGTGCTGCGCCCAGGTGCCCTCCTCGAGCAGCAACTGGCCCCGCTCGACGTTGAGCGCGTCGCGCTCGAGCGTCAGCGTCTGCAGCGCGACGAAATCCAGCCGGTTGCGGTGGCGCAGCTCGACCGTTGCCAGCGCCGAGACCAGCACCGCGACACCCAGTACAAAGAGTTGCTTAGACATGCAGAACCTCGGCCACGCGCAGCACCGCGCTGCGCGCGCGCGGATTGCGCGCGACCTCCGCCTCCGATGCGCGTCGCGCCTTGCCGACCAGTCGCGCGCGCGGATGCAGCGCATCCGCGGTCACCGGCAAATCCGGCGGATAGTCGTCGCCCCGGGCGGCGGCGCGCAGCGTGCGCTTGACGATACGGTCCTCGAGCGAATGGAAGCTGATCACCGCCAGCCGCCCGCCGGGCGCCAGCGCGTCGAGCGCCTGCGGCAGCACCGCGCGCAGCTCGTCGAGCTCGCCGTTCACCTGGATGCGCAGCGCCTGGAAGCTGCGCGTGGCGGGATGCTGGCCCGGCTCGCGCGTCGGCACCGTGCGCGCGATCAGCTCGGCGAGCTGGCGGGTGGTGGCAATCGGCGTCTCGGCGCGGACCCGGCAGATCGCGCGCGCGATGCGCCGCGCGTAGCGCTCCTCGCCGTAGTCGCGCAGCACGCGCGCGATCTCGTCCTCGGCGGCGCGATTCAACCAGTCGGCGGCCGATTCACCGGCGTCGGGATCCATGCGCATGTCGAGCGGCCCGTCGGCGCGCAGGCTGAAGCCGCGCGCGGCCGCGTCGAGCTGCGGCGACGAAACCCCCAGGTCGAGCAGCACGCCGTCGACCCGGCCGGCCCAGCCGCGATCGCCCAGGATGGATGACAACATCGAAAACCGTCCTCGCACTATGTCAAACCGCGGGTCCGCGCCGAACCGGGCGCGGGCGCTCGCCACCGCCTCCGGATCGCGATCGATCGACAGCAGCCGGCCGTCGGGACCCAGTCGCGCGAGAATCGCGCCGCTGTGGCCGCCGCGCCCGAAGGTCGCATCCACGTACCGCCCGGACTCCTGCACGTTCAGCGCCTCCACCGCCTCCTCCAACAGAACCGGGCGATGGCCAGATTCCTCCACCCGGGCCCTACAGCGACAGGGAACCGAGCTCGCCCGGCAACTCGCCGTCGGCGTCGGTGGCGGTCAGCCACTCGCTGCGGCGGGTGTTCCAGGTGGTCTCGTCCCAGATCTCGAACTTGTTGCCCTGGCCGATCAGCACCACCGCCTTGTCGAGCGTGGCGAACTCGCGCAACGGCGGCGGCACCAGGATGCGGCCGTTGCCGTCGAGCTCGCACTCGGTGGCGTGACCGATCAACAGGCGCTGCAGCCGGCGCGCCTGGGGGTTGAAACTCGGAAGCCGGACGAGCTTGCGCTCGATCTCCTCCCAGTCGGGCAGCGGATAGAGCAGCAGACAATGATCGCGATCGACGGTCACCACCATTTGACCGTTGCAATGGCGCGCCAGGTCCTCGCGATACCGCGTGGGGATGGCCAGCCGCCCTTTGCTGTCCAGATTCAGCGAATTGACGCCGCGAAACATTTTTTCCCTCTTTCCCCTGCTCTATTCCACAATTATCCACAATTTCCCACTACGCCACACTATAGATACCGCGAACACTGGGTGTCAAGAAAAAAACGCCGGGCGGTAACTGTTTCTTCTTTGCAAGACAGTGAGTTAGGGGGTATTGCGTAAAGGTGGGTCGAGGTGGGCCGGAAACCGGCGCGGAAGGCAGACGGATGGGTTGGGAAAACCGCAAAAATCTCTATCGATAAATCTATTTAAAACAATACATTAAAGTTCATAGTTAATGTAAAAAACAAGGAGTCGGCCGGTAAGCCGGGTTCTGTCGTGGACAGCCATTCATCTGGGACCGGCGTCACCGCCGGCCTCGAGCGACCTACCCGGGGACAATGCGGGCAGCATCCTAACGTCCCCCTATTCGGTCTTGCTCCAGGTGGGGTTTACCCTGCCACGGGTGTTGCCACCCGCGCGGTGCGCTCTTACCGCACCATTTCACCCTTACCGGCCGGCGCGCCGAAACGCGCAGACGTAGGCGGTATATTTTCTGTGGCACTTTCCGTGGGCTCGCGCCCCCCAGGCGTTACCTGGCACCTTGCCCTGTGGAGCCCGGACTTTCCTCGGAACCGAAGTCCCGCGACTGTCTGGCCGACTCCCGCAGGCATTATACCACCGCGCGCCGGTCAGGGCTTGAGCCGCAGCGCCAGCTCGTAGAGCGCGTTCTTCTTGCGGCCGGTGATGGCCGCCGCCAGCGCCGCCGCCTGCTTGACGGGCAGCTCGGCGAGCAGCACGCGCAACACGCGCTCGCTCTCGGCGTCGACGCCGGTTTGCACCGGCGCACCGTGCACCAACACCACGAACTCACCGCGCAGGCGGTCGGGATCCGCGGTCACCCAGGCGGCCAACGCCGCCAGCGTATCGCCGTGCAGCGTCTCGAACTGCTTGGTCAGCTCGCGCGCCACGACCGCCGGGCGATCGGCGCCGAACACCGCCGCCATGTCTTCGAGGCTCGCGACGATCCGGTGCGGGCTCTCGTAGAAGATCAGCGTGCGCGCATCGTCGCGCAGCGACGCAAAGGCGGCGCGGCGCGCGCTCGCGGTGCTCGGCGGGAACCCGGCGAACACGAAGCGGTCGGAAGGCAGACCGGAGGCCGAGAGCGCGGCGATCGCCGCGCAGGCCCCGGGGACCGGCGACACGACGATGCCCTGCTCGCGCGCCGCGCGCACCAGCGGGAACCCCGGATCGCTGATCAGCGGCGTGCCGGCATCGCTGATCAGCGCGATGCGCCGTCCGGCCTGGAGCTGCTCGAGGAGCTCGGCGGTCCGGACGCGCTCATTGTGCTCGTGGAAGGCGACGAGCGGCGTGGCGATGCCGAAGTGCTGCAACAGCCTGGCGCTGTGGCGCGTGTCTTCGGCGGCGATCACGTCGACCTCGCGCAGGATGCGCGCGGCGCGCGGGCTCAGGTCCTCGAGATTTCCGATCGGCGTCGCCACCACGTACAATATGCCGCGCAGGTTTGACACATCCGTCTCCACTTTAAGATACTGGCGCCCCGACCCGAACGAACTCCCGATGATGCCCACCACACGCCGTCTTGCCGCCCTCGGGACCCTGGCGGTCCTGGCACTGCTGCACGCCTGCGCGCCGGCGCCCGGCGTACGCCCGACTATGCCCGCGCTGGCGGCACCGTCGCTCGACGCCGCCGAGCAGGCCGAGTCGTCCGCCGATTACGTCGTCGCCTCGCGTGAGTACCAGCGGCTCGCCGAGCAGGCCGAGCCGCCGCAGCGCCAGAATTATCAGCTCAAATCGGTGGCCGCGCTGATCAAGGCGGCGCAGGTGCGCGAGGCGCGCGAGCGGCTGGCGCGCGCCGACGTCGTCCGGCTCGATCCGGCCTACACCGCGCGCAAGCGCATCCTCGAGGCGCAGATCGCCGCACTCGAAGGCTTCCCCGATCAGACCCTGCGCCTGCTCGCCCAGGCCGAGGCGATCCGCAATCTCGATCCGAGCCTGTCGGCCGAAATCTACCGGGTGCGCGCCGACGCGCATATCGCCATGGGCCGGCCGCTCGGCGCGGTCGCCGACCTGATCGCGCGCGAGCAGTTCATGGTCAACCCGGAGGCGCTCACCCAGAACCAGCAGCAACTATGGCATATCCTGGAGGCGCTGAGCTACAGCGAGCTCCGCCAGGCGTTGACGACCGCGCGCGATCCGGTGCTGATCGGCTGGCTGGAGCTGGCGATCGCCGTGATCGAGAACGCCGCGACGCCGAACCGGCTGTCGATCGCCGTCGACGGCTGGCGCAAGGCCCATCCGCTGCACCCGACCACCGCCGGCTTCCTGCAGACGCTGGCGAGCCCGGTGGCCGGCGTGATTGGCCGCGTCGACCGCATCGCGCTGCTGCTGCCGCTCAGCTCCGAGCACGCCCAGGCGGCGCAGGCGGTGCGCGACGGCTTTCTCGCCATGAGCGCGGCCAACACCCGGCCCGACAAGCCGGTGGTGCGTGTCTACGACATCGGCGCCGATCCGGCCCTGGCGCCGGCCTATTACCGGACCGCCATCGCCGACGGCGCGCAGCTCATCGTCGGTCCGCTCGGCCTCGAGGCCGTCGACCACGTGGTCAAGAACACCGATCTCAACGCGCCGACGCTGCTGCTCAGCCACACCACCGAGGAGCTGCGGCCGACCGCGCGGCACGTCTTCCAGTTCGGCCTGCCGCCCGAGCAGGAGGCGACCCAGGCGGCCGAGCGCGCCTACCTCGACGGTCACCGCCACGCCGCCCTGCTGTTCCCCGACACAGCCTGGGGGCAGCGCATGGCCGACGCCTTCAGCGCCGCCTGGCAGCGGCTCGGTGGCATCGTGCTCGCCGCCGAGCGCTATCTCCCGGATCAGGGCGACTACAGCGAACCGGTCAAGCGGCTGCTCAACGTCAACCAGAGCGAGCAGCGCCGGCAGGCGGTCGAGGCCGCGCTGCGCAGCGGCGTCCGGTTCGACGCCCGGACGCGCGAGGACGTCGATTTCATCTTCCTCGCCGCCGACGCGCGGCGCGCGCGCCTGATCAAGCCGCAGCTCAACTATCACCGCGCCGGCCGCCTGCCGGTGTACGCGACTTCGCACGTGTTCACCGGGCGCGGCAACGCCATGGCCGACATCGACCTGGACGGCATCATGTTCGGCGACATGCCGTGGATCCTGGTCGGCGATGGCCGCATCCAGG
Organism: Acidiferrobacterales bacterium; assembly: GCA_036393295.1. Taxonomy (GTDB): domain Bacteria; phylum Pseudomonadota; class Gammaproteobacteria; order Acidiferrobacterales; family UBA6901; genus DASWHF01. The sequence goes on from DASWHF010000088.1 coordinate 29,156, forward strand.
GCCTGCGCACCACCCTGCAACGCGACTGGCCCTACGCGCATTCGCAGCTCGACCGGCTCTACGCCCTGGGCGTCGACGCCTACGCCGTCATCCCGCAGCTCAACCGCATCGGCACCGAGAGCGCCGTGCACTTCAGCGGCGTCACCAGCGGCCTGAGCCTGGGACGTGACAATCGCCTGCAGCGCCAGCTGCTGTGGGCGCGGTTCCGCAAGGGCGTGCCGCAGCTGATCGACACCTTCTTCAAACACAAGAATCAGTTCGAGGTCGAGGATGGCGGCGCCCCCGCCCCAGGCAGCGAACCGCGGACGTGACGCCGAGCGCCGCGCCTGCGAGCACCTCGAACGCCAGGGGCTGCGCCTGATCGCGCGCAACTACCGCTGCCCGCGCGGCGAGATCGACCTGGTGATGGCGGAGCGCGATACCATCGTCTTCGTCGAGGTGCGCTACCGGCGCAGCAACGCCTACGGCACGCCGGCCGAGACCGTCGATCCGCGCAAACAGGCCAGACTTCGGGCCGCCGCCCTGCATTACCTGCAGCGCCATCCGGACGCTTCCCGGCGCCCCTGCCGGTTTGATATCGTCGCCCTGACCGCCGCGCAGGCGCCGCAGTGGCTGCCGAACGCCTTCGATCTGGGCGGCGCCTGAGACGGCCGGCGCGCCGGGCGGACATCAACACGAGAGGATGACAGCCATGAACCAGTCGATGAGTCCACGACAACTGCTGCTGATCGCCGCCGCCTGCGGCGCGGCGGCCCTCGTGCAGGGCTGCGCGCCCGCGGTGGTGGTCGGCGCCGGCGCCGGCGCGGTGGTGGTGCACGACCGCCGCTCGCTGGGATCGATGGTCGACGACGCCGCGGTCGAGCTCAAGGCCAAGGGCATGCTCAGCACCGATCCGCTGCTCAAGGACCAGGCCAACATCAAGCTCACCAGCGTCAACGGCATCGTGCTGCTGAGCGGCGAGACCGCCACCGCCGAGCTGCGCGACCACGTGGTCGCGACGGTGCGCGAGATCCGCGGCATCCGCCGCATCACCAACGAGATCCGCATCGCGCCGCCGAGCTCGCTCGGCGCGCGCGCCAAGGACACCTGGATCACCGGCGAGGTCAAGGCGCGCTTCGTCGGCGCGCGCGGCCTGGACCCGACGCGCGTCAAGGTCGTCACCGAGGCCGCCAATGTCTATTTGATGGGGCTCGTGACCCAGCGCGAGGGCGAGATCGCCACCGACGCCGCCACCCAGGTGCGTGGCGTCGAGCGCGTGGTCAAACTGTTCGAGTATCTCGATTGACCGCCGGGGCGCCCGCCCTGGCACGCCATGACCGCCACCCTCCGCAGCTTCCTTAACGCCCTGCGCCGCACCGTCGGCGACGAACAGGTGCTCACCGACCCCGCCGACTGCTGGGCCTACGGCTACGACAACTCGCGCCGCCACCGGCCGCCCGACGCCGTGGTGTTCGCCACCGACCACGAACAGGTCGTCGCGCTGGTGCGGCTGTGCCGCGCCGAGCGCGTGGCGCTGACCGCGCGCGGCCGCGGCACCGGCACCGGCGGCGGCTCGGTGCCGCTGCGCGGCGGCGTGGTGCTGTCGTTCGAGCGCATGAACCGCATCCTCGACATCGACCCGGTGAATCGCGCCATCACGGTCGAGCCGGGCGTCACCAACCAGGCGGTGCAGGACGCGCTCGCCGCGCACGGTTACTTCTGGCCGCCGGACCCGACCAGCGCCGCCTACTGCACGGTCGGCGGCAATCTCGCGCTCAACGCCGGCGGCCCGCGCGCCGTGAAGTACGGCGCGACGCGCGAGAACGTGCTGGGCCTGCGCGCCGTCACCGGCGCCGGCGATGCCATCCGCACCGGCAGCTACACCACCAAGGGCGCGGTCGGCTACGACCTGACCCGGCTGCTGATCGGCTCCGAGGGCACGCTCGCGATCATCACCGAAGCGGTGCTGAAACTGACACCGCTGCCGGAGGCGCGCCGCACCCTGCGCGCGACCTATGCGAGCGTCGCCAACGCCGCGGCCGCGGTCGCGCGCATCATGGCGCAGCCGGTGACGCCCTGCGCCCTCGAGTTCCTGGATGCCGGGGCGATCGACATGATCCGCCATTACGGCAAGGCGGAGTTGCCGGAGGGCGTCGGCGCGCTGCTGATGATCGAGGTGGACGGGCCGCGCGCCGCGCTCGACGCCGAGGCCGAGGCGATCGCGCGCGCCGCGCACGGCCCGGGCGTGCGGACCGTCGAGACGGCGCGCGACGCCGACGCGGCGCGCGCACTGTGGTCGACGCGCAAGGCGCTGTCGCCGGCGCTGCGCACGGTGGCGCCGAACAAGCTCAACGAGGACGTGGTGGTGCCGGTATCGCGCATCGCCGAGCTGATCGGCGGTCTCGACCGCATCAGCCGCGAGGCCGGCATTCCAATCGTCAACTTCGGCCACGCCGGCAACGGCAACATCCACGTCAACCTGCTCTACGACTCGCAGGATCCCACGCAGGCCGCCAACGCGCGCCCGGCGGTCGACCGGGTGTTCGACCTGGTGCTGTCCCTGGGCGGGACGCTGTCCGGCGAGCACGGCATCGGCCGCGAGAAGCGCGATTACCTGGCGCGCGCCATCGACCCGCCGACGCTCGACCTGATGCGCCGCATCAAGGCCGAATTCGACCCGGACGGTATCCTGAACCCCGACAAGGTGCTGCCGCCGGCCGACACCCCGACCCCCTGACCCCGGAGACCCCCGATGCGTGCCCACGCGCCCAGCCGCAAGACCGCCCTGATCTGCCTGATCCTGTTCGTGCTCGGACTGATCGGCGTCTTTATCCCCCTCGGGCATATCGCCGTGCTCGGCCCGATCCTGCACCTGCTGAACCAGGCTGCCGTTTATCTGCTGATTGGCGGTTATGGTCTATTGTTGGTATCGATATATATTTAACGGCAGTAGCGAGTGGCTAGTGGCGAGTGGCTAGGAAAAACCTCTTACGCTCGCTACTCGTCACTCGCTACTCGCCACTTTCAAAAGGGAGAAATTCCATGATTCGCCGCCTGTCCTTGCTGATCGGTCTGTGCTCGATGCTGCCCGCCTACGGCGCCGAAATAGACAATGTCGACGCGCTCGCCCAACCGCAGTTCCGGCTGCTGTCGGAGGACCTGGGCGCGGCGCTGTCCTACAAGCCGCTCAGCCCCGGCGAGCCGCTCGGCGTCACCGGCTTCGACGTCGGCGTGGAGGTGACGGCCACCAAGCTCAAAAACGCGGCCATCCTCGAGCAGGCGACCAGCGACGACGCCCCCGCCAGCCTGCCGATCGCCAAGCTCCACGCGCACAAGGGCCTGCCGTTCGGGATCGACGTCGGCCTGATGTACTCGACGGTACCGGACTCGAATGTGGACCTGTGGGGCGCCGAGCTGCGCTACGCGATCCTCAAGGGCGGTGTCGCCAAGCCGGCGCTGGCGCTGCGCGCCAGCTATTCCAAGCTTACGGGCGTCGACCAGCTCGACTTCGAGACCATGGGGCTGGATCTGTCGATCTCCAAGGGTTTCGCGTTCCTGACGCCTTATCTCGGCGCCGGCAAGGTCTGGGTGACGAGCACGCCACAGGGCAGCGCCAGCGCCTTCCTCACCGAGGAGGACTTCTCGCTCAGCAAGCTGTTCGCGGGGGTCAATCTCAACTTCGGCCTGATGAACTTCGCCTTCGAGGCCGACCGCACCGGCGACGCGACCAGCTACGGCGCCAAGTTCGGCTGGCGATTCTAAATCGCATCCTGTAGGCGGGGCATCCTGCCCCGCCTGACCCGTGAGGGGCCAAGCCGGGCGAGGCCGGGAATCAGCGGGGCTGGAAGCCCCGCCTACAATTATTAATTATAATCGCGGCCAGTGTCCGCTCGTAAAGCGCCTTGTCGGCCTCGCTGAAGCAGCAGCACACGATCTCCTCGAACTGATCCTCCCACTCGCGCATCACCTTTACGGCGATATGCGCCGCCTGGTCCTTGGGGTAGCCGTAGACGCCGGTGCTGATCCCGGGAAAGGCGATGCGCCGCACGCCATGCTCGCGCGCGAGCGCCAGCGAATTCCGATAGCAGGATTCGAGCAGCGCCGGCTCGCCGGCCCGGCCGCCGCGCCACACCGGCCCGACGGTGTGTATCACCCAGCGCGCCGGCAGCTTATAGCCTGGGGTGATGCGCGCCTCGCCGGTCGGGCAGCCATGGAGCTTGCGACAGGCAGCCAGCAGCTCGGGGCCGGCGGCGCGGTGGATCGCGCCGTCGACACCGCCGCCACCCAACAGGCTCTCGTTGGCGGCGTTGACGATGACGTCCACGTCCAGGGTCGTGATGTCGGCGCGCAGCACGGTGATCATGCGCCCAAGCTTAACGCCGGGTCGGGCGCCAGGACCAGACCGGGCCCGGCCGACCGCCGCCCTCAGGGTCGCTGCAGCGGCGTCTGGAGCTGCGGCAGGCGCGTCGTGGGCGGCGGCACGGACTGATAACGCTGTACCTCCGGCGCATCCTGCAAAAGTTTCTCGCTCGACACTGCCTCGTCGGTCGGCACCGGCGGCGGTTTCTGAATCTGGCCATCCGGGGCGGGCAGCGGCGCTTCCAGGATCGGCATGCCCGGGGGCTTTTGCAGGGTCTCCGTGCCGCTAGCCGGCTTGGGCGCTACCCCGGTGGCCGGCGGTTGAAGCGCCGGCGCCGTGGGGATCGGCTTCGACAGTGGATCGCGCACCGCCGGCGACTGCGGCAGCCTGGAACCGGAAGCCGGCCCGGCACCGAACGGCGCCCGCGGCTTGCCGGCGCCCCGCAACGGCCCGGGTGCGGCGCCCGGCGCCTGGTCGGGTGTCGCGGCGCCCGGCGCCCGCGGCGCGAAGCCGCCCGCGCCCGGGCGGTCGCGGCCGTCGGGCTTGCGCCGCGGATCGAAATCCCGGCGCTGCTCGCGGCGCTGCTTGATGCGCTCGCGGAACGCCGGATCGTCCGTGAGGCGCTGCTCGAAGCGCTCGCGGAACTTGTCGCGCATGTGCGGATGTTTGTCGAGATAGCGCTTGACGTCGCTCTGCCCCACCGGGCGCAGCGCGCGCGGCGCGACCGCGCGCTGCTTGAGCGTGGCCAGGCGCGGCGCGGCCGGCCGCTCGAAATTCGCCGGCAGGCGCTGACGGAAGGCCGCGGGCGGCGCAGCCGGCCTCTGGAACGGCCGGCCGTAGGCGCGCTGAATGAACTCGCCGGCCTGGACGCGCTGGACGGCGGCCGGATCCGGGCCCGGCAGCGCGACCTGCACGACACCCTCCTCAAGCAGCAGCCGGCCGTCCTCGGCGCCGGCCTCGATCACGCCCTCGGTGCCGCGGATGCCGATGGCCATGGTCGGCGTGTCGATGCGGTAATCGGCGCCCTGCCGCAGCTTGGCGACGGCGAAGCGCAGCCAGCCGGACAACAGCTCGACGCCGGCGCTCACCACGCTGCGGTCGTCGGCCAGACGGTACTCGGCGAGCGCCAGCCGCGTGTCGGGGCCGAGGCGCAGGATGGACCCGTCGCCCATCTCGATCTGGGCGCGCGCGCGTGCACCGGTCTCGACGATGTCGTCCTCGGCGACCTCGACGCCGGGCGCGGCGGCGAAATAGTACTCGCCGCGCAGCAGCCGCACCTCACCCTCGATCTCGGTGAAGGTGCCGACCGCAGAGCCTGAGGCCGCGGGGCCGAAACCCAGCGCCAGGCACCCCAGCATGAGCCGCTGCCACCGCACACTAACCTCCTCGAGAACCCGGAACGCTTCCGGTTTTGGTATCCTGTGAGTCTGACTATAGAAGAAACCGGTTCATTTGTCCGACCGCCTTAGGAGCGGCGCCCACCCCTTGGCCACCCTGTTCGCGATCCTGATTCTGGCCCTGGCCGCCTGGTTCTGGTACGGCGCCTTCGCCGCGCGCGAGCGCGCCACGGCGCTCGCCCGCGCCCATTGCGAGCGCGAGTCGCTGCAGTTCCTGGACGGCACCGTGACCGCGCCGCGGCTGGCGCTGATCCGGCACCGCGGACGGCTCGCCTGGCGGCGCGACTACGGCTTCGAATACCTGGCGGAGGACGATAGCCGCCGCCACGGACGGGTGGTGCTGGTGGGGCTCATGCTGGTCGACCTCAGCCTCGACGAGCGGCCGGCGCTGCACTAACAGTCTGTTGAAAAAGTCCATCCGGGACTTTTTCAACGAACTGCTAACCGTGCCGCCTATTTCACGATCTTGAGGCTCGGGCCCTTCTTTTCCGGGGACGGCGCGTCCGGCCCCTGCGTCGGCCCGCCGTCCGGGTCCGGCTCGGGCTGGAAGTAAAACCCGCGTCCCGACTCGCGCGCGTAGATCGCGAGCACCGCGGCGACCGGCGCCACCACGGCGAACGGCCGGCCGCCGAAGCGCGCGCTGAAGCGCACCGCGTCGTTGGCGAGCGTGAGGCCCTGCACGGCCTGGGGGTGGATGTTGAGGGCGACGCGCCCGTCCTGGGCGTAGCCCGGCGGGATCGTCACGCCCTCGGCATCGGCGTCGACCAGCAGGTGCGGGGTATAGCCGTTGTCGACCGCCCAGTCGTAGATCGCGCGGATCAGGTAGGGACGGGTGGGGATCTCGTCGGGCACGCGGGGCGGCGGATCAGCGCCCGCGCGGGCGCATCTCGCGCTCGGTCTCGGTGAGGCTCAGCTTGAACGACTTGCGCTCGAACAGGCGCTCGGCGTAGTCGAGGATCGGGCGCGCCTGGCGCGGCAGCTCGATGCCGTAGACATTGAGCCGCCACAGCAGCGGCGCCAGCGAACAGTCGACCAGCGAGAACTCCTCGCCGAGCACGAACTGCTGCTCCTTGAACACCGGTGAGATCACCGTCAGCCCGTCGCGGACCGCCGTGCGCGCCTTCTGCGCGGCCTTCTTGTCGCCGCCCTCGATCTCGGGCAGCAGGCCGTACCAGTCGCGGTCGAAGCGCATCAGCATGAGTCGCGCCTTGGCGCGCGACACCGGATCGACCGGCATCAGCGGCGGGTGCGGCAGGCGCTCGTCCAGGTACTCATTAATCAGCAGCGATTCGTACAGCACCAGGTCGCGGTCGACCATGGTCGGCACGGTGTTGTAGGGATTGAACTCGCCGAGCTCGCGCGGCTTCTTCCGCACGTCGACCTCGATGACCTGGCACTCGACGTCCTTCTCGTAGAGCACGATCCGCGTACGGTGGCTGTACGGGTCGCTCGTCCCCGAGTACAGGGTCATGATGTGCTTGCGGGTCGCCAGGGATGCCATGCCGGTTTCTCCTGCTGCGTGACCGTCGATTATAACAGCAAAGGGGGCCCGGACCGGGCCCCCTGCTGAAAAGTCCCGGCCTGCGCTCAGTGTACGTCCTTCCAGTATTCCTTCTTGAGCAGCAGCGCCACGACGAAGAACACCGCCAGGAACAGCAGCACGTAGACGCCGATGCGGCCGCGGTGCAGCTTGGCCGGTTCGCCCATGTAGACCATGAAGTTGGTGAGGTCGCGCATCGCCGCGTCGTAGTCCTCGGCGCTCATGGTGCCGGCGCGCTCGAGCTCGAAGCGGTCGAAGTGGCTCTCCTCGACCTGCCTCTTCACCTTTTTGCCGTCCTGCTCGACCTCGCGCTCGACCATTACGGTCTTGAACACGGCGCGCTGATGGCCCTGCCATTCGTAAAGCACGTGCGGCATGGCGGCGCCCGGGAAGGCGATGTTGTTCCAACCGCTCTTGGTCGCGGGGTCGCGGTAGAAGCCGCGCATGTAGGTGTAGAGGTACTCGGGGGTCTTGGAGCGCGTAATGACGGTCAGGTCGGGCGGCACCGCATCGAACCAGTCCTTGGCGTCCTCGCGCGGCATCACCGCCTTCATCAGGTCGCCGACCTTGTCGGCGGCGAACAGCAGATTCTCCTCGACCAGCTCCTCGCTGATGCCGAGGTCATGACCCATGCGGTTGTAGCGCATGTAGGCGGCGCTGTGGCAGGACAGGCAGAAGTTCACGAAGATGCGCGCGCCGCGCTGCAGCGAGGCCTGGTCCGACAGGTCGATCTTGACCGGGTCGAGCGGGACATGGCCGCCGGCCGCCAGGGACAGACCCGGGGCGATGGCCAGAAACACGAAAATCATGAGCTTTTTCATTTTCAGGTCACCCTCTCCGGCACCGGCTTGGTCTTCTCGATCTTCGTGTACCACGGCATCAGCACGAAGTAGGCGAAATACAACAGCGTGAAGACCTGGGCCCAGAAGACGTTCTTGAACAGGAACAGGTCGACGCCCTCCGTGGACCGCACGCCCAGGTAACCGAGAATCACGAAGCTCACGACGAACACGCCGAGCGCCAGCTTGGTGAGCGCGCCGCGGTAGCGCACCGACTTGACCGGCGAGCGGTCGAGCCAGGGCATGAAGAACAGCAGCACCAGCGACCCACCCATCAGGATCACGCCCCAGACCTTGGCCTCGAGCACGAACAGCCCGGCGATCAGCACCACCGGCACCCCGATCGCCGCGGCCTTGGCCCGCGGGCTCGCGGCGGTGAAGAACGCCAGCGCGCCAACCACCACGACCGCCGCCGGCAGCCAGTAGGTCGTGAAGTTCTCGGTCGTGGCGCGCAGGATCGAGTAGAACGGCGTGAAATACCACAGCGGCTTGATCTCCGGCGGCGTGACCAGAATGTTGGCGGGCACGAAATTGTCGTGCTCCAGGAACCAGCCGCCGAGCTCGGGCGCGAAGAACATGATGGCGGAAAACACCATCAGGAAAACGATCACCCCGACGATATCCTTCACCGTGTAGTACGGGTGGAAGGGAATGCCGTCGAGTGGAATGCCGTTGGCGTCCTTCTTCTTCTTGATCTCGATACCGTCCGGATTGCTCGAGCCGACCTTGTGCAGCGCCACCAGGTGCACGAACACCAGCACGATCAGCACCAGCGGCAGCGCGATCACGTGGAAGGCGAAGAAGCGGTTCAGGGTGGCGTCCGAGACCACGAAGTCGCCGCGGATCCACTCGGCGAGCGGCGGGCCGACCCAGGGGATGGCGTCGAACAGCGAGATGATCACCTGCGCGCCCCAGTACGACATGTTGCCCCACGGCAGCAGATAGCCCATGAAGGCCTCGGCCATAAGCGCGATGAAGATGATCACGCCGATGATCCAGACCAGCTCGCGCGGACCGCGGTAGGAGCCGTAGATCAGGCCGCGGAACATGTGCAGGTACACCACGACGAAGAACATCGAGGCGCCGGTCGAGTGCATGTAGCGGATCAGCCAGCCCCACTCGACGTCGCGCATGATGTACTCGACCGACGCGAAGGCGAGCTGGGTGTCGGGCTTGTAGTGCATGGTGAGGAAGATGCCGGTGACGATCTGGACGACCAGCACCAGCAGCGCCAGCGAGCCGAAGTAGTACCAGAAATTGAAATTCTTCGGCGCGTAGTACTTCGACAGGTGCTCCTCCCAGACCTTGGTCAGCGGGAAGCGGTCGTCGATCCAGTTGAGCAGCTTTTCCATCACGCGGCTCCTTTATCGACGCCGATGATGATGCGGCTGTCGGTCAGGTAGGAATACGGCGGAATCGGCAGGTTGGTCGGGGCCGGGACGTTCTTGTAGACCCGGCCGGCCAGATCGAACTTGGAGCCGTGGCAGGGGCAGTAGAACCCGCCCAGCCAGTCGCTGGGCATGTCGCCAGCCGGACCCAGCTCGAATTTCTTCGTCGGCGCGCAACCGAGATGGGTGCAGACGCCGACCACCACCAGCAGCTCGGGCTTGATCGAGCGCGCCTCGTTGGCGGCGTACGGTGGCTGCTCCGACCTCGAGGACCCGGGATCGGCGAGCTGGGGCGTCACGGTTTCGAGGGTCTTGAGCATCTCCGGGGTGCGGCGCACGATCCACACCGGCTTGCCGCGCCATTCGACGGTGATCATCATGCCCGGCTCGACCTTGCCGATATCGACCTCGACCGGCGCACCGGCGGCGCGCGCCCGCGCGCTCGGGGTCATGCTCAACACGAAGGGCGTGGCCGCGAATACCGCGCCGACCGCGCCCACGCCCGTGGTCAAGGCGGTCAGAAACCGCCGCTTGCCACGATCCACACCGTCATCCGTCATGAAACCCCCTGCAGGGAAACGCCCGTGGCGGACAGACATCCGCCCCAGAATTCGCCAGAAAGTCTTAATGAAAACATCAGGTTATGAGTATTTTGAATATTAGGTGCTGCTGATGGACCGTCAGAACCGCGGCATAGGATCGTACATTCGCCCCGCGACAGTCAAGTGGCTTCGGCGGTCTTTTTGCGTCAACCCGGCGCAGCGCTGCGCGCCGCGCCGGTTCGGGTACACTAACGGGCCCGTTTCGACCGCCCGGATTCCGTCATGCAACCCGTACGCAGCCTGATGTTCGTCGCCCAGATGATCACGCTGGGACTGGCCATGGCCTTCATCGCCGTGCTGATCTGGCCCGAGCTCATCCGGCGTGAACCGGCCGCGGTCGAAATCATCGAGGCACCGGCCGCGGCCGCGTCGCCGCCGGCATCCGGCCCGGTGTCCTACGCCCAGGCGGTCGAGCGCGCCGCGCCGGCGGTGGTCAACATCAACACCGCCAAGGTCGTCACCGAGCGCCGCCACCCGCTGTTCAACGACCCGGTCTTCCGCCAGTTCTTCGGCGAGCTCGACACCTTCGGCCGCCCGCGCCAGCGCCTCCAGACCAGCCTCGGCTCGGGCGTGATCTTCAGCGACCAGGGCTATATTCTGACCAACCACCACGTGATCCACGGCGCCGACGCCATCGAGGTGTACCTGCGCGACGGCCGCAGCGCAAAGGCCTTGCTCATCGGCAGCGATCCGGACACCGACGTCGCGGTGCTCAAGATCGACCTGCCGCGGCTGCCGGCCATCACCCTCGGCCAGTCCGACCGCATCCGCATCGGCGACGTGGTGCTGGCGATCGGCAACCCCTTCGGCGTCGGCCAGACCGTGACCATGGGCATCGTCAGCGCCACCGGCCGCAACCAGCTCGGCATCAACACCTTCGAGAACTTCATCCAGACCGACGCCGCCATCAACCCGGGCAACTCGGGCGGCGCGCTGGTCGACGCACACGGCAACCTGATCGGCATCAACACCGCGATCTTCTCGCGCACCGGCGGCTCGCAGGGCATCGGCTTCGCGATCCCGAGCGCGCTCGCCCGGGAGGTCATGGAACAGATCGTCCAGCACGGCCGGCCGCTGCGCGGCTGGCTGGGCGTCGAGGCGCAGTCGCTCACCGCCGAGATCGTCCAGGCGCTCGGGCTCGACATCAAGCCCGAGGGGCTGGTCGTCACCGGCATCGTGCGCAACAGTCCGGCGCACCGCGCCGGCCTCGAGCCCGGTGACGTCATCCTGTCGATCGACGGCAAGAAACTCAACAACGCGCGCGAAATGCTGATCAGCATCGCCGGCCGCAAGCCCGGCGACACGCTGCGCATGCAGGTGGTGCGTGCCGGCAAGACCCTGAACCTGGAGGCGACCGCGGCGGAACGCCCGGCGCAGCCGGCCGGGCGCTGATTCCGGTTCGCGTCGGCGATATCGGCAGCTAAGCTATTCCCGCGCCGCGCGCATCGCCGCCACCGTCGCCGCGTACCAGAAGGGGTCCCCGTCGATCAGCGCGTCACCGCTGTTGAGCGCCGCCAGCGCCTGGCGGCGCAGGCCGGGATCCTGGAGGCGTGCGGCGAGCTTGAGGCTGGCGGCCGCCAGCGTCGCACTCGGTGCCGCCAGCGGCCCGTCGCTGATGACGTCCTGGCCGGGTTCGGCGGCGATCAGGGGGGTCTCGATCAGGCGCCAGCCCCGCTTGCCGTGGAAGCGCCGCCAGGCCGACCGGGCGACGCGCGCGGCGAGCTCGGCGTCGGCCCGGACGCCGCTCAGCTCGGCCCACTCGGCGAGCCCCCAGGCGACGAAGGCATAGTCCTCGAGCGCCACCCGGCCGAGCGCCCGGCCGCCGGCCACGGCGCGGCGGAGCTCCGCGCCGTCCCACAGCTCGCGCACGAGATAGTCGCGCAATTGCCCGGCGGCCGCGCGATAGCGCGGCGACCGGGTGAGGCGCGCGGCCTCGGCGAGGCAACCGAGCGCCAGCCCGTTCCAGGCGGCGAGCTGTTTGGAGTCGCGCGGCAGGCCACGGGCGGCGCGCGCCTTGCGCAGCGTCGCCTCGGCCCGGGAAAGGCGCGCGACGACTTCGGCCTCGGGAAGCGCGAGGCGCTTGGCGATGAGATCGGGCGCGAGCCCGCGGACCGGCAGCCAGCCGGCGTCGAAGGGCGGCGCGTCCTGCATGCCCCAGGCGAGCCGGTAGATCTCGGCGTCGCGCTTGCCGAGCCGCCGCGCAAGCTCGTCCGCCGACCACAGGTAATACCCGCCCTCGACGTCCCGGTCGTCCAGCGCCGAAAGCGAAGCGATGTAAGCGCCGCCGTCGCCGCGCAGGACGTCGAGCACGAAATCGAAGGTCCGCTCGCCGACACGCGTGTAATCGTCGCGCCCGAACTGCCGGCCGGCGCGCAGGTACAGGCGGCCGAGCAGCACGTTGTCGTAGAGCATCTTCTCGAAGTGCGGCGTGCGCCAGGTCGGATCGACGGTGTAGCGGAAGAACCCGCCGCCCAGGTGATCCTGCAGGCCCTCGCCGGCCATGTGGTCGAGTGTCAGCAGCAGGAATCCGCGCAGGTCGGGGCGGTCGCGGCGCGCGAGCTCGTCGAGCAGGAAATCCAATTGCGGCACCATCGGAAACTTCGACTGCTCGCCGAAACCGCCGTGCACGCCGTCGGCGCGCGCCAGCGCCGCCGTCGTCAGCGCCTCGCGATAGCGATCGACCCGGGCGGTATCGAGCTCCGGCCGGCCGGGACCGCGCGGCTGCGGCGGCGCCGCCGAGCGCGCCAGCGCCGCGAGACCGGCGCTGTCCTCCCGCCACCGCTCCTGGACGCGCCGGACGATGCCGAGGAACTCCGCGGGCGGATGATAGAGCGTGGCGAACAGCGGATGGCCGTCGGGCGTGACGAACACGTTGAGCGGCCAGCCGCCCATGCCGCGGGTCGCCTCCACGAATTCCATCATGCGCGCATCGAGAGCCGGGTCGAGCTCGCGGTCGATCTTGACCGGAATGAAATGGGTGTTGATGTATTCCGCGATCTCGGCGTTCTGATAACTCTCGCGCTGCATCACGTGGCACCAGTGGCAGGAGAAATAGCCGATCGAGAGATACACCAGCCGGTTCTCGCGCCGCGCCTGCGCCATCACCGCCGGACCCCAATCCTGCCAGGCGACCGGGTCGGCGCCGTGCAGCGCCAGATAGGGCGAGGGGTGGCCGGCGAGACGGTTCTCGAGCGCGGCCGCTGGCACTGCGGGCAGCAGTGCGATCATCAACGCTATGGACACCGGTGCAATTCGCATTGGATGCGTCGCCATTTCACAGCACGAAAACTACGCCACGGGGAGCACGGGGAACACGGGGAACACGGGGAAAAAGCGATTGGCGCTCAGCGTGCCGCCCCGGAAACACCAACAAGGCTGATCGAAGGGACATTCATTTGTCCCCCGTGTTCCCCGTGACCCCCGTGGCAGAATTAATGCTTTTCCGATCCGGCGTCCCCGTACCGCTATGACCGCCGGGCCCGTCGGTTTATTCCCTACTTCTTGCCCGAAGTCGGGTTGTCGCGCTCGTAGGCGGCAAGCTCGCGGTCCATGTCGGCCTCGGTCAGGGCGCCGTCCCCGGCGTCGCGCGGGCGCACGCGGCGCGCGATGAACAGGCCGATCTCGAACAGGATCAGCATCGGGATTGCCAGCAGCGTCTGGGAGATCACGTCCGGCGGCGTCAGGAAGGCGGCGACGATGAACACCCACAGCACCACGTAGGGCCGCTTCTTCGCCAGCGCGTCGGGATTGACCACGCCCATGCGCGCCAGCAGCACCAGCGCCACCGGCAGCTCGAAGGCGACGCCGAAGGCCAGGAACATGGCGAACACGAAATCGAGATAGGCCTTGATGTCGGTCATCATCGCCACGCCGTGCGGGACGGTGCCGACCAGGAAACCGAACACCAGCGGCAGCACGGCGAAGTAGGCGAAGGCCACGCCGGCGTAGAACAGCAGGGTGCTGGACGCGAGCAGCGGCCAGACCAGCCGGCGCTCGTGCTTGTAGAGCCCGGGCGCGACGAACGCCCAGATCTGGTACAGCACCCAGGGCACCGCGATCACGATCGCGGCGAGCAGGGTGAGCTTGAGCGGTGTGAGGAACGGCGAGGCCACCTCGGTGGCGATCATGCTGGTGCCGGCCGGCAGCACCGCGATCAGCGGCTGCGCGAGCCACTCGTAGACGCGGTTGGCGAACGGCACCAGGGCCGCGAACACGATGCCGACGCCGACGATGGCGTACAACAGGCGGTTGCGCAGCTCCAGCAGGTGCGAGACGAAGCTGCCCGGGGCGCCCTCGGCGCCCGTGTCCGGCGCCGCGGATTCAGTCTTTCGGGCCATCGGTCTTCTTACGGCGCGCGGCGGCCGGCTTGCGCGCGGACTTGGGGCCGGAACCGGCGCGGGCTTTTCGGTTCGCGGCCGGCTTGCGCGCGGCGGATGTCTTCCTGGCGCGTGGCGCCGGCCGGCCCGCGGGCGGCTCGTCGAAGATCTCGAGCGACGGAATATCGGCGCGCGGCGCCGGCACCGATTCGGCGCCGCGCGCCACATCCTCGGAAAGCTTGCCGAAGCTCGACAGGGTGTCGTCGGCGGTGCGCTGCAGCATGCTGCGGGTCTCGGCCAGCTCCTCGTGCATGCGTTTCAGCGCGGCGAGGTCCGCGTCGCCGACCTCGCGGTCGATGTCGCGCTTGACGTCCTCGACGAAGCGCCGCGCCCTGGCCGCCCAGCGCCCGACGGTGCGCGCCACCTCGGGCAGGCGCTTGGGGCCCAGCACGATGAGCGCGAGGATGCCGATCAGGAGCAGCTCAGCGAGACCGAAATCGAACACGAATCGCTACCACGGTCAGGCGGGCATCAGGCCTTCTTCTGCCGTGAGGATTCCTTGGAGGTCACCTTGCCGTCGATGACGCGCTCGGGCTTGTCGGCGACGCGCTTCGGCTCGCCCTCCTCGCCCTCGCCCTCGCCCTTGGACTCCTCGTCCTTGACCGACTGCTTGAAGTTCTTGATCGCGCCGCCGAGCTCACCGCCGAGATTGCGCAGCTTCTTGCCGCCGAAAATGATCAGGACGATGACGAGAATAATCAGTAACTGCCAGATGCTGATACCCATGACCGATCTCCAGGCATTACGCCGGTAATACGTTTGGAAGGCTCGCCGGGCGGCGGGCCGGCGCGCGCGGGCGAATCCAGTCATTCTCCGGCCTCGGCCGGCAAAAGTCCACGCGGCGGCGGTTTGCGGCCTGGCAGTTCGTTGAAAAACGAACTGCCAGGC
>DASWHF010000089.1:0-15159 GCA_036393295.1 Acidiferrobacterales bacterium
TCCGCCGTTCGCGATCCGATTGCGCAGGCGGATGGCCAGCGGACCGATTCGCTCGACGACTTCCCGCTCGCCGCCTGGCGTCTGCCGGCTCACCATCGGCCGCGATCCCACCCGGCGTTGCCAGCGCTCACCGTCGCCGAGACCGATGAGCGTGACCGCGCAGGCCGTGCCGGCTTCGTTGGCCTGCGGCATGCGCGCGATGCGCATCAGCAGCCGAACCCAGGGGCGCGATCCGACGCGCACCCTCAGGGTGCCGAGCAGGCGTCGCTCGCCCGCGCCGTGCAGGCGCGCCAGCGCCGGCGCCAGGCGATGGAACTGCGGGCCGAGCGCGCGCGCATACAGCGGCGCCGGTGACCCGGCGGCCGGGGTGGCGGAATTCGCGCCGGCGGTCATGACGCGGCCCCGTGCAGGTCTTCGAGCGCCGCGTCGAGGCGCGGAAACCGAAAGCGGTAGCCGGCGCGCACCAGCGCGGTCGGGTGGGCGCGCTGACCGTCGACCATCAAGGTCGCCTGCTCGCCGAGCAGCAGGCGCAGCAGCGCCGCCGGCGTGACGAGCCAGGCCGGCCGACGCAAGGTCCGGGCCAGCGTCGCGGCGAATTCGGCCTGGGTGATCGGCTGCGGCGCCGTGACGTTGTAGACGCCGTGGGCGCGCTTCGGGTCGGGGTTGTTCATCAGGTGGGCGATGGCACCGATCACGTCGTCGATGTGGACCCAGCTTATGACATGGCGACCCTTGCCAATGCGGCCGCCCAGACCAAGCAGGAACGGCAGACGCATGGCCGGCAATATCCCTTGATCGCCGAACACCAAGCCGAAGCGCAGCAGCGCGAGCGGCACGCCCTGGTCGGTCACGGTGCGCGCCGCCGCTTCCCAACGCTGGCAGAGCTCCGATACGAACACCGGCTGAGAGGCGGTGTTCTCGTTGAGGACGCCCGGATCCTCCGGCGCCTGCACGCCGTAATAGCCAACCGCCGATGCCGAGATCATGAGCCGCGGCTTGCTGCGGGCGCGGGCGATCCATTCGACCAGCGCGCGCGTGGTGTCGATCCGGCTGGCGATGAGCTTGTGCTTGCGTGTCGCGGTCCAACGCGGACCGACGATGCGCTCGCCGGCGAGATTGATCACGACATCGAGCGGCGTGCGGCGATCGAGCTCGTCGAGGCCGTGGATGCAGCGGGCGCGCCCGTCGAACAGGTAACTGGCCCGCAGCGGATCGCGTGTGAGCAGCGTGAGCTCATGGCCCTCGGCGAGGAGGGCGCGGCACAGGGCCTGGCCGATGAACCCGGTGCCGCCGGTGACCAGCACCCGCCGCGGGCCGCCGGTGAAACGGATCTTCGCGCCCCGCGCGGCGCGCCGCCGGAGCCGGCGGCTGGCGATCGCGTCGCGTATCCCCGAAGCTGTTACCCCGGCGGCGAACAGGCTGAACGCCACCGACAGCCAACCGTGAGAGGCCCGGTGCAGACCGGTGGGCAGCGCCCACCAGTGCGGCGCGTGCAGGGCCAGCAGCGCGAAGACGGCGCCGCCATTGATCGCCAGCAGCGTGTGCAGCACGCGTTCGCTGCGCGGCAGCAGGCGGCTGCGGTCCTCCACCAGAAAGTCCCACAGTGTCAGCACCACTTCCACCAGCAATACGGCCATCGGCACTATCAACCAGGCACCGCCCCAGTCGAACCATGCCAGCCCGGCGAACAGCAGGCCGTAGAGTAACGAGCGCAGCGCGTGAATGCGCAACTCGACGGCCGCGCCCGGCTGCTGCGGCAGGGCCGCACGAAGCTCGTGGTGGTAGAGCGTGTCGACGGCGCCCAGCGCGCCTTGTATCACCAGCAGATTGAGCGCCAGCGTCAGGGTGTTCATTCCGCACCTCCGAGCGCGCGCGGTGCGCCATCGGGCGGCAGGAATCGGTCGATCCACCGCCCCCTGAACAGCGCCGCCGAGATCGCTCCGGCGGCGGTGCCCAAAATGAGCTGCAGGGGAATCTGGACGCCGCCGCCGACGTGGATGCCGGTCAGGAGCACGCCGACTGCGCCGCAGGCCGCGCCGACCGCTGCCCGAGACGCGGGCGATTGGTAGGCATGGCGCTGGTCGGCGGCGAGCAGGGCGCTGTACAGCGCGCCGCCGACCAGCGCCGGAATGCCGCCCAGGATGTACGAAAAGGCGATCGCATCCATCATCCATTTGAGCGACGCGCCGTCGATGTAGGCGCCGAGTGCGATGCAAATCGGCGCCGCGCCGATTGGTGGACCGAGGACCAGGCACCAGGCGGTCGAGATCACGAACAAGCCGAGTCGCTTGGGCAGCGTGATGGCCGGGACCGCGGGTCGGGCAGGGATCATAGTACTATCCTCCAGTTCCGAAATTTCTGTCAATACAGAAATTTAGGGTCAAAAAAAAGCGGGTGTTAACGGGCGCCCACGGCGGTCTTCTCGCCGCGCACCAGCTTCTGGATCTTGGCGCCAAGCTTCATCACCTTGACCAGGGTCTCCGGCGGCAGTCGCAGCATTTCATCGGCCCAGCTCGCCACGGCCTCCATCAGTTGCAGGGTGTCGTGGATGCGCTGCTGGGCCTCGGGCGACTCGCGCCCGAAGTCGCGGCTGGCCAGGCACTCGCGCAACACGTCGACGGTCGGATCGAACTCGCGCTCCTTGCGCTCGCGCACGATGGTGCGAAACAGGTCCCAGACGTCGGACGCGGTCGCGAAATGGTCGCGCCGGTCGTCCATCCGGTGCACCACGTGCACCAGCCCCCAGCTCTGCAGCTCCTTGAGGCTGGTGCTGACGTTCGAGCGCGCCACCCCCAGGGTCTCGGCGATCTCCTCGGCATTGAGCGGTTCGCTGGCAAGATAGAGCAGCGCGTGGATCTGGGACACCGTGCGGTTGACCCCCCATTTGGAGCCCATTTCCCCCCAGTGCAGCACGAAGCGTTTGGCGACCGGTTTCAGTTCCATGCCCTCAAGCTTAGTTATGTCAGAAAATTCTGTCAATACAGAAATTCCTTTCAGCGGCCAGGGCGCAGATCGAGGTCCGTGGCCGGGGTCGGTTCTCGGCCGGGGGTCGGGGCGGTCCGGAAGGCGCACCAACCAGCCCGCCAGGGGTTGACATCCGACGCGTCGCCAATATGATTAGCACTCACCGAAACCGAGTGCTAACAGTCCTTTCGGTCATTTCATTAGCGTAATCAATAACTCTCGCACGGAGGAATGGCGATGACTGCACAACCTATTGTGAAACAAGGAGAAAATTCTGTGAAAATCCGTCCCCTACATGATCGTGTGATCGTGCGCCGCCTGGAAGAGGAGCGCAAAACGGCCGGCGGGATCGTGATCCCCGACACTGCGAAGGAAAAGCCCATCCAGGGCGAAGTGATCGCGGTCGGCAAGGGCAAGATCCTGGAGAATGGCGAGGTCCGCCCGCTGGACGTGAAGGTCGGCGACAAAGTGCTGTTCGGCAAGTACTCGGGCACCGAGGTCAAGGTCGGTGACGAGGAAGTACTGGTCATGCGCGAAGAAGACATCATGGGCGTGGTCGAGAAGTAAGCGATCCCCCGACGGAACCAATCAAGTTAGCGAGGAAAGAACATGGCTGCCAAAGAAGTATTATTCGGTGACTCCGCGCGCCATCGCATGCTGCGCGGCGTCAACATCCTGGCCGACGCGGTCAAAGTGACGCTCGGCCCCAAGGGCCGCAACGTGGTGCTCGACAAGTCGTTCGGCGCGCCGACCATCACCAAGGACGGCGTGTCCGTGGCGAAGGAGATCGAGCTCAAGGACAAGTACGAGAACATGGGTGCGCAGATGGTGAAGGAAGTCGCTTCCCAGACCTCCGACATCGCCGGTGACGGCACCACCACCGCGACCGTGCTGGCCCAGGCGATGCTGCGCGAAGGCCTGAAGTCGGTCGCCGCCGGCATGAACCCGATGGACTTGAAGCGCGGGATCGACAAGGCCGTGATCGCGGCGGTCGAGAGCCTCAAGAAGCTCAGCCGGCCGTGCTCCGACCAGAAGGAGATCGCCCAGGTCGGCACGATCTCGGCCAACTCCGACGAGTCGATCGGCGAGATCATCGCCAAGGCCATGGACAAGGTCGGCAAGGAGGGCGTCATCACCGTCGAGGAGGGTTCGGGCTTCGACAACGAGCTCGACATCGTCGAGGGCATGCAGTTCGACCGCGGCTACCTGTCTCCGTACTTCATCAACAAGCAGGAGACCATGAGCGCCGAGCTCGAGAACCCCGGCATCCTGATCTACGACAAGAAGATCTCCAACATCCGCGAGCTGCTGCCGGTCCTGGAAGGCGTGGCCAAGCAGGGCAAGCCGCTGCTGATCATCGCCGAGGACGTCGAGGGCGAGGCGCTGGCGACCCTGGTGGTCAACAACATCCGCGGCATCCTCAAGGTCTGCGCGGTCAAGGCGCCGGGCTTCGGCGACCGCCGCAAGGCCATGCTGCAGGACGTCGCCATCCTCACCGGCGGCCAGGTGATCTCCGACGAGCTCGGCATGAGCCTGGAGAAGGCCGACGTCAGCATGCTCGGCTCGGCCAAGCGCGTGCAGATCACCAAGGAGAACACCACGGTGATCGACGGTGCCGGCAATCCCAAGGACATCGAGGCGCGCGTCAAGCAGATCCGCGCCCAGATCGAGGAGGCCACCTCCGACTATGACAAGGAGAAGATGCAGGAACGCGTCGCCAAGCTGGCCGGCGGCGTGGCCGTCATCAAGGTCGGTGCCGGCAGCGAGATCGAGATGAAAGAGAAGAAGGCCCGCGTCGAGGACGCGCTGCACGCCACCCGCGCCGCGGTCGAGGAAGGCGTGGTGGCCGGCGGCGGCGTGGCGCTGATCCGCGCCATCCAGCAGATGAAGGTCAAGGGCGACAACCACGACCAGGACGTCGGCATCCAGATCGCGCTGCGCGCGATGGAGGAGCCGCTGCGCCAGATCGTCGAGAACGCCGGCATCGAAGGCTCGGTCGTGCTGCACAAGGTGATGGACGGCAAGGGCAGCTTCGGCTACAACGCCGCCACCGGCGAGTACGGCGACATGCTGGCCATGGGCATCCTGGATCCGACCAAGGTGACCCGCACCGCGCTGCAGAACGCGTCGAGCGTCGCCGGCCTCATGATCACCACCGAGGCCATGGTCGCCGAGCTGCCGCAGGACGAGAAGGGCGCGGCCGGCGGTGGCATGGGCGGCATGGGCGGCATGGGCGGTATGGACATGATGTAAGCCCTGCCATTCAGATCAAGCAGTCCCCGGAAGGCCCCGCGCGAGCGGGGCCTTTCTTTTTGCCATCCACGGCGAGCTGTTTTCGGTTGTATCCGGTCCCGGAATATGAATAGACTGACCCTGGAGCCCGTCCCGATTAGTCCATAAGAACAGTTTAGGGAGGATCGCGTGGTCAAACGTCAGAAGATTCTCGTCGATCGCAGGTTTCAGCACCGGCTGGCCAGAGAGATGATGGTGATCGTCGTCCTGGTGCCGATCTTTCTGTGGGTGATGTTCTATCTGGCCGGCCAGTACGCCCTCAGCAATCCGGAGCTCGCGACGGAGCGCGGCGACTGGGGCTTGATCGGCGCACTGCTCCGCCGGCAATTGCTGCCGACGCTGCTGATCGCCGCGGCGAGCCTCGGCCTGGTCTACGGTTTCGTCATCTATTACACCCACCGCATCGCCGGCCCGGTCTATCGCTTCTGCCGCACTCTGGACGACATGGCCGACGGCAGGATCGGCCAGCGCATCAAACTGCGCCGGCACGACTACTTCGAGAACTTGAGCCAGAGCCTCGACCGCGTCGAGGGTGCGCTGGCGGGAACGCTCGACGAGTTGCGCACCGCGGCCGCCGCGCTGCGCGAGCGGGCCGACACACTCGGCGATGCGGAACTCCGGCAGCGGGTCGCGGAGATCGACCGGGTGCTGGAACGCTACCGGCCGCCGGCCGCCTGACTCCCGCGGGGGCGCATCCCCCTATCTTCTTCACCCGCAGCCTGCTGTTCGACTCTGTCTAAATCTCAATCTCTGCCGGACGGTACTCATCGTCCGGCACGATCATTGCACATTCCTGACGTTAATCCGTGGTCCAGGCGCTTGCGCCGGCGCTGGACCGGCCGAGCGTGCCATTTGAGAAACAGAACGAGCGCTGAATGCCAAACTTCGTAGGATTGGGGGGTCTGACCAGCTTGACCATCGGCAAACGCCTGGCCCTGGGCTTCGGCGTTCTGATGGTGCTCGCGGCTGTTCAGGGTTTTTGGGGCCTGAGCTATATGAAGGTGCTCAACGTCCGTATGGATCAGGTCTACACGCGAAACCTGCTCGCGATCAAGGGGCTGAGCGGAATGCAGGCGGGTCTGCACCGCATGCGCGTCGATGCCATGAGCCATGTCCTGTCCAGGCGTGGTGACGAGATGGCGGCGCTGGCGCAGGAGATCCGGCAGCAGCGCCGGCAGATCGAGGAAGTCCTGGGACAGTACCGGACGCACACGCACGCGGCGGTCGAACAGAAGCTGATCGACCGCTATGAATCCCATTTCAACAGTTACGCCGACAGCATCGTCCTCGACATCCTGCCCGTGAGCACGGCGGGCGACAAGGCCGAAGCCATGGCGATGATTCAACGCCGGATGGTGACGCGCTTCAACAAGGCGTACGGCTATCTGAACGATCTCATCGACTACCACACCCACATCGCGCGCACCGACTACGAGTACGCCATGGCGGATTACCGGACGGTCTCCTCCCGGGTGCTGGGGCTGCTGGTAACGCTCGTCGTCATCGGGTTCGCCGTATCCGCCTGGGTGACGCGCAGTATCACGCGGCCGATCAAGGCCGCAGTCGACATGGCCAATCGGGTCGCGACGGGCGACTTGACCGGAGACATGGAGATCACGGCGCGGGATGAAACCGGCGAGCTGCTCAGGGCGCTGACGAAAATGAGCCGCGATCTCACTCGGATCGTGCGCCAGGCGCGACTTGCCAGCGTGTCGATCATGGACACGGCCCGGGGAATCGAGACGGGCAACCTCGATCTGTCGCAACGCACCGGCGAGCAAAGCGCATCGCTGGAGGAAACCGCTTCCAGCATGGAGGAAATAACGGCGACGGTGCGGCGTAACGCCGACAACGCCGCCGAGGTCAATGCCGCTGCACAGGGCTCGCGGGAGCGCGCGCAAGAAGGCGCCGCCCGCATGGGCGAAGTGGTCAAGACCATCGCCCGGATCCAAGGTAGCGCCAGACAAATCACCGGCGTGATAGGCGTGATCGACGAGATCGCCTTTCAGACGAATCTCCTGGCCCTGAACGCCGCGGTCGAGGCGGCGCGGGCCGGTAGGAACGGTCTCGGCTTCGGTGTGGTGGCGGGCGAAGTGCGCGCGCTGGCTCAGCGCAGCGCGACGGCCGCCCGGGAGATCAAGGGCCTGATCGCCGGATCGGAGGCGACCGTCCGCGACGGCGGCAGACTCGTGGGTGAGGCGCGAACGTCGATGGATGGAATCGTCGAACAGGTCGAGCGCGTGGGTACGCTCATCCGCGAGATCGCGCATGCCTCCGCGGAGCAGGGTCACAGCATCGAGCATATCGACATCGCCATCACGCAATTGGGCGACACCACCCAGAAAAATGCCGCACTCGCCGAGGAGACGACGGCGGCAACCTCCGTGCTCATGGAGCACGCCGAACATCTCGTGCGCGTGGTCCAGACCTTCAAGATCGCCGACGAGCCGGCTTCCGACGACGCGATGCGCCCCGACGTCCCGGCGCGGTCAGCGGTAACCGAACCGCGAGCCGGAACCCGCGCTACAGTCCCTCATGCGCGTGTGGGCGGCCGGGCATCGAGCCCGGCGTCGACGGGTGGATTCATGGTGTCGTCGCCCACTGCGATAACAGGAGAGAAATCATGAGCATCGACAAGCGTCTGAACCTGCTCGTCCGCAGGATTTTCATGGCGAGCCTGTTGTGTCTGACGGCCGGCGCGGGCCTGGACAGTTCCGCCACCGGCAAGCCGGACCCCTATCTGCGTCCGGCCGCGGTGCCGGTCCCGCCGGACAATGCCCTCACGCCGGAGCGCGTGGAGCTGGGCAAAGCGCTGTTCTTCGATCCGCGACTGTCCAGTTCGCGGTGGATAAGCTGCGCCAGCTGCCACAATCCGGCCCTGGGCTGGTCGGACGGGCTGCCGACCGCCATCGGTGATGGCATGAAGAAACTGCCGCGCGCCACCCCGACGGTCCTGAACGTCGCCTACAGCAAGATCCTGATGTGGGACGGACGTGCCGCCACCCTGGAGGATCAGGCCACCGGCCCGATCAAGGCGGAGTCCGAGATGAATCAGGACATGGACATCCTGGTCGAGCGGCTCGTCGCCATCCGGGGATACCGCAAAATGTTCGAGCGCGCCTATCCTGGCGAGGGAATCACGGAGACTACCATCGCCAAGGCGCTCGCGAGCTTCCAGCGCACCGTCGTCGCCGCCGATTCGCCGTTCGACCGTTGGTATGCGGGCGACGAAAAGGTGGTCGACGAATCGGTTAAGCGCGGATTCAGGCTGTTCACCGGCAAGGCCAAGTGCGATGTCTGCCACGAGGGCTTCAACTTCACCGACGACGGCTTCCACAACATCGGCCTCAAGACCCCGAAGGGCATGTCGGAGGATGTCGGGCGCTACGCCCAACGCAAGGTCAACATCAACAAGGGTGCGTTCAAGACGCCGACCCTGCGCGACGTGGCGCTGACCGGACCGTACATGCACAACGGCATTTACAAGGCCTTGGAGGACGTCATCGATCACTACGATCGTGGCGGCGACGTCAAGCACAGCCTGGATCCCAACATGGAGCGCTTGGACCTGACGTCGCAGGAGAAGCAGGACCTGGTCTCCTTTCTCAAGAGCCTGACCGGCGATCCCGTGCAGGTGACGATTCCGCTACTACCGCAATGAGGAGTGAATTATGTTGGTGAGAAATGTGCTCGGATCTCTGTTGTTTGCGGCGGCGTTGACCGCGGCCGCGGCGGAGTTCGACGTCGGCCAGAAGGACAAGCAGTTCAGCGTATCGCATCTCAAGATCAAGGCCGGGGATACGGTGAATTTCGTCAACAACGATCCGTTCTTTCACAACGTGTTTTCCCTGTCCGACACCAAGACCTTCGACCTGGGCTCTTACCCGCAGGGCCAGAGCAGAAAGTTGACATTCAACAATCCGGGCGTCGTGGAAGTCGAATGCGCCATCCACTCGCAGATGAAGCTGATCATCGAGGTTGCAGAATGAGAAGCGCCCTCACGACTCTGCTGTGGTTGGTCACCGCCGGGTTCTGTCTGCCGGTCTCGGCCGCGGAACAGGATCGACAGGGACCGGAAGAGGTGTTCAAGGACGTGCGCGGCTATATCGTGTACAAGACCCACTGCGTGCTGTGCCACGGCATCCACGCCGACGGCGGCGGCCGCGCCGCCAGGAACTACAATCCGCCGCCGGCCAATCTGCGCCTCAGCACCAAATCCGACCAATACAAGGAGCTGATCATCCGCAACGGCGGCGCCGCCGTGGGTCGCTCCCCATATATGCCGCCCTGGGGCCAGGAGCTGACCGACGAACAGGTCCGCGACGTGGTGTATTACCTGCGCGTGATCAAAGTCGGCAACAAGACGGCCGCCCAAAAGTAAGACAACGCGATGATGCGAGACTAGCCGAACCGGGGCGACTGCCCGGTCCGGAACATGGCGTTCTGCCGCGAACGGCCGCCGTTGCCGGGTCCCGGGCCGGTCACCGTTTGCGGATGAGCAGCACGCCGTCGCGTACGCTGAGCATCACCGTCTGCACGCCGGGGTCGCGGGTAGCACGGTCGTTGAAGTCCGCCAGCGCACGGTCGGTCGCCTTGTCCGGCTTGAGGACGGCGCCCGACCACAACACGTTGTCGGCGACGATCAGCCCGCCGGGAGCGAGGCGCGGCAGCACCGCCTCGTAGTAATTGACGTAGTTCTCCTTGTCGGCGTCGATGAAGGCCAGATCGAATGCCGGATCGGGCGCGAGCCCGGCCAGGGTGTCGAGCGCCGGCCCGAGCGCGATCGCGATCTTGCCGCCGTGCGGGCTGCGCGCGAAGAACGACCGGGCGATGGCGGCGGTTTCCGCGTTCGTTTCGCAAGACAGGACCGTGCCGTCCTCGGGCAGCGCCTCGGCCATGGTCAGCGCGGAATAGCCGGTGTACAGGCCGATCTCGAGAATCCGGCGCGCGCCGCTGATCTTTACCAGCATGCGCAGCAGCGCGCCCTCGAGCGCGCCGACCAGCATCTGCGGATTCGCGCAGTGGGCGCGGGTGTAGGCCTCGAGCTCGTCGAGCAGCGCCGAGGGCGCGGCGGAGTGCTCGGCGCAGTAGCGTTCGAGCTCGGGGGCAATCAGGGCCTTCATGGTCGGACTCCCGGGTCGTCGTTGCGGTCAGGACGGGAATCATACGCCGCGGCCGACCTGTCGTCCCGGCGCCGCGCGGCGGACCTGCATTCTCGGCGACAACTCATTATTATAAGGTCCGACGACACGCCAGCCCGGCCGACCATGACCGATTCCCTGCAGACCCGCTTCGACACGGCGCTCGCCGCCCTGCCGGAGCCGCTGCGCGCGCCGGCGGCGGGGCATTGGGCGGACATCGTCCCGCATCTCGCGGCTGTCGCGCCCGCGGCCGGCGGTATCGATTGGGTCGCATCCGCGCCGCGGGTGCTGGCGGCCAGCGATTTCGTCGCGCGGGTGTGCGCGCGTCGCGCCGAGCGCCTCCCCGAGCTGCTGGCGAGCGGCGATCTGGCGCGCCCCTACCGGCCCGGCGAGCTGGCCGCCCGCGCGTCGGCGGCGCTCGCCGGCGGTATCGACGAGGCCGCGCTCAAGCGCCAGCTGCGCAGCTTGCGCGAACGCGAGATGTTGCGCGTCGCCTGGCGCGACCTGGCCGGCTGGGCGGAGCTGCCCGAGGTGCTGGGCGAGCTGTCGGACCTCGCCGACGCCTGCATCGGCGCGGCCGCCGACCGGCTGCGCGCGCTGTATGCCGAACCGCTGGGCCGGCCGCGGGCCGAATTCGTCGTGCTCGGCATGGGCAAGCTCGGCGGTCGCGAGCTGAACTATTCCTCGGACGTGGATCTGATCTTCGCCTACAGCGAGGACGGCGAGCTCGACGGCCCGCGCGCCCTCAGTCATCACGAGTACTTCACGCGCCTGTGCCGCGGGCTGATCGCGGCGCTCAACGATCCGACCGAGGACGGCATCGTGTTCCGCGTCGACATGCGGCTGCGCCCGAACGGCGCCAGCGGGCCGCTGGCGCTGTCCTTCGACGCCATGGAGCACTACTACCAGGCGCACGGCCGTGAGTGGGAGCGCTACGCCATGATCAAGGCGCGGCCGGTGGCCGGCGACGCCGCGGCCGGCGCGGCGCTGATGGCGCGGCTCCAGCCGTTCGTGTTCCGCAAGTATCTCGACTACGGCGCGATCGAGGAGATCCGCCGGCTGAAGACCATGATCGAGCGCGAGCTCGACCGCAAGGGCATCGACACCAACATCAAGCTCGGGCCGGGCGGCATCCGCGAGATCGAGTTCGTCGGCCAGGCCTTCCAGCTCATCCGCGGCGGGCGCGACGCCGAGCTGCGCCGGCGCGCCATCCTGCCGGTGCTCGCGCGGCTCGCGGTCACCGGCGATCTGACCCCCCAGGCGGTGGCCGAGCTGACCGAGGCCTACGGGTTCCTGCGCCGCACCGAGAACCGCCTGCAGATGGCCGACGACCGCCAGACCCACAGCCTGCCGGGCGAGGCCGAGGCGCGCCTGCGGCTCGCCGTGAGCATGGGCTTCGACGACTGGGACGGCTTTCACGCGCGCCTGCGCCGCCACATGCGCAAGGTGCACGGTCACTTCGAGCAGGTGTTCGTCGCGCCCCAGGGCGAGCAGCCGCGGGACGAATCGCAGGGACTGGCGGCGGTCTGGTCGCAGAGCGTCGACGCCGCCACCGCCGCGCAGCGGCTCGCGGCCGCCGGCTACCCCGAGCCGGAAGCCGCGCTCACCCTGCTGCACGCGCTGCGCGGGGGCAGCGCCTACGGCACGCTGTCGGCCCAGGGCCGCGAGCGCCTCGACCGCTTGATGCCGCTGCTGCTCGGGGCCGCCGGCCTCGCGCAATCGCCGCAGGAGACGCTCGGCCGGCTGGTACGGCTCATCGAGGCGATCGGGCGGCGCTCGGTGTATCTGGCGCTGCTGGTCGAGAACCCGATCGCGCTGTCGCAACTCGTCAAACTGTGCGACGCCAGCGCCTGGATCGCCGACTGGATCAGCCAGCACCCGGTGCTGCTTGACGAGCTGATCGATCCGGCCAGCCTGTACGCGCCGCTGGCGCCCGAGGCGCTCGACGAGGAGCTCGCCGCGCAGCTCAATCAGGTGGCCGAGGACGATCTCGAGGCGCAGATGGAGATCCTGCGCGAGTTCCGCCACGGCCATGTGTTGCGCGTGGCGGCGGCGGATGTCGGGCCGGGGCTGGCGCCGGAACGCGTCGGCCGTCACCTGAGCGACATCGCCGCCGCGGTGCTGCGCCAGGCCGTGGCGATCGCGGGCGCCGCGATGCAACGCCGGCATGGCCGGCCGGCCTGCGGCGTCGAAGGCCGGATCAGCCACCCGGGTTTCGCGGTGGTCGCCTACGGCAAGCTCGGCAGCGGCGAGCTCGGTTACGGCTCGGACCTCGACATCGTCTTTCTGCACGACCCGTGCGCGGGCGAGGGCGAGAGCGACGGCGCCCGGCCGCTGCCCAACGAGGTCTATTTCGCGCGCCTCGGCCAGCGCATCATTCACATCCTCACCACCCGTACCCGCGGCGGCGTGCTCTACGAGGTCGACATGCGCCTGCGGCCCTCGGGGCGTGCCGGCGCGCTGGTGACCACGCTGCCGGCGTTCCGCGAGTACCAGCAGTCCCAGGCCTGGACCTGGGAGCACCAGGCGCTGGTGCGCGCCCGCGCGGTGGCCGGTGATGCGGCGCTGTGCGCCGGTTTCGAGGCGGCGCGCGACGAAATCCTGCGCCGGCCGCGCGACCCCGACAAGCTTCGGGAAGACGTGGTCGCCATGCGCGAGCGCACGCGTGCCGCCAAGGCGGCCGCCGACAGCGCGCGCTTCGACCTCAAGCAGGACCCGGGTGGTATGATTGATATCGAATTTATGGTGCAATACTGGGTCCTGCGGTGGGCGAGCGCGCACCCGGACCTGACCGGGCTGCGGGACAACGTCTCGCTGCTCGCGGCCCTGGGGGGCGAGGGCCTGGTCGAGGCCGGGCGGGCGCGGGAGCTGGCGGACGCCTATAGACGCTACCTTTCCATCGAGCACCGGTTGAAACTCATGGAACGCCGGGCCCTGGTCGATCCGGCGGAGCTCGGCGACGCGCCGGCGCGGGTCGCGGCCGCGTGGAAGAATGTGTTTGAATGAATCGGAGAGACTCGAATGTCGATGGCTGACCGTGACGGCGTGATCTGGTACGACGGGGAACTGGTTCCCTGGCGCGACGCCACGACCCATGTGCTGACCCACACCCTGCACTACGGCATGGGCGTGTTCGAAGGCGTGCGCGCCTACCAGACGTCGAAGGGCACGGCGATCTTCCGCCTCGACGCCCACACCGACCGGTTGTTCCGCTCGGCGCATATCCTCGCCATGCCCATGCCCTTCGACAAGGAAACCCTGAACGAGGCGCAGCGTCGCGTGGTGCGCGAGAACAAGCTCGACTCGGCCTACATCCGGCCGATGTGCTTTTACGGCTCGGAGGGCATGGGCCTGCGCGCCGACAACCTCAAGGTGCACGTCATCGTCGCCGCTTGGCACTGGGGCGCCTACCTCGGCGAGGACGGCCAGAAGAACGGCATCCGCATCCGCACCTCCTCGTTCAGCCGGCACCATGTCAACGTGACCATGTGCAAGGCCAAGGCCAACGGCAATTATATGAATTCGATGCTGGCGCTGCGCGAGGCGCTGGCCTGCGGCGCCGACGAGGCGCTGCTGCTCGACACCGAGGGTTATGTCGCCGAGGGCTCGGGCGAGAATATTTTCCTGGTGCGCGACGGCACGATTTACACGCCGGACCTGACCTCGGCGCTGGACGGCATCACCCGCGACACGATCTTTCGGCTGGCCGCCGAGATCGGCGTGAAGATGGTCGAGAAGCGCATCACCCGCGACGAGGTCTACGTCGCCGACGAGGCCTTCTTCACCGGCACCGCCGCCGAGGTCACGCCGATCCGCGAGCTCGACGGCCGTGCGATCGGCGCCGGCCGGCGCGGACCGATCACCGAGAAGTTGCAGACCTTGTACTTCGACCAGGTGCACGGCCGCCGCGCGCAGTATCCTGAATGGCTGACCCTGGTGCGGGATTGATTCACCAGATCTCACGTTCTTGTAGGCGGGGCTTCCAGCCCCGCAACGGCGCCGAAGTGCGGTCACCACCGGCGGGGCAGGATGCCCCGCCTACAGCCTAGAGAGCATCGACGAACCATGAACACACCGCGACCCTCCGGCCCGCAGCTGAAGCAGGCCAACGCCCAGAACCGCTACGAGGTCACACCGGACGATCTGCCGGCGCACTGCCCGATGGAGGGCACCAGTCTGTGGAACTCGCACCCGCGCGTGTACCTGCCGCTGGAGGAGAGCGGCGAGGCGCGCTGCCCCTATTGCGGGGCGATCTACGTGCTCAAGCGCGACGAATAACCCGACACGGCCGGTGCGAAAGAATCCTGCAAACGTGACGGCAAAAGCGGTTTGCCACGGGGGGCACGGGGAACACGGGGAGATTCGGTGTGAAACCCCTGCAATAAGAGCGCCGCTGAATTACTTCGCCTCGGTAAGTTACGAGAACTCGTTCATTCTTCCCCGTGTCCCCAGTGCTCCCCGTGGCTAGATTTGGAATTTATGGCAATGACCGCCGCCGATAACGCCGCCAAGCCGCACGTGGTCTGGGCGTTCACCGACAACAAGCCTGGGCATCAAAACCAGACCCAGGGACTGCTCAAGGCGCTCGGCGTGTACATGCCGATCGCCGTGCAATGGCTGCCGGCGCCGGGGCCGCTCGCCGCGCTGCGCGATCTGCTGCTCAAGCGCTTTCCGGCCGGTGCCGACTTCGACGCCCCGGACCTGCTGATCGGCGCCGGCCACGGCACGCACCTGCCGATGCTGGCGGCGCGGCGGGCGCGCG
>DASWHF010000090.1:0-9807 GCA_036393295.1 Acidiferrobacterales bacterium
CGGCATCCGCCCGGCGCCGGGCTACCCCGCCTGCCCGGACCATACCGAGAAGGAACTGCTGTTCAAGCTGCTCGACGCCACGCGTGCTACCGGCGTGCAACTCACCGAGAGCTACGCCATGTGGCCGGCCGCCGCGGTGAGCGGCTGGTACTTCTCGCACCCCGAGTCGCAGTACTTCGCCGTCGGCAAGCTCGCCCGCGACCAGGTCGAGGACTACGCGCGCCGCAAGCGGCTAGACCTCGCGACCCTGGAGCGCTGGTTGTCGGCGAATCTCGGCTACGAGCCGGGGGAGTGACCGGCGGTGGGGTCGGATTGCCAGTTGCGCCGGCCGTGCCACAGTCGAAGAATATCGACGGTCTCGTTGGCGACTCGGTAAACGATCAGATAGGGGGTACGCGGAACGACTCGTTCGCGTGTTCCGGCCGCGTGGCCTGGACGACCGATTTGTGGATGATCCTTGAGGCCTTCGACGGCTTCCCACAGTCGCCGGGCGATCTGCTGTGCCGCCGTGGGATCGTGCCGGCCGATAAAGGTCTGTGCCTCAATAAAATCAGCCAGCGCCGGGCGCGTCCACCGGACCTTCAATCCTTGACGCCCCAACGCGCGAAGGCTGCGCGCACTTCCTCGTCAGTGGCAAAGGTGCCGCGATCCGCCGCCTGAATGCCGATCTCGACCGCTCTGCGAAAACGCGCTTCTTCAATCACGTCGTCCCAGGTAGCGGTATCCGGCAATTGTTCGGCCAGTTGGTGCAAATCGTGTTTGACGCTCGCGGGCATGGAGGTCTCCTGCTACAAGTTGGCTGATTCAAACAGTATATTCCAAGCTTCGGGGGCGAACCACCCGAGGTAAATTCCTTTCCCGCCTGCGTGGGAGGGGGTCAGGGGTTCCGCGCGCCGATACCGCTCCGCGCCAGCAGCGCCGGGATTTCCGCCGCCGGCCGCGGCGGGCTGAACAGGAAGCCCTGCATGAGCTGGCAGCGGCGTGCGCGCAGGAAGGCGAGCTGCTCGGCGGTTTCGACGCCCTCGGCGACGACGTCGATGCCGAGGCTCATGGCCATGGCGATGATCGCCTCGACGATCGCCGCGTCGTCGGGATCGGTGGAGAGATCGCGGATGAATGCGCGGTCGATCTTGAGGGAGTCGACCGGAAAGCGCTTCAGGTAGGACAACGACGAATAGCCCGTGCCGAAATCGTCGACCGCCAGGCGCAGACCGAGCGCTTCCAGGGACTTGAGCGTGCTCATCGTGGTCGCGGTGTGCTCGATCAGGACGCTCTCGGTCATCTCAAGCTCCAGCCATTCGGGCGCGAGCCCGGTCTCGGCGAGGATCGCCGCGACCCGCTCGCTCGCGCCGGCCCGGCCGAACTGCCGCCCGGTCAGGTTCACGGCGACGCGCACCGGCGCGTGGCCGGCGAGCTGCCAGGCGCGCGCCTGGGTGCAAGCGGTCCGCAGCACCCAATCGCCGACCGGCAGGATCAGGCCGGCCTCCTCCAGGATCGGTATGAACTCCGCGGGCGCGACCAGCCCGAGGTCCGCGTGCCGCCAACGCAGCAACGCCTCGAGCCCGATGATGCGGCCGGTCGCGACATCGACCTGCGGCTGGTAATGCAGCACGAACTCCTCGCGCTCCAGGGCGTGCCGCAGGCTGGTCTCGATGCTGAGCCGCTCGAAGGCCTTGACTCCCATGTCCGCGGAATAGAACTGGTAGGTGTTGCGCCCCTGATCCTTGGCGCGATACATGGCGATGTCGGCGTTCTTGAGCAGGGTCTCGGCGTCGGCGCCG
The DNA here is from genome assembly GCA_036393295.1 of Acidiferrobacterales bacterium. GTDB lineage: Bacteria > Pseudomonadota > Gammaproteobacteria > Acidiferrobacterales > UBA6901 > DASWHF01. Next base: position 1,782 of record DASWHF010000090.1, read on the forward strand.
TCGTGCGGATACAGGCTGATGCCGATGCTGGCGGTCAGCAGGAATTCATGGCCGTCGAGCTCGAGCGGCCGCGACAGCGCGTCGAGCAGCGCGCGCACCACGGCGGCGATGTGATCGGCGGACGGGATGTCCTCGATCAGCACCGCGAATTCGTCGCCGCCGAAACGCGCCACCGTGTCGCCCGTGCGCGTGCGGGCGCGCAGCTGCTCGGCGACGTGCTGCAAGGCGCGGTCGCCGGCGGCGTGCCCGAGCGTATCGTTCACCAGCTTGAAGCGGTCGACGTCCAGGAACAGCAGCGCCACCAGCCGCCCGTCGCCGCGCGTGCGCGCCAGCGCATGGCCGAGCCGGTCGGCGAACAGCGCGCGGTTCGGCAGCCCCGTGACGATGTCGTGGTGCGCGAGGTACTGCAGGCGCTCCTGGGTCTGCATGCGTTCGCTGATGTCCTTGCCGGTCGCGACGAAGTGGCTGATGTCGCCCTCCTCGTTCTTTAGCGGCGTGATCGTCTTCTCCTCGTAGAACAGGCGGCCGTCCTTGCGGCGGTTGATGATCACGTCGGCGAACGCCTGGCCGCTCAGGATGGTCGACCATAACCGCTCGTAGTACGACCGGTCGTGGCGGCCGGAGCCGATCAGGCTCATCCGCCTTCCGAGCGCCTCGGCGCTCGCGTAACCGGTGCACGACTCGAAGGCCGGGTTGACGTACTCGATGACACCGTCGCGGTCGGTGATGGTCACGATGTCGGCGGTCTGCTCCATGGCACGGGACAGCTGCCGCATGCGCGTCTCGGTCTCGCGGCGCGCGGTGATGTCGAACATGAAGCCGCGCAGCCGCGGCCGGCCGGCCTCGTCGCGTTCCACCCGCACCGTGTCGTGTATCCACACCGTGCGGCCGTCGACCGCCACCATGCGGTAATCGAAGTCGTAGTCCTGGCCGCGCGCGCTGGACTCCTCGCAAAACTTCACCGCCCAGTCGCGGTCGTCCGGATAGATGTGGTGCTCCCAGAACTCGGCCTCGTACCATTCCGACAGCGGGTAGCCGAGCATCGCCACCGCCTGCGGGCCGATGTAGCTGAAGCGCCAAGTGACCGGATCCAGCTCCCAGGGAATCGCCTTGGCGCTCTCGACCAGGTGGCGAAAGTGGTCCTTGGCGGTGGTAAGCGCCTCGACGGCCTGGATGTGCTCGGTGACGTTGAGCAGCGCCAGGATCGCGCCCATGACCGCGCCGTCCGGCGCCTTCACCGGAGTCAGCGTCCAGTCCCAGTGGCTCGTGCCGCGCTCCGGGTGGCCGGCATACTCGAAGGGTTTCGCCGCGAACGACACGGCCTCGCCGCTGGCGACGGCGCGCGCGAAGATCGCCTGGTTCTCGGCGTTGGGATAGAGGGCGAAGTGGTTCCGACCGGGGAAGTATTCCGGCTCGCGGCCGTCGGCCGCGGCATAGGCACGGTTGACGCGGATGAAATTGAATTCCCGGTCGAGGTAGGCGATCAGCACCGGCGAATGCTCGAACACCACGTCGAACAGCGGATCACGGTCGCCGCCGGTGGCGGGAGTCGCAGGGCGCGGCGGGCTGCCGTCGTTGCTCGCACTCATCCTTGCCGCCACCTCATTCGCTGACCCGATTACAGACCAGGATCGTTACCCTTGCCATCGTCGTGTTGCACATCCGCCGGACTTCGCGCCGCGCCGGTCACGACCGATACTATAACCCGCACCGCGGTCGCGGGCACCTGTTCCATTCCGCACCGGCGGTGGACACCCGGCGCGGCGGCCGGAGCCCGGCGCGGGTCGGGTATCGCCCGGCCCGAGGTCATTCGCCGACGCTGACGACGCAGTTCTTTCCGCGGCTCTTGCCCTGGAGCAATGCGTGGTCGGCGCGCGCGATACAGTTCGCGAACGCCTCGTGCGGACCGCAAACCGCCACGCCGGCTGTCAGGGTCACGCCCAGGCTGGTCAGTCCGCAATCGATGTGCGAGGCGGCGACCGCGACACGCAGCTTCTCGGCCGCGGCCGCGGCGCCGGCCAGGCCGGTCTCCGGCAATAGCGCCAACAGTTCCTCACCGCCCCAGCGGGCGAGATGATCCTCGGCGCGCAGCGACTCGCGCGCGCAACCGGCGATGGTCTCCAGCACCCGGTCGCCGCATTCGTGGCCGTACTCGTCGTTGAAGTGCTTGAAGTCGTCGATGTCGGTGATGATCAGCGCATAGCTCCGCCCGAGACGCGCGTGGCGCGCCCGCTCCTGGTCGGCGATCTCCTGCATGCGCCGGCGGTTGAGCAGGCCGGTGAGCGGGTCGGTGCCGGCGAGGTGCTTGAGCTGCTTGAAGGCGGCGGCCGCGCCCTTGGAATAATAGTGCGACAGATAACCCAACAGCAGGAAGCTGGCCATCACGTTGAAGTAATTGAGCGCCGACAGCAGCGATGCATCCACCGCCGCCCGCGGCGGATAGTGCTGCGCCCATTGATGCATGCCCACGTAGGCGGCGCACACCAGCGCCACATAGGCCAGCTTGCCGGGCAGGCGCCAGCGCCGGTTGAAGAACACCACGGGCGCCAGCACCAGCATGTAGTAATGAAAGCCGCTTTCCCAGCCGAGGTGGGCGACCGCGAGCCAGGCGTGCGCAACCACCTCGACCGAGCCGGCGGCGACCACCAGCAGGAGCGCGCGCGCCAGCGGACCGCGCCGCGCCACCGCCAGGCAAGCGGCATAGAGCGCGGTGCTGCCGAGGTTGAACCAGGCGAGTACGTCGATACGCAACCAGAGGAAAAGGCCGACGAACGCGGCATGGACCACGAGCGCCGCGAAGATCGCGCGCACCAACACCACCCCGAAGCGCGCGCCCGTGGTGCCCGATCGCGCGGTCTCGACGGCCCCGGTGGTGCTGGGCAGGTTCATGGACTGGTCCGATAAAGCGGGGTCCCACCCCTCGGAAATATCGATCCTTGTACTTACAGTCTAGTCCATGCCCGGGACGACGATCGGCCCGGGGCCGGGTCCAGCCGGGTCATTCCGCTCGCGCCACCGGCAGCCGGAACCAGAACGTCGCGCCGCCGTCGGGGTTGTTGCGCGCGCCGATGTCGCCGCCGTGCAGGCCGATCAGCTCCTTGCAGATCGACAGCCCGAGTCCGGTGCTGTGCTCGCCGGCGGTCGGCCGGTTGGTCAGGCCCGCGTAGGCGACGAACAGCTTGTCCATCTCGTCCGCCGGGATGCCGGGACCGGTATCGCTGACCTCGAGCGTGACGGAGTCCGGCGCCGCAACGGTACGGACCGTAACGGTGGCGCCGGCGGTGCAGAACTTGATGGCGTTGCCGATCAGGTTGTCGAGCACCTCGGTGAGGCGCGCGTCGTCACCGCGCGCCGCCGGCAGCGCCGCCGCCGGCTCCTCGACCAGCGCGATGCCCTTGCGCTGGGCATAGTCGGCGTTGCGCGCGCCGACCCGGTGGGCGATCGCGTTCAGGTCGACCGCCGCGAGCGCCAGCCGGATATGGCCGTCCTTGATCGAGCGCAGCTCCAGCAGGTCCTCGATCACCGCTTGCATGTACTCGCCGGTCTTGATGACGAGATCGAGCGTCTCGTGGTCCTCGTCCTTGAGCACGGCACCGGGCGGACGCTCGTTGCGGATCACCCGCGTGGCATCCAGCATGAGCAGCAGCGGCTTCTTGAGATCGTGGGTGGCGATCCGCAGGAAGCGGTCGTGCAGCTCCTTCAGGCGCTTGAGCGATAGCTGGGTGCGGATGCGCGCCAGCATCACCGGCACGTCGAAGGGCTTGGTGACGTAGTCGTTGGCGCCGTGCTTGAGCGCGCGCACCACGTCCTCGGTCTCGCCGAGGCCCGACAGGACGATGATCGGCGTGTCGAGAATCGAGCGCGAACGGCGCAGCGCCGCCAGCAGGTCGAAGCCGTTCATCCCGGGCAGGCGGATGTCGAGCAGGATCAGGTCGAAGTTGCGCGCCGCCGCCAGCGCCAGCGCCTCGGCGCCGCTCGCCGCCCGGGACACCCGGTAGCCCTCGCGCTCGAGACGCAAGGCCAGCGTCTCGCGCATGCCTTCGGCATCGTCGACGACCAGCAACTGGTAGGGATTGTCCGTTTGGGGATTGGCTTCCGTGGACATGACCGACGACCGACCTCGCGGGGCGGCAGGGTCGCGCCGCCCGACGTCCGGACCGCGCGCGGGTTCGCCGCAGCAACCCCTTCAAGCTTAGTGCGCCGGCGGGGTATTCGCAATGTGCCGTCGTCCGGTCCCCGGGGCGAAGGGTGGCCCGCCCGGTCACCCACGCGCTGGTCGGGTTCATCCGGGTGTCCGGCGGGCCGAATACACGGTCAGAGCAGCTTTTGGTAATCGCAGCGCAGGAACTTGGCGAGCTTCCTGGCCGAAGCCTTGCCGATCGGGCGCTTGTTGTGCTCCATCTCGGAAAGATGGTGCTGGTGCATGCCGGCGCGCTCGGCGAGCCTGGCTTGCGTGAGCGCGGCGCGCAGCCGGTAGAGCCTCAAAAAGTAGCCCGGCGTGCGGTAGGCGTCACCGTGACGCGCCTTCGCCTCGGCGTGCACCCGGGCCGCGGGCACGCGGACCTCGTCCAGGTAGTCGTCGAGCGCCGAGCGGATGATGCGCTTCAAGTGCGCGGCATTCACCTTGGCGGCGGGTGCAATGCTCACCTCCCCCAAGGGATGATGGATCTTGACGTCATGGCTCATCGGTATGCGTCCTTCCTGTGTCCGACATAGAACACTTCGATCTCAAGGGTCCGGCGGTTCGTCACCCGGTAGCGCATACGGTAGCGATACGTGAGCCGCACCCGGTATTCGCCCTCTCCGGTCTTGCGCACCGCCCAGCCAGCGGGATTCGGACCCTCTGCCTCCAGATCATGGATCGCGGCATCCGCCAGGTCCTGGATGGCAGCAGGCAAAACCTTGAGCTGCTTGTAGGCTTTCCCGGTGAGGATAACCGCCCAGGTCATTTTGGCCTCAGTATACCTGAAATTGGTATGTCGCGCCAATCACGGCCCACGGCGCATAGACGGAAGTTCGCACAGATCCACCTCGGTTCACTGGATGTGTAAAACGGGGCAGAACAACGATTTGCTGAAAGCCTAACGGCGTCGCTGGCCAGCTTCAACAGCGGATCGAGTGCATCATCGATCGCAAAAACAGCAACCGACTTCAACGCCGTCTGCACGGGGGCCGTAATGAGACGCTCGCCATGCTTGGCGCGGGAAGCCAGCGAAATCTCGTGACTCCGCGCCTATGCCGGTTCAGCGTTTCTTCTTCAAGATCTTCAGAAACTCCACGGCCGTCACAATGCGCGTGGCGCCGACCCGCTTGAGCGACAGCAGCCCGCGCCGGTCGCCGGTAACCAGGTAATCGGCCTCACCGCCAATGGCCATCGCGAGCACGGGGTTGTCTTGCGGGTCACGGGACAGGTCCACGTCCGGCAACTCGGTCAGCACCGTGGCGTGGCGCTTGAGGCCGTTGACGAGGTTGCCGGCCTCGGTGGGCTTGAGGAATTTCCTGACTCTTTCGTAACGACTCGCGCGACGAAATTCCCCGAGCTGCCATATCGAAGTAATGAGCGTGAAACGCTACTTGCGCCAGGCCTGATAGAGCTGGTCCGGCGGTGTGTCGGCGGTGATCAAGGCCGCAATCAGGATGCCGGTGTCGAGAACGACCCGCATCGTTTATCTGCGCGCGCCGACGGCCTCTTCGATCGCCTCCAGAATCTCCTTCTGCGAGTACGCGCGGTTGCGCTTCTTGACGTTTTCCACGGTGAGCTCGAACAACCGCGCCTGCACCGCCTCGTCCACGAACCGGGAGATGTCGCCCTTCTTGCCGCCCTTGCGGGCGAGATAGATGCGCAAGGCGCGATCCGTGGCCTCGGGGACGACAACGGACCAGCGGATATTGCTCATGGCGGGAACCCTCAGTCTGGATCGGATCATATGATGATATGCGCATATCCGCCCGTCGACAATTCGATGCCGGTCAGGACGCGGCTCCGTGGTTTGGGGGGTGAAGTGGGCGATTTAAGGGCGATAGTGCGGGCGAAATTGCCGGAGTTTGGTTTTGGGTCAGGGGGTTATGGAGGTCCGACCCTGCCAACCCTATGGCTTTGTCTGGCTAACGAATAAACCGTCACCCGGATTGATCGGTGTTACGGATCAAATCGTTCGATTTTAAGCGCTTCGACGGCGGCAAAATGCCTGGTGTTGCCGGTAACTAGGGTAAGGTCGTGCACCAGCGCGGTGGCAGCGATCAGAGCATCGGCGAGCTGCAGGCCGTCGGTAAGCGCGTGCGCATCCACCAGCGCCATCGCCCGTTCCGAAATAGTCGGTGTGAGCGGAAGAATCTGGGTCTGCTGAACGGCCAGCCCACGCTTGGTGCGCCGCAACTCGTCCATGCTGCGACAGCCCTGGGCGAGTTCAAGATAGGTGATCGTGGAAATCCGCCAGGGGTTGATCTGCATTAAGCGCGCCTTGGCCCCTGCATGACCGCGCGTGAACCAGATCAGGACATCCGAGTCGATCAGCATCATACACCGCGGTCAGAAGCGGGGTGCGCGCAACTTGCGCACGTAGGCTTCGACGTCCGATAGCTCTTCACGGTCACGCCACATCCCGAACAAGGGATTCTCAGCTTCCTGTTCAGCCACTTCCCGCGACTCCGTCTCTTCCTCGATGCGCACCGTCACGCGCGCGTCGGCCGCCGTGCGCAACCGCGCACGCCAGTCCTCGGGCAGCTCGCTCACCTTCACGTGCTCAATTATGATGGCACTCATCGTTCACCTCATTTGCAAGCGGCCGCACGGATCGCGCTGTCATGGATCCGGTCTTATGCTGGCACGATGTTGCAGTGCAGAACTTGACCCTGTTTACACACAGCTTACAGTATAGGCAACGACCATGTTTTTAGTCCAGCCTATTCAGTATCAGGGGACAGACCACGTTTAATCGTATTGACCACCCACCCTTATCTGTCTCAAATCCTGCTTGAGCCTCCGCTCCCGCCTGGGCCTTCCCGGCCGCCCGCGCGTCACCCGCCGAGCCAGCATGCGCTCGATCTCGACTCGAAACCGCTCATTGCCCAAAGCAACATTTCCGTTGGTCGCTGCGCGGATTTCGGCAAGGCGCTCGGTGTCGAGACGCTTCGCGAAAAGCCCCATGTAGGCGGCGCGTCGCTCCGTCTCGGTTGGCCCAAGCTGCAGAAATTCCGGATGGGGCGCCAACAGTGCATTGACTCGCCCTTCGGCATTCGCCCGATAACTCGACCATCGGTATTCGCGCGGGTGCGACACTATGCCAGCACGCACTGGGTTGAGCTCGATATAGCGATAGCAGGCCAAGACGTATTCCTCGCTCTGTGTCAGACAGGAACGATACCGCCCCTCCCACAGTGTGCCGCTGCGCCGATAGGTGCGGTTGATGTATTGCACATAACGCTGCCCGAGGTGCTTCATCAACAGGCCGGCGCTATCGCGCCGCTCCGGCGTCAGCAGCAAGTGCACGTGGTTGGTCATCAGCACATAGGCATGCAGCGCACAGCCGTAGCGCTCGGCCAGCACTTCCAGGGTGTCGAGATAGCGCCGATAGTCCTCATCGGCGTAGAAGCATGCCGAGCGGTTGTTACCGCGTTGAATGATGTGCCAGGGGCTTCCGGCGACGGCCAGGCGGGCACGGCGTGGCATGGTTGATTTTCCTGTCAGCAACTGCGAGTTGATTCGGGAATAGCCTACCGACGCCTACGGCCGTCGGCAACAGCGGATCGGGTGCTGAAAGACAGGGAAATGAATTGGTGAGGGCGATCGTGATGCGGGGGTTCAGATACAGCCACAGAAAACGTGGTACGTCCCCTATGGTACAGAAAACGTGGTACGTCCCCTATGGTACTAAGATTGGTACTAAGATTGACGCCGAGCGCCAGGTACACGGCCTTCACGCGCACCGCGCCGTTGTCCCGCACCTTCGCGTGGAGGCAGTCGAGGTAGACGATGGGATAGAGCGCCTCGAGCGGCCGGGCCTGCCAGGCCTTCACCTCGTCCAGG
>DASWHF010000091.1:0-17056 GCA_036393295.1 Acidiferrobacterales bacterium
AGGAGTTGAATTCGGCGTACATCTCTTCCATTTGGGCGGGAGAGGGTCTCCCGCCTTTCCCCGGCTGGCCTGGTTGGCTTCTTCGGATACAAAGGTACTTGGGCATAATGTCTCCTTTCTTGGGTTTTGACGGTCGACTCAACCGACACCCTATGACGCATTTGCGCTTTCATTTTGGACACTTTCCGGAGTCTTTTTTAGAAGAATCCGCGTCACGGAAATTCCATGTCGGAGAGAAACTCTTACTAAATTCTGACCAAACCAGAGATGGTGCATTGCTACAAGTAAGGCCAGTTCGGCTGTTCGTAGGGTGGGACCCTGCCCCACCAGAATCAACGGCTCTGAGGAATGGTGGGACAGGGCCCCCCTCTACATTGCTTAGCATTATTTGGCGGTCTGATCAGTAATTCAACACCGCTTTCGTTTACTCATTTTGCGGCCCCTCGTTGTTGGCGCCCGGGTTGGCGCGCGGCCGATTCGATGCGCGCGCGCAGATCCCTCGGCGCATAGAACACCAGGGCACGACCGCGCTTGCCCGCCTCCAGCAGCTTCAGCTTCGCCAGCGCCAGCAGGTCGGTGCGCGCGGTCTGGGGCGTAACACGGTGGGAACAACGGTGGCTTTCCACCGCGTAGCCGTGGCTCTCTGACCCGGGTTTTCCCCGCTTGACGATTCTGCCCGCAAGCGCCAGCATGGCATTTGGACAGCGGACCGGGACTTGGCCGTTCGGCACGAGCGACCATTCAAAGGGAGAAACCATGTATTCCGGCATTCGTATCGTGGGAGGGTTTTGGATGCTGTCGGCCGTCGGGCTGCTGGCGGCCGTGCTGCTCACGGCAGCTCCGCCAAGCGCCGCGGCACAGCCGTCGAAGGGCAAGCAAGCTCCGATGACTCAAGAACAGGCCGAAACGATCCTGGAGGAGCTACGCGGGATCCGTCGGCTGTTGGAGCGCATGGAGGAACAGGGCAGGACGGCCGCCCCGCAACGCGCGCAGTCGGCCGCCGTGCGGGTTTCCGTCAAGGATCGTCCCGCCCTGGGAGCTGCACAGGCGCCGGTCACGGTGGTGGAGTTCTCCGATTACCAGTGTCCTTTCTGCAAACGGTTCGTCGAGAACGCGTTCCCGTTACTCAACGAGCGCTACGTGAAGACTGGCAAGGTGCGCTGGGTGGTGCGCGATCTACCGCTGGGTTTCCATCCGCATGCGCGCAAGGCGGCGCAGGCGGCCCACTGTGCCGGCGAGCAGGGGAAATTCTGGGAGATGCGCGACGTGCTGTTCCGAAACGACAACCGTCTGGCGGAGGACCAGTTGCCCGCCTACGCGCAGGAGACGAGACTCGATACGACCGCTTTCAAAGAGTGCCTGGCGAGCGGGAGACACTTCGCCCGCATCGATCAGGACGTACAGGATGCGGGCAACGTTCGGATCACCGGCACGCCGACCTTCGTCATTGGCCGCAGCGAGGGCGAGGCGGTGAACGGACACCCCGTGGTCGGCGCCCAGGCCGCCGCGGTCTTCGAGGCGGAGATTCAACGCCTGCTGCAAGGCAATGCCCCGGCGCGCGACGAAGCGGGCGGCGCACGTCCCTCGCCGTGACGAGCGGCCGCCAGCTCATCCTCCCCCGGCGGGGAGAGGGATTATGGTATGGGATTACCCGGACTTATTGACAGCCCGGGTCGGCCGCGTCGATGAGGCCGTCGCAGTCGTTATCGCGGCCATCGGTACACTTCTTGCCTCGCTCGCGGGTCGTATCCGGCACGCATGCCGCCTGGCAGTCGGTGTCACTGCCGTCCACCAGTCCGTCGCAGTCGTTGTCGATGCCATCCGAGCACTGACTGCCGCTCTCGGTCGCGCTCTGGGGCACGCAGGCGGGGGTGCAGTCCGCGGCGCAGCTCGTCTGGGTTTCCCGGCCTTCACACAGCCGGTCGCCACAGCAGGCCCGCAGCCTCGCCGTCTGACGGCAATAGTAGCCGTTCGACGTACAGCGCGCGTCGGAGCAGTCCACGTAGCCGGCGCCTAAGCCGCACTTGAAGGCGCCGCCGCCCTTGGTCTTGCCGGCACAGTCCTGCGAGCAGTTGTCGAAGTTTTCTCCGTCGCCGATCTCGCACAGGCCGTTGCCGCAATAGGCGCCGCTCACCTGGCCGCAGTCGCCGGGACAGCTCACGCAGTCTTCATTGGTATCGCACCGGCCGTTGTTGTTGCACGCGGCCGGATCGTGCACCGTCTGGTACTGCCGCATCATCTCGTGGTCCTCATGATCGAGGACGTGACAGTGCTGCGGGTAGCGACCCGGGTAATCCTCGAAGCGCGCGATCACGCGCGTGCGCGTGCCGGGCGTGGCCCGCACCGTGTCCTTCCAGGTGTTGATCTCCCAGGGCTGCAACGGCACCGCCGTCCCGTCGCTCAGGCGGGTGCGTCCGAGCACCTGGAACATCACCAGGTGCACGTGCATGGGATGCATCATGGTGCTCGGGTTCTCGAACTCCCAGATCTCGGTGGTGCCGAGGATCGGGAACTCGGTGAGGTCGTCCCAGTGCTCGCCGATCACATTGCCTTGGGCATCGAGCGAGCGGACCAGCCACTCACCGCCGGCGCAGGGTTCGGCCACCCGCTCCAGACGGAAGCGTCGCGTGCCCGCCGCCTCGCTCACGGGGATGGGCGTCACCGGCCGCAGCGTCATCGGCAGCGGCGCGGTATGGCCGGCCTCGGCCGTGACGATGAACTTCATCACGTTGGGCACCTCCGGCACCTCCGGCGCGTCGTTGCGCAGCACGATCTCGGTGCCCGCGGGGAAGAGCGCGAAGTCGATCACCACGTCCATGCGCTCCGCGGGGGCGATGACGAAATCGTTGAGCGCGATGGGTGCGTCGATGAGACCGCCGTCCGTCCCGACCAGGTAGAAGGGGATCACCTGCGTCGGGTCCAGCCGGTTTTCGAGTCGCAGCCGGTAGACTCGCGACTGCGAGCCGTTCAGGACGCGGAATCGATACTTACCCTGCTTTACGCTGAGGAACGGCCACACTTTGCCGTTCACCAGGATCTTATCGCCGAGAAAGCCGTCCTGGATTTCGGCGGGGTAGAACAGCGTGCCGTCCGGGTTGAATTCGCGGTCCTGGATCACCGCCGGGATCTCGAATTCCCCGCTCGGCAGGCCGAGGCCCATTTCGAACGCATCGCGCAACAGGTAGAACCCGGCGAGCCCCATGTATACGTTGAGCCGGGTGATACCGAGCGCGTGGTCGTGGTACCAGAGGGGCGCGGGGAGTTGATTGTTGGGATATTCGTAGACGTCGAACTCGCCCGGCCGGATGTCGTATTCGGGCAGCCCGTCGAAGCGCGCCGGCACATGTCCCCCGTGCAGGTGCACGACCGTGCGCGAGGTGTTCTGCCAGTAATTCGGTCCGTGCGCACACTGGTCCACGGGCAGATAATGGCTGGCCGGAAGGCTGTTGATGTACTTTACGGAGACCGGCCGGCCCACGGTGGCCTCGATCGTCGGTCCCGGGTAGACGCCGTTGTAGGTCCATACGTCGGTGACCGGCAGGTCCCGGTGCAACGCCTGGCGTTGTTGGCTGAGGGTGACCTCATACTCGGGCGTCCCGTCGGCTCGCACGCGCACGGGCTGGAGGATCGCAGGGATAGGCAGCGGGTCGACGAAAGGCTCGAGGCCGCAATCGACTCGGCTATCCGAGCAGGCGCTGCTCGCGCTCTGGAACACTCCCCCCGCGGCCTCACACGTCGCCCGCTCCACCTGATTCGAGCAAGACTCGTCGCGGTTGCAGCAGGCCCCGACCGGTTGCGGGCAGGGATTGGGGGAGCAGGTGCGCACGGTAGTATTGGGCGCGCCGCCTTGGCTCGTGCAGGAATCGGTGGTGACGACGGTGGTGCAGTCCCCGTCGGCGAAGCAGCAGGCGAACGCGTTCGGATTGTCGAAATCGACGGTCAGAACCGGCGGTGCGGAGCCTTCCCGGCTGCTGAAGCGGCGGGTGGTGGAATCCCGCCCTTCGTCGCCCACGACGATCCAGCCGTAGTTCGACGTCGGGTCATCGAGCCACCGCTGGACGTCGGCTGCCATAGCCGGGTTGGCGGCACTGTCCCAGAGCGCATCGCCGCGCGGCACCACCAACGCGCTCGCGCTCACCGTCCCGAAGTCTCCGCCCGGGTTGCCCCACAGGAGCTGCTGGAACCGGGCGGCGCGCCAAGTTGCATCCCCCGGACCGGCGGGGATGCCCTGACCTCCGCCCCGGATCGGGTCACAGTTGGCGGTACCCTCTCCCCAGTCGAGACTGAGTGGGCGCAGGGTCATAACCGCGTCTTGGATGTCCCCCGAGCGATTGGCGTTGAGCCTGAGCGTCACGCGCGTGATCGTCGACCCGGGGGGGACGGCCGCGGCGATGTCGAACGTGAGGAGAGCCCGCCGGAAGAAGCCAACGTTGGTGCGGCCGGCGAAGAAATCGCTCCCACCACCGCAACTGTTGTCCTCGAAATTCTCGCCGGTCAGCGGATCGATGCCCTGGTAGATGGTGTTGTCCTTCAGGGACGTCAGGGTCACCGTGGCGGCGGATACACCGGGCGACGACAGCAGCAAGGCGATCGACAGCAGGGAGATGAAAGCGTTGCAACGACGTTGCATGGCGGGTTTCCTCCTTGATCCTCGGGAGGGTGTTGGGCACCCTCCCGGGATTTGCCGCACGTTGGCAGCAAAACCGTTTGTTATTAGCCGGAAGCGAAAAAAACTTCTACACCCGAACGGCGTGTGTGTCAAGGACGCCCGCCGGCCACGAGGATTGATAGTCGCGGCAATTGGCATCATACGTGCGGGGATCGCAAAAACTTTTTGCCGTCATGTTGCCGTCGATATAGAGGACGCCCGGCGGTCAGCCGCCGTTGCCGTCGTGCCAGTCCGACTCGCTGGCGGCGGTGACCGCGCCGAGCTCGACCTCGACGCGGTTGCGGCCGAGCCGCTTGGCGGTGTAGAGCGCCTTGTCGGCGCGGTCGATGAGCACGCTCGGCGGCTCGCCCGGCACGTAGAGCGTGAGCCCGGCGGAGAAGTTGGGCAGCGTCAGGGTCTTGCCGGCGAACACGCAATGGGTCTTGGTGACGCGCTTTTGCACCTTGCGCAGCGCGCAGCTCGCGCCTTCCTGGCCGGTGTTGGGCAGCAGCACCGAGAACTCCTCGCCGCCGTAGCGCGCCACCATGTCGTGGTGGCGGAACACCGACAGCACGCTGCTCGCGTAGCAGCGCAGCACCTCGTCGCCGGCGGCGTGGCCGTGGGTGTCGTTGATGGCCTTGAACTCGTCGAGGTCCATGATGGCGAGCGCCAGCGGCGTGCCGTAGCGCTGCGCGCGGCCGATCTCGTCCTCCAGGCGGCGCATGAAGGCGCGCCGGTTCGGCAGGCCGGTGAACTCGTCGGTCAGGCTCAGCAGCCGAACCTTGTTCAGCTCCTCGTGCAGCCGCTCGCTGTCGGACTTGACCAGCGTGAGGTAATCGTTCGAACCGCGCAGCTTCTTGGCGAGCGCGCGCTGGCCCTGGATCAGCTCGTCGATGCCGCCGATCAGGATCTTGCGCAGGCTCTCGATCTCCTGGATGGAATCGGCCTGCTGCAGCGCGCCGCGCTCGATCTCGAGCAGCACGCCGAACTCCTTGTTCTGGTTGATCGCCTCGCGCACTTTTTGCGCCAGCGTCTCCTGCAGCTTTTCGATCTCGTCGCGCTTGCGGTCGAGATGCAGGCGGTAGGCGGAGTTGACGCGCCGGTCGGCCGGCGGCGACGGCTCGGCATGCGCCTCCTCGTCGACCAGCATGCGCTGCATGGTCTTCTCGCGCGAGCGCGTGCGCCGCTCCTGCTCTGTGATCTCCTCCGGCCCGGCCTCCTCCGGTTCAGCCGCTTCCGGCCCGGCCTCCTCCGGTTCGACCGCTTCCGGCCCGGCCGCCGGCGCGGGCGCGGCGGCCCGCGCGGGCGCAGCCCTGGCTTCTTCCGGGCGCGGCCGTGCCGGCGCCGGCTGCGCCGGCGTCGGCGCGCCGAAATGGGACAACAAGCGGGTGAGCGCGTCGCCGAAGGCGTTCGCGTCGGTGCCGGCCAGCGGCGGCATTGAGCCGTTGCCGAGCAGCTGCTTGCGGACCGCGTCGACCTGATCCAGCGTCAGCGGCGGCGTCGGGGCGGCGCGCAGCAGATTGGCCGTCACTTGCAGCACGTGATCGCTGCTCGGATTCTTCGCGTAGGCCTGCAGCAGGAAATAGATGAGCGAGATGTAGTTGCGCTCGACGCGGTCATGCTCGGATTCGCAACCGGCGAGCAGGCGGGCGACCTGGTCGTAGATCACCAGTCCGATCGATGTCTCCTTGAGGCCATCGAGGAGGCGGACGACGTTTCGCAAAATAGTCGATTCGACCGGTGTCGAATTGCCGCCTTCCAAGATACTCACCCCGTCTTCCATCCGGTCACGCACGCCGGCCAGCCGGCGTAGCTGCCGATCATGTGAAAATACCGATCTTTTTATGCGGGTCCGTGCAGAATTGTTATTTATGTGCCGAGCTTTATAGTTATCACTGAACGATACTGCTTCCCCTTAACAAGGCAATTTACCCTCCGGGAGGCAAAATAACAAACCGCCCGCGCGACACGCATGCCGGCACTCCGTACATCAATGGCTTAGCCGGGAAACTGAATGCGCTACACCACGCGCCGTTCGCCCGACCCCTGAGACACCCTTTCTCCCGCAGTCCGGCTGGAAAACAATACCTTAGTGTTTCACTCTTTTCTAATATTCCACGGATCATGATGCGTTCGCGCTTGGACCGGGATGTCGGACGTGTAAGATTACCCGCACTCCCCGGCACCGACGTCCCGATCATGCCACCCATGCCCCAAGCTTCCACGACCGGCATCCGCATGCGCCTGCTCGGCCTCGGGCTGCTCCTGGCAGCGCTCGCCGGCTGCAGCGGACGCTATTTCCACGACGCCGGCCCGCCGCCCGAGCCGCCGCCGCGCTACACGCTCGACAGCCTGCCGCAGCGCGAGTTCTGGACCGGCTACCTGTTCAACGGCGTCAAGACCGGTTTCTCGCATGTGGTCATCGCGCCGCTCGCCGACGAGCCCGGCCGCTACGTCGTCCGCGGCGAGGCCGCGCTCACGTTGCGGTTTCTCGGGTTGCAGAAGAAGTTCCTGTTCGTCACCGAGGACGTGGTGAACGCCGACCTGACCCTGGTGCGCTTCCGGCATCGCCACGACATGGACGGCAACCGGCTGGAGCTGGACGGCGCGGTGCGCGATACCGGGCTCGACGTCCGCATCGCGAGCGGCGGGCGGATCGAGCGGCAGCAGTTGCCGCTCGCCGCGCCGGTCTACCCGATGTCCGCGGTCGCCCTGTACCCCGCGCTGCACGGTCTCGAGACCGGCCGGCGCTACGACTACCCGGTGTACGACAGCCAGTCGCAGCGGCTCGCGCCGGTACGCCAGGAGATCGGCGCCTTCGAGCGCAGCACACTGTTCCAAGGCCAGGCGTTCCGCGTCGAGACCCGCCTGCACGGTCACCGCACCCGCACCTGGATCGACACGCGCGGCCGCGCGCTGTTCGAGATGGCCTTGAACGGTGTGCTGCTGTCGCGCCTCGAGACCGAACGCGAGGCCAAGCGTTATCTGGCGCTGGCCAGCCTCAACAAGCAGGATGCGCTGCTCGACTTCAGCCGGGTGGCGCTCGACCGGCCGCTGCCGGGGGCGCGCGAGCTCGATTATCTCGAAGTCGCCCTCGACGGCCTCGACGCCGCCGGCCTGCCGCCGGCCGATGCGCGCCAGCGCTGCGTGCCGCGCGACGCCGGCGCGGTCTGCACGCTGCGCCGCACCGCCTCGCCGGCCGACGGCGCGGACCTCGCGCCGTGGCTGGCGACGACCCTCGCCGTCCCGACCGCGGATCCGCGCATCCAGGCGCTGGCGCGGGAGATCGCCGCCGATGCGGCCACACCGGCGGAGCGCATCCGGCGCCTGCTCGCCTGGCTGCGCGCCAACATCCGCCAGGAACCGGTCGACGCGTTCAGCGCCCTGGACGTGCTCGAGACGCGGCGCGCCGAATGCCAGGGCCATGCCTATCTGTACGCCGCGCTGGCGCGCGCGCTCGACATACCGACCCGGGTCGTCAACGGCCTCGTGTATGCACCCGAGCTCCAGGGCTTCCTCTACCACAGCTGGACCGAAAGCCTGGTCGACGGCCGCTGGCACGCCGTGGATCCGACCTTCGGCCAGTTCGACGCCGACGCCACGCATATCAAACTCGTCGAGGGCGAGACGCTCGGCGACCTGCTGCCGCTGGTCGACGTCATGGGGCAGGTGCGTGCGCGGCTGCTGGCCCGCGCGCCGGGCGGCGGGGAATGACGCGCCCGCGCCGCTTGACGGCCGCGACCCGCGCCTTATGATGGCCGCACCCCCGATCCATCGCGAGGTGCCACCATGAACCGTCGAGACTTCCTGCGGTGCGCCCGGTTAATCCCGCTTGCGGTCATCGTGCTGCCGGCCTGCGCCGTCAGCCCGGAGTCGGCCGCGCTGACGGGCGCGACACTCACGCTCAATACCGCCATCACCGTCGACGCGCATCGCGCCACCGCCTATATCCAGGGCGGCCGCGTCACGCCGCCGCCGGAGCTCGACCGCTACCACGCGCACTGCGTCATCGAGCTGCGGCAGGTGCGCGACGTCGCGCGGCGCATCGAGCCGGATCGCTTCACCGTCTCCCGGGTGCGCACCGATGTCTACCACGCCGGCGCCGCCGGTCCTTACCTGGCCGCGCTGAAGGTCGGCGCCGACGCGACGCCGGGTTACATGATGTGGACCACCGAGCTGTACCTGCGGTCAGACCGCCAGCCCGACGTGCTGCGTCTGAGTTGCCAGCATCTGGAAGACCCGGCGTCGCTGCCGCGGCACGTGACGATCGCCGAGATGCGCAAGGCGCTCGGCGAGATCGCGACGCTCGAAACCGGGCCCTGATGCGGCGGAATTGACGCCGAAGGGCGCTTGGGGTTAGCGTTGGGCCGCGTGTCGTGCTATCCCTGACGGAGGTTGTGTGGCAAAGAAAGCGGCCAAACCGGATTTCGAGGCGGCGCTCGCCGAGCTCGAGCAGCTGGTGGAAAAAATGGAGAGCGGCAACCAGAGCCTCGAGGAGGCGCTCGCCGCCTTCCAGCGCGGCATCGAACTCACCCGCACCTGCCAGCAGGGGCTCAAGGAGGCCGAACAGCGCGTCGAGAAGCTGATGGCCGACAACGCGGTCGCCGCGACCGAGCCCTTCGAACCCCCCGACGAGTCTTGACCGCGCTCGAAGATTTCCTGGCGCGCTCGCGCGAACGCGTCGAGCACGCGCTCGACCGGCTTCTCCCGCCCGCCGCCGAGCCCCCGCAGCGCCTGCACGCCGCCATGCGCTACGCGGTGCTGGGCGGTGGCAAGCGCCTGCGCGCCTGCCTGGTGTACGCCGCCGGCGAGGCGGTCGGCGCCGCGGCCGACGACCTCGACGCGCCGGCCTGCGCGCTCGAGCTGATCCACGCCTACTCGCTGGCGCACGACGACCTGCCGGCCATGGACGACGACGACCTGCGGCGCGGCAAGCCGACCTGCCATCGCGCCTACGACGAGGCCACCGCGATCCTGGCCGGCGACGCCCTCCAGACCCTGGCGTTTCAGGCCTTGGCCGCCGACCCGCGGCTGTCCATCGGGCCACCCCGGCGCCTGGCCATGCTCGCCCGGCTCGCCGAGGCCACCGGCTCGCTCGGCATGACCGGCGGCCAGGCGATCGACCTCGGGGCCGTGGGACGCCCGCTCGGCCTCGCGGAACTCGAGGACATGCATGCCCGCAAGACCGGCGCCTTGATCCGCGCCGCCGTGGTGCTGGGGGCCCTGGCGCGGGAAGACCTTAATAAGGCGACGCTCACCGACCTCGACGCCTATGCCCGGCACCTGGGCCTGGCCTTCCAGATCACCGACGATATCCTCGATATCGAGGCCGACACCGCCACGCTCGGCAAGCCCCAGGGCAGCGACCTGCGCCGGGCCAAACCCACCTACCCGGCGCTCCTGGGCCTGGCCGGCGCCAAGACCCTGGCCCGCGAGCACCGTGACCGGGCGCTCGCCAGCCTCGCCGGTTTGGGGGATAATGCCAAGCTCCTGATCCAACTCGCCGACTTGGTCATTTCCCGGACGCACTGATGCTGGCGCAAAACGAGTACCCGTTGCTGACCCAGGTCGACGTCCCCGCGGACTTGCGCCGGCTCGACGCCGACCAGCTGCCGGCCCTGGCCGAGGAGCTGCGGCGCTTCCTGATCGGGACGGTCAGCAAGACCGGCGGCCACCTGGCCGCGGGCCTCGGCACGGTCGAGCTGACGCTGGCGCTGCACTATGTCTTCAACACCCCCGAGGACCGGCTGGTCTGGGACGTCGGCCATCAGACCTACCCGCACAAGATTCTCACCGGGCGCCGCGAGCTGATGGGCGGCCTGCGCCAGGCGGGCGGCCTGGCCGGCTTCCCGCGCCGCGCCGAGAGCGAATACGACACTTTCGGCGTCGGCCACGCCAGCACCTCGGTGAGCGCCGCGCTCGGCATGGCGGCGGCGGCGGCGCGCGCCGGTTCGGCGCGCAACGTGATCGCCATCATCGGCGACGGCGCGCTGTCCGGCGGCATGGCCTACGAGGCGCTCAACAACGCCGGCAACATGGACGCCAACCTGCTGGTGATCCTCAACGACAACGACATGTCGATCTCGCCGAACGTCGGCGCCATGTCGAACTACCTGGCCCGCATCCTGTCGGGCAAGGTCTACGCCACGGTGCGCGAGGGCAGCAAGACCGTGCTCAGCACCATCCCGCCGGTCTGGGAGCTGGCCAAGCGCGCCGAGGAGCACATGAAGGGCATGATCATGCCCGGCACCTTGTTCGAGGAGCTCGGCTTCAACTACATCGGGCCGATCGACGGCCACGATCTGAACACGCTGGTGAAGACCTTGAGCAACCTGCGCGAGCTCAAGGGCCCGCGCTTCCTGCACGTGGTCACGCGCAAGGGCAAGGGCTACAAGCCGGCCGAGGGCGATCCCTGCGTCTACCACGGCGTCACGCCCTTCGACCCGGCGACCGGCAAGATGGAGAAGAAACCGAGCGGCAAGACCTATACCCAGGTGTTCGGCGACTGGCTGTGCGACATGGCGGCCGCCGACCCGCGCCTCATCGGCATCACACCGGCGATGCGCGAGGGCTCGGGCCTGGTGAAGTTTTCGGAACAGTATCGCGACCGCTATTTCGACGTCGGCATCGCCGAGCAGCACGCGCTGACCTTCGCCGCCGGCCTGGCCTGCGAGGGCCTCAAACCGGTGGTGGCGATCTACTCGACCTTCCTGCAGCGCGCCTACGACCAGCTGATCCACGACGTCTGCCTGCAGAACCTGCCGGTGATGCTGGCGATCGATCGCGGCGGCCTGGTCGGCCCGGACGGCCCGACCCACGCCGGCAGCTTCGACCTCGCCTACCTGCGCTGCCTGCCGAACATCACGGTCATGGCACCGGCCGACGAGAACGAGTGCCGGCGGATGTTGAGCACCGCTTTCCGCCTCGACGGCCCGAGCGCCGTGCGCTACCCGCGCGGCGCCGGTCCGGGCGTCGCGGTCGACGATACCCTGGACACGCTGCCGGTCGGCCGGGCCGAAGTGCGGCGCCGCGGGCGCCACATTGCGCTGCTCGCCTTCGGCAGCCTGGTGGCCACCGCCCTCAAGGTCGGCGAGTCGCTCAATGCGACGGTGGTGAACATGCGCTTCGTCAAACCGTTGGACGAGGACCTGATCCGCGAGCTGGCGCGCAGCCATACGACCCTCGTCACCCTCGAAGAGAACACCGTACGGGGCGGCGCCGGCAGCGCGGTCAACGAGGTCCTGGCGGCCGCCGGCCTGCCGCCGGCGCGGCTCAACCTCGGCCTGCCAGATCGTTTCATCGAACACGGCGAGCGCGACGAACTGCTCGCCGAGTGCGGTCTCGACGCGGCTTCGGTGAAACGCGCGATCCTGCAGGTCGCGCCCTTGCGTCTTGAAAAAGCGGCCGAGTCCGCATAAACTTGACCGGCTTACTCAAGTATTATCCCGCGATGTGGCGTATCAGGACCGGAGTGAACCCATGAACGTGAAACCGTCCAAAAAGGTCGTCGAAATCGCGGAAACGACGGACAAGCCATCCATCGCCCGCGGCCCTCGGCTCGATCCCATCGCCGACGTCCAAAACAAGCCGGACACCCGCCACATCGCCATCGACAAGGTGGGCATCAAGGACATCCGCCACCCGGTGCTGGTCAAGGACCGCAGCCAGGGCGTGCAGCACACCATCGCCAACTTCGCGATGTTCGTCGAGCTGCCGCACAATTTCAAAGGCACGCATATGTCGCGCTTCGTCGAGATCCTGAACAGCCACGAGCCGGAGATCTCGGTCGAGTCGTTCCGGAACATGCTGCAGGAGATGAGCGAGCGCCTCGAGGCCCGCACCGGCCACATCGAGATGGGCTTCCCGTACTTCATCAACAAGGCCGCGCCGGTGTCGGGCGTGAAGAGCCTGATGGACTACCAGGTCACTTTCATCGGCGAGATCCACGACGGGCACGATGTCATGACCATCAAGGTGATCGTGCCGGTCACCAGCCTGTGCCCCTGCTCCAAGGAAATCTCCCAGTACGGTGCCCACAACCAGCGCTCGCACGTGACGCTCACGGTGCGCACCAACACCTTCGTGTGGATCGAGGACCTCATCGACCTGGTCGAGAGCCAGGCGAGCTGCGAGCTCTACGGCCTGCTGAAGCGCCCGGACGAGAAGTACGTCACCGAGCGCGCCTACGAGAATCCCAAGTTCGTCGAGGACATGGTGCGCGACGTCGCCGCCCGGCTCAACGCCGACGAGCGCATCGACGCCTACATCGTGGAGTCGGAGAACTTCGAGTCCATCCACAACCACTCGGCCTACGCCATGATCGAGCGTGACAAGACGCGCGATCTCGATTGACGCCCGCATTGCGCGGCGCGAAGGGTCATTGCGAGGAGCGAAGCGACGAAGCAAGCTCCGTTAAAGTCCTGAGCCTCTCACGGAGATTGCCACGGCCCGCTGCGCGCCCTCGCAACGACCCTTCGGGTCGGATTGCCACGGCCCGTTGCGCGGGCCTCGCAATGAACTTCAGCGCCGTAGGGTGGGGCCCTGCCCCACCGACCGCGCGCTTGGTGGGGCAGGGCCCCACCCTACATGCTTCATTTAGACGCTCCGCGCGTTGACGGAGTTGCTTGTACGGTCCCCCGGGTCAGTTCGGCGATCTCCTCGATCAACGCCGGCAGCGCGGCGCGCACCGGCGGGCTGAGATCCTCCCCGTCCCAATTCGGATCGGCCTCGATCCCGTAGAACGACAGCTCCGCCGGCAGCGCAGCCAGCGCCCGGGCCAGCGTCACGGCGCCGGCGACGCCCAAGGCGTGGGACGAAAGCGCCGCGCCGCCTGCCGTCAATCCCTCGATGCCGATTCGATGTACCGTCCCCGGCGGCGCGCCGGAGCGCACGGCGTCGATCAGTATCACGACGCGCTCATCGCGCCAGGCCTCGATAAGCGCGGCGCCCGGCCGGTCGAGAGTGTCGATGCGCACCGCATGTCCGCCGTCGCGCCCGCGCAGCATCTCCGCCGCGACCCAGCCGAGCCGGTCGTCACCAAACGGTGATCCGATGCCGAGCACGCAGCAGGAGGTGTCCACGATTCAGCTCCGCGTGACGCGCAGATCCAGGAAATGGGTCGCGCAGGAGATGCACGGATCGTAGTTGCGGATCACCGTCTCGCAGCGCCGGCGCAAGGCATCGTCCGGCCGGTCGAGCCCGAAGGCCTCGAGATCGGCGCGCAGATCGGTCTCGATGCGCGCCTGGTTCTGGCTGGTCGGCGGCACGATGCGCGCGGCGCGGATCAGGCCGCCGGCGTCGAGCTCGTAGCGGTGCCAGAGGATGCCGCGCGGCGCCTCGGTGCAGCCGTAGGCGATGCCGGCGCGCACCGGCGCATCCGTGCACGGGCGCCCGGGCGCCCGGTAGTCGGCGAGCAGCGCCACGGCTTCGACCAGCGCGGCATGCAGCTCGAGGGCGCGCGCCACGATGCTGTGGTACAGGTTGCGGCTCGGCAGCCGCAGGCCGGCGGCGTCGAGCAGGCGGCGCGTCGCGGCCGGCAGGCGGTCGGCGTTGAGATTGAGCCGCGCCAAGGGACCGACCAGATAGGGCTCGCCGTGCAGCCGGCAGTGCAGCGCCGTCGAATGCGGGACCTGGCGCTCCTCGAAGTGCCGGTCGAATTCCGCGGCGTCGATGTCGAGACCGCGATCCGATACCAAGCGGCCGGCATTCATCGGGTATTCCGCGTCGTGGCGCAAGGCGACGCTGACGAAATCCTGATCGCTCTCGGGCAAGGCGAGCTGCGCGGTCCAGGCCACCAGCGCCTCGGCCTCGGGCATGGACGCTTCGAGGCGCGCGCGCAGCGCCGCCACCGCGTCCGGCGCCGGCGCGTGATGGAAGCCGCCGACCCGCACGCCGACCGGATGCACCGAACGCGCGCCGAGCAGGCGGATAATGTCGTTGCCCAGGGCCTGGAGGCGCAGCCCGCGCCGGAGCGCCTCGCTGTGGGCGGCCGCCATCGCGATGGCGTTGTCGTAGCCGAGGAAATCCGGCGCCGCCAGCAGATGGATGTGCAGGGCATGGCTCTCGATCCACTCGCCGCAGTACAGCACGCGGCGCATGGCCCGCACCCACGGGCCGGGATCGATGCCGGACAGGGCCTCGATCGCGTGCACCGCGCTCATCTGGTAGGCGACCGGACAGATGCCGCAGATGCGCGCGACCAGGTCGGGCAACTCCGCGGTGTCGCGGCCTTCCAGGAATTTCTCGAAGTAGCGCGGCGGCTCGAAGATGCGCAAGCTGAGCGCCTCGATGCGCCCGCCGCGCACGTCGAGATGCAGAGCACCCTCGCCCTCGACCCGCGCCAGCACCGGGACGTGAATGGCGATGTTGCGTGTTTCGCTCATGCCTCGCCGTCCGGCGCGCCGCGCGCGCGCCAGCGCAGCCCGGCCTCGGTGAACGGCGCGGCACCGTTGTTGATGGACAGGAACTTGCGCGCCACCGCCGACGGCGCCAGACCCAAGCCCTCGAACCAGCGCCCGAGCGCCGGCGTATTGATGTTCTCGGCCGGGCCGAAACAGGCATAGCAGTCGCGCCCGACGCTCGGGCAGATCGCGCCGCAGCCGGTGCGCGTCACCGGCCCCATGCAGGCGATGCCCTGCGCCACCATCACGCACACCCGGCCGCGGCGCTTGCAGTCCAGGCAGACCTTGTCGTCGTCCTCGACCGGCGCCACGCCGAACAGCAGGGCGCGCAGCGCCGCCAGCACCTGGCGGCTCGTGACCGGGCAACCCCACAGTTCCAGATCGACCTTGACGTGCTGGGCGATGGGCGTCGATACCGCGAGACTGTCGATGTACTGCGGCGAGGCATAGATCGCATCGCGCCAGGCGCCGACGTCGGCCAGGTTGCGCAGTGCCTGCACGCCGCCGGCGGTGGCGCAGGCGCCGATGGTGACGAGGTAGCGGCTGCGGGCCCGCACGCGCGCGATGCGCGCGCAGTCCTCGGCGGTCGCGACACTGCCCTCGACGAAGGCGATGTCGACCTCGGCGTCCGGATCGACCGGACCGGCCTCGGCGAAGTGCACGAACTCGACCAGCCCGGCGACCGTCAGCAGCGTCTCACCGAGATTCAGAAAGGCGAGCTGGCAGCCGTCGCAGGAGGCGAACTTGTGCACCGCGACCCGCGGTCGTGCACGGTCGATGTCAACAACGCGTCTGCTCACAGCTCGCCTCCTGTCCGGCGGACGGCGTCGATCCGCGGCCGTCGCCGGCGAGCGCCGGCGGCTGACGCCTCGCGAGCCGCCGCTCGATCGCGGCGAGCTTGTCCAGGATCGCCGCGCCCGCGTGCAACTGTGGTTCGGACGGCGTGAGCCGCTCCCGGCGCTCGCGCTCATCGATGCGCCGCAGGGCTCCGGCGAAGGCCTCGATGAACGAGACGGTGTCACGCAAGGCCTCGCCGAACATCGCCTCGCCGAAATAGGTGAAATCGTTGCCGGCTTCACAGCCGAAGGACTCGCGGTTCGCGCGGGCCGAGGTGAGAATCAGCGTATGATCGTCGCGCAGCTTTTCGATGAATCCGCCCGAGTAGCAGGCGGAGATCACGATGACGCGCCAGCGTATCCCCGACTCGTCCAGCGCGCGGCGCAGCGTCTCGGGTGTGACGTCGTTGAGCGGCAGGGGCCAGAACTGCACCGAGAGCTCGTGCCGGGACGAACCGTGGCTGGTGAGATACAGGAACAGCACGTCCTCGCGGGTGTCCATCCTGCGGCCGAGGTGGCGCAGCATCCGCGCCAGATTGCTGGCGGACGCGAGCGGCAGATCGTTCATGGTCGTACGGTGATTGATCAGCAAGGTCGAACGTCCACGCGTGTCGAAGCGCTCGTCGAACAGATCGCGAATCGTTCTTACTTCCTTCAGAAATACATCCTGATAGGCGTAGGGCGCGAAACCGACGAAATAGAGATCGGCCACGCCCGGCCGCTGGCGCCGCAACGCGGCTTGCGCACTTGCCAGCCGCGCCGGCTGGGCGTAGAACAGCTCCTCGGCGTCAATGCGCGGTGCCTGCGCCCCGGTTCGCTCATAAGTTTGCCTGAAAAAATCGACCGGACCGAACAGCGTCGCCGGAACGATGGCGACAACGATGTAAGCGGCCACCGCACCGACGGCGCGCGGTACGCTGATCGGCGCCAGCGCCCGCAGCCCGCGGAACACCGCCACCAGGAACCACAGCAGCACGACGTAGAACAGCACGAAGAGCGCCCACTGCGCGGTGACGCTCGCAGCGCCCGCGGCCAGCTTCATCACCAGCGTGTGCACCACGGTGAAGAACGGCGTCAAGGTCAGCACCATCACGAACACCGGCAGAAACCGGTCGCGCCGCGCCAGCCAGCGCGTCATGACGTAGACCGCCAGCATGGCCAGCACAATGATG
>DASWHF010000092.1:0-22543 GCA_036393295.1 Acidiferrobacterales bacterium
GCCCTCCGTCCAAACTGGCCGTGACGCCGTTAACCGACACGCCCATGTTGACAGGACCGAAATAGTCGCCGACGATATTCACACTGCTCGACCCCATCACACTGCCATCGGTCGGCCAACTGATCCGAACGAACACGTCGCCCGTGTACTCGACCGTAATAGCTTGCGTGCCCCATACCGCGTTGTAGTTCCCATCTCCAGCCGTCCAGGTGACGATAGTAGTACCTAAGTTGAACTTAGCGGGCGCATTGTTGATGATCGATACGGGCCCGACCGCATCGGTGGCTGTGGCTTGGCCGATATTTAGCGCGATGGGCAGTTGCGATGGATCGTCGACCTTGACCGTAATGGGCGGCGGGACAGTTAACGCGGGTGGCGTTTTGTCGGTCACAATGACGCGCTGCACTGCACCACCGGTTGCGCCGGCCGAGTTCTTAGCAGTCCATACCACGTAGTTCACACCGACCCCAAATGGCCCGGTATTGTCCGCCGTCGCTGTCAACGGACCGTCAGTTGCATCAAAAGCCTGAGCAACACCGAGTTCGACGGCCGTTAGCGGCCCCGTGGCTTCGACGGTAACGTGGGGCGGTGTCGTTACAACTGGTACTGTTTTTGACGGGGACGCACCATTCGCCGAGTAACGGCGTGTCCATAGAAGCCGATAATCCGTATACCCCTGGAACGCAGCCTGTTGTCTCCACAGCGCCATCGCGTTTCCAGATTGATCCGCATCAATAAGCGGGTAGTCTTCGATCAATCGTGCGTTCGATTGCTCCATCAGCGCGATAACCCCGTACCACCCACGTGTTGGCTCAAAACGGTTGGCAAAAATGCTCGAAGTGTCTGGGTACAAATCACCGCCAGGTGTTGACGAATACGTCGTACCCCAGATGCCGAACGCGTTGCCCAGGCCATCGAAGGCCACGTCCAGCTGCCGCGAGTTCTCGTAGGCGACAGGATTTCCAATCGTCTCTGCCGGGAGCCAGCCCTGGCCAACACGGTAGTGGCGATTCCATATTGGTGTGCCCTGAACGTTGGGCGCTCCTATACCTTTCCAAATGAGCGTCGCGTTTCCGGCGTCATCAACGGCTAGGTTTGCCGCGTTGTCGGTCCAGAAGTTGTTCTCACTTCTGCTGATGATCTGAAACGGATCTTCCCAGCCCCCTGACGGCGTGTATCGACGGGACCAAACCGCAAGGGTATCGTCTTGCCAAACGACGAATGCATCGCCTGCCCGATTCATGACGACGTCATACAGGATACGTGTGTATGGCGCGGGGAACGGCTCAGTGAACGGTTCGGCGGTGCCCCAACCCACTCCTGGCACGTACTGGTTCATCCAGATTTGTAGTTTGTTCTGGGTACTTTCGATCCAAATTGCGATTGCGCGACCCTGTGAATCGCCCACAATACGGATGTTATCAGAGTATGCAGTTTTGTTCTCAAGGGGAACGGGAGGTGTCAGTCCTTTTCCAGGCTCATAGCGCGCCGCGTAAACATCGGCAACAGAGAAGTACCACTGTTGCCAAACGATCGTCACGTTCCCGGCATCATCGACCGCCATGCTCGATTGGTATTCGCGAGTTTGGAACCGCCCTCCGGTCAAATGCACTGGCGCCGTCCATCCTTTGTCGGGCTCATACCGATTCAGCCACAGCGTGTATGGCCGCACGGTCGGATTGGTATCATCCCTTTTGAACCAGATCACCGTCAGGTTACCGCTCTTATCCGCGACAAAACTATCCGGCCATGCACGGCGGGAAGTGCCGATATCAATGGGCAGAGGTGCCTGCCATCCACTATCCTTGTCATACAGGCGAAACCAGGGTCTTGCCGGACCACAACAACCGCTTATTTCGCCCCATAGCGCCGCCATATTATCGTTCGGTAGCGCCGAGATGCTCGTGTAGTAAACCTCTCTAGTCTCATCGACGTGAATCGGAACTAGTGGCCCCCAGCCCATCTGCGATGGCGGCGGGTCGTCCGGTGGCGAACCACCGGTGTTGTCGAATGTGATCGTGAAGGTGTTGGACGAGGTATAACTCCCGTCCGGTGTCGCGGCGTCGACAGTAATGACGTTTTCCCCCGGCACTAAAGGAATCGTCGCTGTAAAGGTTCCATCAGTATTCACTGTTGCCACAATGCCGTTTACCAGCACCACCGTTCCCGGCGGTGCGTTGATGACACCGGTGACCGTGTACATCGGTTGGGTCACGGTAGCCCCGCTGGGCGGGAGCGCCGGCATCAGGACGATGGGTGGCTCATAAGTGACACGAACCGTCCGGCTGGCTTGATTGCCGACGGGGTCTGTCGCCCTGAGGATGAATGTGTTGAGCCCAACCGCCAAGGGAATACTGTATGCGTAGTCTCTGGGTCCGGACCGGACGATCATGGCGCCCAGGGTCGCTTGATCTTCCAGTACGAGCGTTGCGGTGGCATCGTCGATGCTCGCCGAAAGGACCACCACGTTCTCGAGCGAGACGGTCGTATTATCCTTGGGGGAAATCGACAAGAATTGTGGCGGTTGCGTGTCAATGACAAAACGGCTGGTCGCTATTGCTGAGGTATGCCCGAAGTTGTCGACCGCCTGGGCGCTGACCGAATTGTCGCCCTCGGGAAGCGCAAACGTCGGCAGATAACTCGCTTCTACGCCGGACCGTGTGAAACGGTCACCGATGGAAATGCCATTCAGTCCAACGGTCAGATTCAAGCTGGCAATGTATTCCTGGCCGAGATCGCAGGCCAAATCTCCGCATTCCATGCCCAGAGTCAATTGAACCGGGGGACGCGCATTGTTGGTCAATAGACCACTGCGAGGAGAGAATATGGACAGCGTGGGCCGAATGACGGTGGGCATCACCGTTAAGGCCTGAAGCACATTGGATACCGGCACTTCGCAGTCGAAGGCGTAGACCGCCATAGCGTAACGAAAAACCGCCTTCTTGGTGCCGATCCAGACGACTTTCGTTGCGGGATCGACGGCAATACGTTGCAACGGTTTCCACGAGGACGGTATCGGCACAGTCGTCTGGAGGGTGGCTGTTCGATCAAATCGCCGTAGTGCCTCGTTGGTGGCCACCCAGAGCGATCCGTCGAAGGTATCGAGTGCCAGGTGCTGAATTCCCGATGCGTCGACAATCGGAACCGGCGGGAGTGGCGGACTGGTGCTGTTCTGTTGCCATACTCTCAGCGAATTGTTCGTCGCGAGCCAGAAGACGCCGCGAACGTTGTCAACCACGATGCGGTTCGCCCCAGGGAGCAGATCTGACACGTCGATGGCGGCAAGGGCCTGGCCGTCGGCGGTCAGCCTCGTCAATTGCTTATTGGACAAAACCCAAAGACTCCCATCCATATCGATGGCGATGGAATCGATGGGGTCTGTACTATTCCAGCTGAAGACACGTTGACCGAACTGGTTCAGACGAATCAGCGTCTTATTCGCGGCCACCCAAAGCGTGCGGCCATAGGGATCGAACGCGGAGAACTGTGGATCCGGGAACTGCGGCGAAATATCGGACCACTTTTTCTCGATTTGCAGCGTACCGCTTTGATCGTACTTCAGGACATGCTTGTGGGACAGAACCCACAGAGACCGGTCTGTGGGATCGATTTGCAGGTCGGTCGTTTCATAGGGAAGCGGGATGGTCTGCAGCACCAAACCGTCACGGTCCAGGCCGAATGCATTACCATGATCGGCAAACCAGACAGAGGTGAGCGGCGTGGCGCCTTGTGCCACGGGTGAGGCCGACACCAGGAAAAGGCCCGCAGTGAAGATTAACGAAATGGAGGAAATAGTTGCCGCGCGCGGGCCACGACCGAGCGCGTCCGATAGAGGTTGAAACATGGAACGATTTGCCCCCTTTACTGCGGAAACGGTGGCTTGTTTCGGGGTCGTGACTTGGAATTGTTATAGATTCAGCGTCAACCTTCGCGCACTGCGTCACGACGACTTTGTCACCGAGCCGAATTTGATCTTATGTCCCAGTAGAAGAATGATAGATGCGGAACGCGTTGAGTCAATAAGGGCGACGGTAAGAGGAATTATCTCTACGTTTTCTGCTACTTGATGTTTCCACACTGCGGGGTACCTTGGAGCCGCAATCCCATAACACGCATGTATGTGCGCAATCGGCGGCTCGTCGCCCAGCCGCGAGGCGGTGCTCAGTGAGCACCGTCGAGCGGAAAAGGTACAACGTCAAACCCGCCGGAACTCGGTCTTCTGGCAGTGATGACACGGCGGAACATGCCCGGGCCGCGGCAGCAGGGTTAGCTCGCCGCAGGCGGTGCACTTGAAGCTGCCGCCGGCGGTCATCTCGCCGGTGTGGTAGGTCTGGTCCTTGAGGCGGCCGCCGAGCTGGGTGAGCCACTCGCCGGCGGCGGTCGAGGCGTCGGCCAGGAAGCGGCTGCCGCGGTCGCGCCAGACGCTGAAGACGTCGGTGGACTTCTCGGTGAAGGCCTCCCATTTCGGGCCCATCTTCTCGATGCCGCCGGCCAGGTCCTTCTTCACGGCGTCCGCGACCTTGTTGACGGTTTCGCTGGTGTACTTGCCGAGTTTCTTGAGCTCGGCGCTCGCCTCGTCGACCGCCCGGCGGATGGTGTCGGCGTTGACGCTGTCCTTGACCTCGCCGAGGATGCGCCGCACGTCGTGCCGCAGGCGCTCAAAGGCGGCCAGCTCCTCGCGGCGCTCGTCGCCGGTCCGCCCGGTCTTGCGGCCGGTATCATGCTCCGGGGTGGTATGTTCCGTGCTCATGGTCGTCCTCCATTCCCTGATTGGCCTGAAGCCTTAGACCACCAAAGCCGCCGCCGGTGCCGTTAATTGAGCCGCAGGAAATGCTCGCGGTAATACTTGAGCTCGGCGATCGACTCGAGAATATCGTCCAGGGCCTTGTGGGTATTGCGCTTCTCGAAACCGCTGCACAGCTCCGGGCGCCAGCGCCGCACCAGCTCCTTGAGGGCGCTGACGTCGAGGTTGCGATAGTGCAGCCAGGCCTCGAGCTGCGGCATGCCGCGCGCCAGGAAACGGCGGTCCTGGCAGATGCTGTTGCCGCACAGCGGCGACTTGTTCTTCGGCACGTATTGCTGGACGAAGGCGAGGGTCTCGCGCTCGGCGTCGGCCTCGCTCAGCGTCGAGGCCTTGACGCGGTCGACGAGGCCGCTGGCGCCGTGGGTGCGGGTGTTCCACTCGTCCATGCCGGCCAGCACCGCGTCCGGCTGGTGCACGGCCAGGACCGGTCCCTGGGCCACGACGTTCAGGTCGCTGTCGGTGATGATCGTGGCGATCTCGATGATCCGGTCGCTGTCGGGATTTAACCCTGTCATTTCCAGGTCTATCCACACCAGGGCATTAGCGTCTTGCGCCATGCGTTTTCTCCCGCTCAGGCTTGCGTTAAACTCGATCCGGGCCCAATCATAACATCCCGGACACATGAATAGTTTCTCGCAGCTGTTTCTCGCCGCCCTGGTGGCCGGCTTAGGCTTGCAGATCTGGCTCGGTCTGCGCCACATCCGCCATGTGCGCGCGCATCGCGCGCGCGTGCCGCGTCCGTTCCAGGGCAAGGTCAAGCCGAGCGCCCACCGCAAGGCCGCGGACTACACCGTCGCCAAGACGCGCTTCGGCCTGGTCGACGGCGCGATCGGCGCGCTGCTGCTGGTCGGCTGGACGCTCGGCGGCGGCATCGATCTGCTCGACGGCTGGCTGCGCGATCTCCATTATGGCCCGCTGGTCACCGGCACGGCCTTCCTGATCGCCGCCTTCCTCATCATGGGCCTGCTGGACCTGCCCGCCAGCCTGTTCCTGACCTTCGACATCGAGGAGCGTTTCGGCTTCAACCGCACCACGCCGGCGCTGTTCGCCGCCGACCTGGTCAAGCAGCTCGCGCTGCTGCTGATCCTCGGCGCGCCGCTGGCCTTCGCGGTGCTGTGGCTCATGCAGAGCGCGGGCGGGCTGTGGTGGTTCTACGTGTGGCTGCTGTGGAGCGGCTTCACGCTGCTCATGCTGTGGGCCTACCCGACGCTGATCGCGCCGCTGTTCAACAAGTTCACGCCGCTCAAGGACGCCGCGGTGCGCAAGCGCGTGCAGGCCTTGCTCAAGCGCACCGGCTTCAAGAGCCGCGGTGTGTACGTCATGGACGGCTCGCGCCGCTCGGCGCACGGCAACGCCTATTTCACCGGCTTCGGCAAGGCCAAGCGCATCGTGTTCTTCGACACCCTGCTCAAGTCGCTGCGCGAGAAGGAGATCGAGGCAGTGCTGGCGCACGAGCTCGGCCACTTCAAGCGCCGCCACGTGCTGAAGCGCATCGTGCTGAGCTTCGCCGCCAGCCTCGCCGGCCTGGCGCTGCTCGGCTGGCTGATCGGGCAGCCGTGGTTCTACGCCGGCCTCGGCGTGAGCCGGCCATCGACGCATGTGGCGCTACTACTGTTCCTGATGGTCGGGCCGGTATTCGGCTTCTTCCTGCAGCCGCTGCTCGCCTGGGGCTCGCGCCGCCACGAGTTCGAGGCCGATGCCTTCGCCGCCGAGCAGGCCGATGCGCGCGCGCTGATCGATGCCCTGGTGAAG
Organism: Acidiferrobacterales bacterium; assembly: GCA_036393295.1. Taxonomy (GTDB): domain Bacteria; phylum Pseudomonadota; class Gammaproteobacteria; order Acidiferrobacterales; family UBA6901; genus DASWHF01. The sequence continues at coordinate 6,557 of DASWHF010000092.1, forward strand.
CTCTATCAGGACAACGCCAGCACGCTCACGCCCGATCCGCTGCATTCGGTGTTTTACGATTCCCATCCACCGGCGCCGGCGCGCATCCGCCACCTGCAGGCGCTGGCATCCTGAGCCCGTCGTCCCGGAGAGAAATAATATGATCATCCGCCTGAGCGTCGCCCTGCTGCTCGTCACCACTCCGCTTGTCGCCGGCGCCGCGCTGCTGCTGCTCGGCGACGCCGTCCAGGGCAGGGCCCTGCACGCCCAAAGCTGCGGCGGCTGCCACGGCACCGAGGTCTATACCCGGCCGGACCGCCGCGTCAAATCGGCCGAGGGCCTGCTCAAGCAGGTCGAGCTGTGCAACAGCAATCTGGACAAGGGCTTCTCCGACGACCAGCTGAACGACCTGGTCAAGTTCCTGAACGACAACTTCTACAAGTTCAAATGATCTGCGAGGCCGTATGAGCGATCTGACCCAACAGCAATGCAAACCCTGCGAGGGCGGCGTCGCGCCGCTCGACCGCGCCGCCGCCGGCAATCTGCTGTCCCAGACCGCCGGCTGGGAGCTGAACGCCGACGCCACCGGGATCAGCCGCACCTATACCTTCAAGAACTATTACGAGACCATGGCCTTCGTCAACGCGCTCGCCTGGATCGCGCACCGCGAGGACCATCACCCGGACATCGAGGTCGGCTACAAGCGCTGCCACGTGCGCTACAGCACCCACGCGATCAAGGGCCTGTCGATGAACGACTTCATCTGCGCGGCCAAGATCAACAAGCTGGTCGCGGGCTGACGGCTCGCTAAAAAACCCAACGCAGAGACACCAAGGCGCAGAGAAAACATTTCATCCGGTAGGCGGGGCGTTAAAGCCCCACCTTCGGAGTCGCGAACCAACGAAGGTTCGATTCAGCCACGGGGGACACGGGGAGCACGGGGAACTAATTCTTGTTTTCCCCGTGCTCCCCGTGTCCCCCGTGGCAGATCTTGCTTTTCAGGAGTTTCTCGACCGGACGCTATGAGCGTCCGCCGGCGCCCGGCCGAGGCCGAACTGCAGCGCGGCAAGCCGCGCGTACAACCCGCCCTCGGCGAGCAGCTCGCGGTGCGTGCCGCTCGCCACCACCCGGCCCTGATCCAGCACCACGATGCGATCCGCCTTCAGTACCGTCGCCAGCCGGTGGGCGATGACGATCGTGGTGCGGCCGGTGAGCAGCCGGTCGATCGCCTCCTGCACCAACCGCTCGCTCTCGGCGTCGAGCGCGCTGGTGGCCTCGTCCAGCAGCAGCACCGCCGGATCGCGCAGGATCGCGCGCGCGATGGCGATGCGCTGGCGCTGGCCGCCGGACAGCCGCACGCCGCGCTCGCCGAGGAAGGTCGCGTAACCCTGCGGCAGGCGCGCGAGGAACTCCTCGGCGTGCGCGGCCTGCGCGGCGGCGCGCACCGCGGCGTCGTCGGCCCGCGGCCGGCCGTAGCGGATATTCTCCCAGGCGTCGGCGCCGAAGATCACCGGCTCCTGCGGCACCAGGCCGATGCGCGCGCGCAGTGCCTGCGGGTCGGCCGTGCGCAGGTCGACGCCGTCGAGCCGGATCGCGCCCTGCTGCGGATCGTAGAAGCGCAGCAGCAGCTGGAACACCGTGGTCTTGCCGGCACCGGAGGGACCGACCAGGGCGACGGTCTCGCCGCCACGGATGTCGAGCGTGAAGTCGTCGAGCGCCGGCGTGTCGGGGCGCGAGGGATAACAGAAGCGCACCGCGTCGAACCGGATCTCGCCGCGCGGCGGTGACGGCAGCGGGCGCGGATCGCGCGGCGGCGCGATCGCCGGCTCGGTCGCGAGCAGCTCCAGCAGCCGCTCGGCGGCGCCGGCGGCGCGCTGCAGGTCGCCGATGACCTCGCTGATGGCGCCGACCGAGCCGGCCACCAGCACCGCGTAGAACACGAAGGCTGAGAGCTCGCCGGCGCTCAAGTCACCGCGCAACACGTCGTGCCCGCCGATCCAGAGAATGATCCCGACCGCGCCGAACACCAGCAGGATCACCAGCGCGGTGAGCAGCGCGCGCTGGCGGATGCGCCGGCGCGCCGTGCCGAATGCGTCCTCGACGCGCGCGCCGAAGCGCTCGCGGTCGATGTCCTCGTGGCCGAAGGCCTGCACGGTGCGGATCGCGTGCAGCGCCTCGTCGCCGTAGGCGCCGACGTCGGCGATGCGGTCCTGGCTCTGGCGCGACAGGCGCCGCACGCGCCGGCCGTAGACCAGGATCGGCACCACCACCAAGGGCACGCCGAGCAGCACCAGCGCGGTCAGCTTCGGGCTCGTCACCACCAGCATGATGCCGCCGCCGATCAGCAGCAGCAGATTGCGCAGCGCCACCGACACCGAAGAACCGACCACGGTCTCCAGCAGCGTGGTGTCGGTCGTCAGGCGCGACAGCACCTCGCCGGTGCGCGTCACCTCGAAGAATCCCGGGCTCAAGCGCAGCACGTGATCGAACACCGCGCGCCGGATGTCGGCGCTGACGCGCTCGCCGATCCACGAGACCATATAGAACCGCACGCCGGTCGCCAGCGCCAGCGCGACGATCACCGCGAGCAGCGCGACCAGCAGCGTGTCGAGCAGCGCCGGATCGCCGCCGGCGAAACCGCGGTCGACCAGCAGCTTGAGCCCCTGTCCCATGACCAGCACCGTGCCGGCCGCCACCAGCAGCGCCAGCGCCGCGACCGCCACCCGCGCGCGGTACGGCCGCAGGAAGCCGATCATGCGCCGGAGCGCCCCCAGCTCGCGGGCGCGCGGACGGTCCGGTGCGGAACTCAGGCGGGCCATGGGCGAAGGACCCCGATCATTGCGCCGGCACCCGGCTCGCCGGATGATCCGGAAATTGCCGGCGAAACTCGGCAAGGCTCGCCTCCGCCTCGGCCGCGCGTCCGGCGCGCTTGAGCGATTCGATGTGCGCGAGCCAGGCTTCCGGCGAGGCACGCCAGTCGGCTTCGTCCGCCGGTGCAGACTTCCGGACGCCTGATTCCATCTCCGGAGCGGCGGCGGCTGGCGCCGGCTCGACGGTGAACCGGTGTTCGGCCGGGGCCGCATCCCGCCGCTCGCGTAGCTCGTGTTGGCGCTTCGCGGCGGGCACACGCGATTCGGCGGATTCCTCCTTCGTCGTCCGACCGGACACCGGCGGTGGTGCGGCCGGCAGCGCCAGGTCCTCGCCTTGCAGTTCCCCGGGAACCGGCGCGCCGCTGCGATCGACCACGAACAGCGTCAGACCCACGGCCAGCACGACCACCGCCGCGGCCGCGGCCGGCGCCAGCCAGCTTCCGGCGAACGGGCCGTGCACGAGGCGCCGACGGCGGCCGGACGCGGCGCGCGCCGCCGCCAGCACGGCCTCGTCCAGCGCCGCCGGCGGCTCGGCACCGGGCAGGTCGCGGTAGGCGTCGCTCAGGCGCGAGCCGCCGCGCAGGTAGGCATCGAGCCCGTCGTCTTCCGGTGTGCTTCCGCGTCTTGCCATGGTCATTCGTCCGGCGACGCGCCCAGGGCGCGCCGCAATTTTTGCACGGCGTAGCGCAGCCGGCTCTTGGCGGTCTCGGCGCTGACGCCGGTCGCCTCGGCGATCTCGGCCAGCGACAGCCCGGCCTCCTCGCGCAACAGGAAGGCCGCGCGCTGCTCGGCCGGCAGCGACATCAGCGCGGCGAGCAACCGCTGTGCCTGGCGCGCCGACGCCGCGCGCCGCTCGGGGCCGTCCGCCTCCGCCGCCGGCAACCGCTCCCAGGACGGGGGCTCCGCCTCGCCCGCCGGCTCCGGCCCCGGGTCCGAGGGCCGGCGGCGGCGGAAGTGATCGATCAGGCGGTTGTGCGCGAGCTGGTAGAGATAGGTGGTGAAACGCGCGCGCGGCTCGTAACGCGCACGCGCCCGGATCAGGTTCATCCAGATGTCCTGGAACAGCTCCTCGGCGTCGGCCGGGTTGCGGCACTGGCGCAGCAGGTAGCGGTAGATCCCGCCGCGGTGCCGCCGGTAGAGCCGTTCGAAGGCCTGCGCGTCGCCGTCGCGGTAGGCCAGCATCAGCGCCTCGTCGCTGCGCTCGGCATTCATGTCTTCAACGCCGCGGTACGGCTGTCGGGGTCGAGGGCCGGCGGCCGTCCGTCAATGCGTCTGCTCTTCTTCCGGATTGGCGCCGACCTTATGGATCGACAGATCGGCGCCTTGATATTCCTGTTCGGCCGTCAGGCGGATGCCGACCGTACGTTTGAGCGCGCCGTAGACCGCGAGCCCGGCGGCCAGCGCGATGCCGACGCCGCCGGCGGTGCCGACCAGCTGCGCCATGAACGATACGCCGCCGGCGCCGCCCAGCGCCTGCTGGCCGAACACGCCGCAGGCCAGGCCGCCCCACACGCCGCACAGCCCGTGCAGGGGCCACACGCCCAGCACGTCGTCGATGCGCCAGCGATTCTGGGTCAGCACGAAGGCCACGACGAACAACGCGCCCGCGAACACGCCGATGATCAGTCCGCCGATCGGATGCACGACGTCCGAGCCCGCGCAGATCGCCACCAGCCCGGCGAGCGCGCCGTTGTGCACGAAGCCCGGATCGTTGCGGCCCGCCACCAGCGCGCCGAGCACGCCGCCGGCCATCGCCATCAACGAGTTGATCGCCACCACGCCGGTCACGGCCTCCAGGCCCTGCGCGCTCATCACATTGAACCCGAACCAGCCGACCGCCAGGATCCAGGAGCCGAGCGCCAGGAACGGAATGCTCGACGGCGGCATCGCCACCACCTTGCCGTCCGCGGTGTAGCGCCCGCGACGCGCGCCGAGCATGATGACCGCGCCGAGCGCCAGCCAGCCGCCCATCGCGTGCACCACCACCGACCCGGCGAAGTCGTGGAAGCGCGCGCCGAAGCTCGACTCGATCAGCGCCTGCACGGCGTAGCGGTCGCCCCAGACGATGCCTTCATAGAAGGGATACACGAACGCCACGATGATCGCCGTCGCCGCCGCCTGCGGCCAGAACCGGGCGCGCTCGGCGATGCCGCCGGAGATGATCGCCGGCACGGCGGCGGCGAAGGTCAGCAGAAAGAAGAATTTCACCAGCTCATAGCCGCTCTTGGCCCCGAGCAAGGGCACGCCGGCGAAAAAGCTGATGCCGTAGGCGACCGCGTAACCGACGAAGAAATACGCGATCGTCGACACTGAGAAATCCGCGAGGATCTTCACCAGCGCATTGACCTGGTTCTTCCTGCGCACGGTGCCGACCTCGAGAAACGCGAACCCGGCATGCATCGCGAGTACCATGATCGCGCCCATGAGTACGAAGAAGACATCGGCTCCGGAAGTGGCTTGCACGGCAGTTCCTCCTGTCAGTGGTTCTTCGTTGTTGGCATTCTTGTCGCGTCCGGCGCCGCGGTCAGGCCTCGCGGCGCTCGTTCAGGGCGCGCGCCAGGGTGCCGCGGTCGGTATACTCCAGCTCGCCGCCGAGCGGCACGCCGTGCGCGATGCGCGTTACGCGCAGCTTCAGGGCGCGCGCCAGCTCACCGACGTAGTGCGCGGTTGCCTCGCCCTCGACCGTCAGGTTGGTCGCGAGGATCAGCTCGCGCACGCCGCCGGCACGCAGCAGCGCCTCGAGCTTCGGTATCCCCAGCTCCTCGGGGCCGACGCCGTCGAGCGGCGACAGATGCCCCATCAGCACGAAATAGCGCCCGTGGTACACGCCGGCCTGCTCCAGCGAGGCCAGGTCGGCCGGCGACTCCACGACGCACAACAGCCCGGCGTCGCGGCGCGGCGACTCGCACAGCGCGCACACCTCGGTCTCGCTGAAGTTGTTGCAGCGCGCGCAGTGACCGACCCGCTCGAGCGCAATGCCGAGCGCCTCGGCGATGCGGCGCGCGCCGTCGCGGTCGCGTTCGAGCAGATGGAAGGCCATGCGCTGCGCGCTCTTCGGCCCGACGCCGGGCAGCCGGCGCAGCGCCTCTTTCAGGCCTTCGATCGCGGGCGTGTCGCTCATCGCCTAGAACGGCAGGTTGAGGCCCGGGATCCCGAGCCCGGCGGTCAGCCCGGAGAGCTTCTCCTGGCTGGCCTTCTCGGCCTTGCGCACCGCGTCGTTGACGGCGGCGGCGATCAGGTCCTCGAGCACCTCTTTGTCGTCCCCCAGCAGGTCCGGATCGATTTCGACGCGGCGCACGTCGTGCCGGCAGGTCATGATGACGCTGACCAGGCCACCGCCGCTGACGCCGGTCACCTCGACCTTGGCGAGCTCCTCCTGGGCCTTGCGCAGGTTCTCCTGCATCGCCTGCGCCTGCTTCATGATATTGCCTAGACCACCTTTCATCATCACTCCTCGAAATGCTGACTGCGCCACGGGGAACACGGGGGTCACGGGGAACAACACTGTTAAAGATCCCTCCGACTCAACCCGGAGCACCCCGACAATCTTCCCCGTGTCCCCCGTGGCAGAATTTACCGGTCTTGTCCGTGGCAAGCGCGCTATACCTTGGACCGGATCGACGCCGGATTGACGCGCGCGTTGAAGGCCTCCTGCAGCGCCTGCACGTTCGGGTCCTCGGCGATCGCGCGGGCGGCGGCCTGCTGGCGCTGCTCCTGCTCCTCGCGCCGCGCCTGGGCCGGCGTCGGCGCCTCGGCTTCGGCAACGCGAATCGTCAGCTCGAGCGGGCCGCCGACACGTTCCTCGAGCGCCCGCTTCAAGGCCTGCTGGCGCTCCTTGCTCAACAGGTGGCCGAAGGCCGGCGCGACCGCCAGGCGCCAGTCGTCGCCGTCGCGCGCCTCGAGCACGCTGTTGCTCGCCAGTTCGCGCGTGAGGCCACTGAGCTTCAGCGTCGCCACGATGTCCGGCCAGTCCGCCGACCCGGCCGGTGCCGCGGCCGCTCCAGCCACCGGCACGGCCGGCGGCACGGCCGGCGGCGGGGACGCGGCGGCGCCGGCTGCCGCCGGCGCCGGCACGGCCACGGTCGCCGGCCGGCGCTCGCCGGCCGGCTCGCTCTCGGCGCCCGGGCGGAAGGCGAGCATGCGCAGCAGCGTCATCTCCAGGCCGGTGCGCGGATCGGGCGCGAGCGGCAGATCGCGGCGGCCGATCAGGCCGATCTGATAATAGAGCTGCGCGTCCTCCGGCGACAACGCGCCGGCGCGCGCCGCGAGCTCGGCGCGCTCCTCGCCATCGGGGATCGCATCGGGGACCGCCTGGGCGATCACCAGGCGGTGCAGGATCAGCAGCAGGTCCTGCAGCAGCGCGTCGAAATCGAAGCTGCGCTCCGCCGCCTCGGCAACCAGCTGGAGCACCGCACCCGCGTCGGCCGCGATCAGCGCGTCGAGCATGCGAGTCAGCAAAGTGCGGTCGACGCTGCCGAGCATCTCGCGGACCTCGTCCTCGACGATCTTGCCACCGCCGAACACGATCGCCTGGTCGAGCAGGCTGAGCGAATCGCGCATGCTGCCGTCGGCGGCGCGCGCCAGCAGCTTCACCGACGCGGCATCGAAACCGATCGCCTCCTTCTCCAGAATGGCCGCGAGCTGCGATTCGATCTGCGCGGCGGTCAGGCGTTTGAGATTGAACTGCAGGCAACGCGACAGCACCGTGATCGGCAGCTTCTGCGGATCGGTGGTCGCGAGCAGGAACTTCACGTGCGGCGGCGGCTCCTCCAGGGTCTTGAGCAGCGCGTTGAAGCTGTGCCCGGAGAGCATGTGCACCTCGTCGATGAGATACACTTTGTAACGCCCGCGTGTCGGCGCGTACTGGACGTTGTCGAGCAGCTCGCGGGTGTCGTCGACCTTGGTGCGCGACGCGGCATCGACCTCGATCAGGTCGACGAAGCGCCCCTCGTCGACCTCGGTGCAGGACCGGCACTGGCCGCAGGGCTGCGAGCTGACGCCGGCCTCGCAGTTGAGCGATTTCGCCAGGATGCGCGCGATCGTGGTCTTGCCGACGCCGCGCGTGCCGGTGAACAGGAAGGCGTGATGCAGGCGGTCGTGATCCAGCGCGTTGGTCAGGGCGCGCACCACATGCCCCTGCCCCACCAGGTCGGCGAAACGCCGCGGGCGCCATTTGCGCGCCAGGACCTGGTAACTCATGACGGTAGGCTCTGCATCGTCGAAGGATTCAGTATAAGGGTGGCGGATCCGGCCGGCCGATCCCGTGCACCCGCCGGCTGCTGCGGCTGCTTCCTTCCGGACCTGACCGGGTTCACAACCTGTCGTCGCGCGGGGGGCCGACCTTCACCGCCGTATTCCAGGCGCCAGTTTACCTGCGCGGGTCGGTCGGGTAAACGCGGATCAATTGTTGTAGGCGGGGCATCCTGCCCCGCCGCCGACGGCACAGCCTGGCGGAGCGGCGTGGCAGGTTCGATCGACCCCGGCACGGCGGGGCTGGAAGCCCCGCCTACAAGTTGAAGGCTCGGAAATGGCGGAGAGGGAGGCCGCTCTCGCGCATCCGTGCGCTTCGCGGCACTTGTGGGTCCGTCCACGTCGGGATTCGAAGTATGAGCGGGTTCGAACCCCTCCCTCGTGTAGTACGAAAACGGGGCCTGACGGCCCCGTTTTCAGGATGGCGGAGAGGGAGGGATTCGAACCCTCGGTACGGGTTAACGTACACACACTTTCCAGGCGTGCTCCTTAAACCGCTCGGACACCTCTCCGAAGAAGAACGGCCCCGCGCCGCGGGGCAGGAAGGAGCGCGCAAGGGTAAACCACTCGCACGCCCGGTGCAACGGAGTATAATCGGCCCCGACGTGGACGGACCCACAAGTGCCGCGAAGCGCAGGGATGCGCGGGAGCGGCCGATCGGCGGGTCGCGCCGAGCCCACACGCGGAAATTCAGCCGATGCCGAGCCCAGCCTCCGTCAGCCTCGTCCGCCAGCTGAGCCGCAACAGCAGCCCCTACCACGACCCGGTGGCGCGCATCCATTGGGACGGCCTCAGCCACGACCGCTACTGGTTGCCGCCCGCGGCCCTGTCCCTGCACGCGGTGCCGGCCTTCATGGCGCTGCCGGAAGACCGGCGACGGCGCCTGTCGCACTACGAATTTCTCAACTTCATCGAGGCCGGGCTGTGGCTGGAGGGCCTGTTCATGGAGCGCATCACCCGCTCGATGGCGCGCGCCGGCGGCAGTCGTGCCGAGCTCAAGTACCGCCTGCACGAGCTGCGCGAAGAGGCCGGACACAGCCTGATGTTCCTGGAGCTCATCGAGCGCAGCGGCCTGGCGACGCCGGCGCGATCCGGCCCGCGCCGGGGGTTTGCCGAGCACTTCGGCCGCCATGCGCCGCTCGACTCGATCGGTTTCTGGCTGGCGGTGCTGATCGGCGAGGAGGTGCCGGACCGCCTGAATCGATATCTGCGGCGCCATCCCGAGGGCGTCTGTCCGGTGATCCTCGAGATCGCGACCCACCACGTGGTCGACGAGGCGCGGCACATCGCCTATGCGCGCGCGGTGCTCGAGGCGCGCCTGCCGTTCGTGCCCGCCTGGCGGCGCCGGCTGCTGCGTCCGTTGCTGGGGCGCGTGCTGCAACAGTTCGTCGATGCGTTCTACTTCCCGCGCGCCGAACTCTACGAACGCGCCGGACTGACACCCGGCCGCCACTGGCAACGCCTGGCGCGCACCAACCCCGTGCGCCGCAGCTTCGTCGACGAGTGCCTCAACCCGACCTTGCAAATGCTGCGTCAGCACGGCCTGGCGTTGCGCTGGCAGGGTTGATATTTCCACGTGGGTTCGTATCCGCCTTTGACCCATCAATGCAAAAGGGGCCCGCTGGGCCCCTTTTGCATTGATCTGGCGGAGAGGGTGGCCGCTCTCGCGCGTCCTGCGCTTCGCGGCACTTGTGGATCCGTCCACTTCGGCCGCTCTCGCGCGTCCTGCGCTTCGCGGCACTTGTGGATCCGTCCACTTCGGCCGCTCTCGCGCATCCGTGCGCTTCGCGGCACTTGTGGGTCCGTCCACTTCGGGATTCGAAGACTATTATTTCCACGTGGGTTCGAATCCGCCTTTGACGCATCAATGAAAAAGGGGCCCGCTGGGCCCCTTTTTCATTGATCTGGCGGAGAGGGTGGGATTCGAACCCACGTGGGGCTTACGCCCCCAACAGATTTCGAGTCTGCGCCGGTATGACCGCTTCGGTACCTCTCCGTAAGGCCGCGTAGCTTACGTGGAGACGGCAGCCGAGACAACCCCGGGTCGGATATAATTCAAGTAGCTATGCGAACCGACCGCCCGCCACCGCCCCGCCCCCTGCGTCCGATCGCGGCGGTCTACTGCCTGATGGCCTTGACCTCGTGCTCGCCGTTCGCCGCCGACAAACTCGAAGCCGTCAGGTTCTCCGGCCAACTGGTGGTCCTGACCCGCAACAGCCCGACGACATATTATGAAGGCCCGGAGGGGTCCACCGGCATCGAATACGAAATGGCCAAGGGTTTCGCCGACCGGCTGGGCGTAAAACTCAAGATGGTGGCGCCCAACCGGTTCGCCGACATCATCCCGATGGTCGCCCGCGGCCAGGGAGACCTGGCGGCCGCCGGCCTGACTGTCACCGAAACGCGGCGCCAACGCGTGCGCTTCGCGCCCGCGTACCAGGAAATCCGCCAGCAGCTCGTCTACCGCCGCGGCACGCCGGCGCCGGCCGGCATCGGCAATCTCGGCGCCGGCCGCCTGGAGGTGGTGGCCGGCAGCAGCTACGTCGAGCGCCTGAACCAGCTCCGCCTGCTGCACCCGACGCTGAGCTGGACGGTCAACGACGAGGTCGAGACCGAGGAGCTGCTGCTGCGCGTCAACGACGGGCAGCTCGACTACAGCATCGCCGACTCGAACATCGTCGCGGTCATCCGCCAGTTCTATCCGACGCTCGAGGTGGCCTTCAATGTCAGCCAGCCCGAGCCGCTCGCCTGGGCGTTTCCCTTGAGCGACGACGACAGCCTCTACCGCGAGGCGGTCGCCTACATGGAAGCGCTGCGCAACTCCGGGGCGCTGGCCTCGCTGATCGAGAAATACTACGGCGCGGCGTCGCGCTTCAATCCGATCAACATCGCCGCGTTCATCGAACGCGTCGAGCAGGGATTGGGACCCTATGAGGCCTGGTTCCGCGAAAGCGCCACCGAACACGGGCTGGACTGGCGGCTGCTCGCGGCGCTCGCCTACCAGGAGTCGTACTGGGACCCGCGCTCGGTCTCGCCGACCGGCGTGCGCGGCATCATGATGCTGACGCGCAACACCGCCGCCTACGTCGGCGTCAAGGACCGCAACGATCCCGAGCAGAGCATCCGCGGCGGCGCACGCTACCTGCGCTCGCGCATCGACCGGCTGCCGGCGCGCATCCCGGAGCCGGACCGGACCTGGATGGCGCTTGCCGCCTACAACGTCGGCATCAACCATCTCGAGGACGCGCGCATCATCACGCAGACGCGCGGCGGCGATCCCGACAAATGGGCCGACGTGCGCGCGAACCTGCCGCTGCTGGCGCAGCACGCCTGGTACAGCAGGACGCGCTACGGCTACGCGCGCGGCTACGAGCCGGTGCATTACGTCGATCGGATTCGTACTTATTATGAAGTGTTCAAAAAGCTCGATGACGAGCGCGAGGCCTTGCGCGACCGCGAGGCGCTCAAGCTCCTGGTGCCGGCGCTATGAGCGGCGCAGCCTGAAAAAATCCTTGAGCAGCGCCGCGCACTGCTCGGCGAGCACCCCGCCCACCACCTCGGGTCGATGGTTGAGGCTCGGCGCCCCCAGAATATCGAATACCGAACCGGCCGCCCCCGCCAGCGGGTCCCGGGCGCCGTACACCACCCGCGCCACCCGGCCGTGTATCATCGCCCCGGCGCACATCGGACAGGGTTCGAGGGTGACGTACAACGTGGTCCCGGTGAGCCGGTAATTTGCCAGCCGCTGCCCGGCGGCGCGCATCGCCAGGATCTCCGCGTGCGCCGTGGGATCGTGGCCGGCGATCGGGCGGTTCCAGCCCTCGCCCAGCGGCGTGTCGCCACGCACCACCAGCGCGCCGACCGGCACCTCGCCGGCCTCCTCGGCACGGCGCGCCAGCGCCAGCGCCTGGCGCATCCACTGCTCATCGATCTCGGTTTGACTCATTCTCGGCCGCCGGTGCTCCAAATCCGGGACACCCGGCAGGTGTCGGAAAATCTGACAATCCACGCTTGTCGGCCGGGGTATGTACTTCCACGTTCGACCGAGTGTATCCTATTTCCCGGGTGCGCAACGCCGCCGACGGGAGCCGCAGGCGGCAATACAAACGACGCGGAACGCCTCGCAACAATGGCGATTCCGACAAAAATACTAAAATATCTTTAAGGGGTCGTTCGGGGGAGATCATGGTGACGTCATTCCATTTCGCGAACGCTACGCGCGGCGTCGCCGTCGCCGCGATGATCACTGTCCTCGCCGGCTGCGGTTCCTCCAGCCGACCCAGCACGACGGACTCGCCCCCTGACGTCTCGGGCTGGACCATCCCGGCACTGCTCACCAACGGTCTGGGCGATGCCTCCGCCGTGCAGGTCGCCGCCAACGCCACCGGCGTCGCAGTCGCCGTGTGGCAGCAATCCGACGGCGGGCGAATCGACGTCTACGCGAGCCGTTATGCACCCGGCAGCGGATGGCAGCCGGCGGAACTGCTCGAAACCGACGACAGCGGCGATGCGACCCGTCCGCGGGTCGCCATCAATGGGAGCGGCGTGATTTTCGCGGTATGGCAGCAATCGGACGGCGCGCGCACCAGCATCTATTCCAATCGTTATAGCGCCGCCGGCGGACAGTGGGGCGGCATGGCGCAGATGGAGACTGACAAAGCAGCCACCCTCGACGACCCGGACTCGCTGGACATCGACTTGGACGGCGACGCCGGGCTGCCGGACATTGCAATCAATGACGACGGTAATGCCTTCGCCGTCTGGCAACACTTCGATGGCAACCGCGTCAGGATCATTGCGCGCCAATACATCGACGGGTTGGATTGGCAGCTTCCCCTGTTGCTCGACGCCCATGACAGCGGCGACGCCACCCGGCCCCGCGTCGCCATGAACGACTCCGGAACCGCGTTTGCCGTCTGGCAGCACTTCGATGGTTCACGAATCAGCATCCATGCGAGCCGCTACAGCAACCATCCGTCGGCAAGAAAGTGGGGCGGCGCTGCGCTCATTGAAACCGATACGGCGGCGACGCCCGCGCAGCCGGAAATACCGTCCATAGCCCTGAACGGTGACGCCGAAAACCCCGTCGTCACGGTCGACGACGCCGGAAACGCATTTGCCGTATGGCAGCACCACGACGGTGGTCGATTCAATATCGTCGCCAATCGCTATATCGAAGGCTTGGACTGGAGCGCCCCCGTGCTGCTCGAAACCGACGACCTCGGGGACGCCACCCTTCCGCGGATCGCCATGAACGCCTCCGGCACCGCATTTGCCGTATGGCAGCAGTCAGACGCCACGCGAACCAACATCCTCGCTTGCCGCTTCGACCCCGCGCCGGGTGCTCGGCACTGGGAAACCGCGACGCTGATCGAGACTGACGATCGGGGCGATGCCGTGCGCCCGGAAATCGCCGTCGATCCCGCCGGCAACGCCTACGCGGCATGGCAACAATCGGATGGCCTGCGCCGCAACGTGCTCGCGGCCCGCTTCGCCAGCGGAACGTCCTGGACTGCGCCGGAATTCGTCGACACCGAAGACAGCCATGATGCCGGCCTGCCGAGCGTTGCTGTCGATGGTCACGGAACGGCCGTCGTCGCCTGGCCGCAATCGGATGGCACGCGCATGCAGGTCCACGCGGCGCGGTACACCCCGTAAAATGCACCAGCCAATATTTCGCGAAGGAAATGAAGTGAAGTACGGTTTCATCCGGAACCATGCTGACGATTACCTGGCACACAGGACGCCTTAGCCCAGGTCCACCTCGACGAAGCGCTCTCGGCGGTCGTCGACGAGCGGAATGCGTGTGTCGGGACGTTCGGCGCCGTCCACCCTCACGCGGGTGATCTGCCCCGATGGCTCGCCGATGCGCTTGACGGTGATGTGGTAGACGGTGTCGCGATAGCGGTAGTGGATTTTGTAGGAATCCCAATCTGCAGGGACACACGGCGCAATGCGCAGATGGTCCACTTCCCGTTGCAGGCCCAGCAGGGTTTCCACGGTCAGCCGGTACATCCAGCCCGCCGCCCCGGTGTACCAGGTCCAGCCACCCCGGCCTGTGTGTGGCGGCGCAGCATAAATATCCGCACACATGACGTACGGCTCGACCTTGTAGCGCGCGATCGCCTCGGGCGTGCTGCCGTGATTGACCGGATTGAGCATGGCGAACAGTTCCCACGCCCGGTCCCTCTCGCCCAGCATGGCGAACGCCATCGTGGTCCAGATCGCGGCATGGGTATATTGGCCGCCGTTCTCGCGCACGCCGGGTATGTAGCCCTTGATGTAGCCGGGCTCCAGGTCTGATTTGTCGAAGGGCGGGTCGAGCAGCTGGATTAACTGCGCATTGCGCCGCACCAGGCGTTGGTCCACCGCAGCCATCGCCTGGCGGGCTCGCGCAGGATCGCCGCCACCCGAAATGACCGCCCAGCTCTGGCTGATCGAATCGATCTGGCACTCTTCGTTGTCCGACGAGCCCAGCGGTGTGCCATCATCGAACCAGGCCCGCTTATACCAGCCGCCGTCCCAGGCATTGGCCTCGAGGCTGTTGCGCAGCAACGCGGCCTGTCCGCTGCAGAGGTCGGCAAATGTCGCGTCGTCCCGGTCACGCGCCAGGCCGGCAAACAACTCAAGGTTCTCGACCAGAAACCACGCCAGCCAAACGCTTTCGCCCCTGCCCTCGCGACCGACCAGATTCATGCCGTCGTTCCAGTCGCCGCAGCCCATCAGCGGCAATTGATGTGCGCCAAAACGCAAGCCGTGCTTGATGGCGCGCACGCAGTGTTCATAGAGGCTCGCCGCTTCAGTCGAACGTTGCGGCTGGTCGTAGTAGGCCTCCTCTTCCGGATACAACTCGCGGCCCTCCAGGAAATGGACTGGCTCGTCGAGCACTCCGGTATCCCCGGTCGCCAGCACATAACGACAGGTGGCATACGGCAGCCACAGATAGTCATCGGAGAAATGGGTGCGCACGCCTTGCCCGTTGGGCGGATGCCACCAGTGCTGCACGTCACCCTGCAGGAACTGGCGCCCGGCGCAACGCATCAACTGTTCGCGGGCGAGCCAGGGTGTCGCATGGATCAGCGCCATGGTGTCCTGCAACTGATCGCGGAACCCGTAGGCACCGCCGGACTGGTAATAGCCACTGCGGCCCCACAGTCTGCACGACAGTGCCTGGTACACCAGCCAGCCGTTGGCCAACACGTCCAGCGCCGCATCCGGCGTCTCCACCTGCACCGCGCCCAGGGTGCGATTCCAGTGTTCCCACACCGCTTCCAGCGCCTGCCGCGCGTGCGCCGGTCCGCTGAATCGCTGGATGAAATGCTGCGCTTCGTCGGTGTCGCGGGCCGCGCCGAACACGAACACGATCTCGCGCTCCTGCCCATCGGCCAGTTCGATCCGGGTCTGCATCGCCGCGCACGGATCCAGGCCCGCGCCCGTCTTGCCCGATAAACCGCCGCGGCGCATGGCCGCCGGGCTGGCCAGCGAACCATTGCGGCCGATGAACTCTTTGCGGTTTCCGGTCAACGTGCGCTCCGGCTCGCTGACCTGCAAAAAGACGACCCGATTGGCGCATTCGCGGCCGTAGGCATTGCGGGCGAACAGCGCACCGCTGTGCGGATCTGTCTCGGTAACGATGTGCATCAGATTCGCGTGTCGCCACTCACCGAGCACCAGTTCCCAGTACCCGGTCAGCGACAAGCGGCGCGGGCGCCGCGAATGGTTGTGCAGCTTAACCACCACGAACTTCACCGGTGCATCCATGGCGACGTAGGTGAACAGTTCCGAGGAGATACCGGCTCCGTAATGCTCGAACACGCTGTAGCCGAACCCGTGCCGGCACACATACCCGGAATGACCACGGGCGGGCAACGGCGTCGGCGACCAGAAC
>DASWHF010000093.1:0-2409 GCA_036393295.1 Acidiferrobacterales bacterium
CCCACTTCGCAGATGTGAACTTGTCTCATGACTGGATTCTATTCTCGATGGCGCCGATGGCGACACCGCACAGCGCGGCACCGGCGGCGAACGCCAGCATGGCCCAGAGGGCGGCATCCCAGCCGCCGAAGCTCGAGGCGAGCCAGGCGAGCAGCAGGGGGCCGAAGAACTGGCCGGCCTGCGAGGCCTGGTTGACGATGCCGTTGCCGGTGCCGATGTGCTGGGGCGTGCTTGCGTGCACCGGCAGGCCGGCGAAGATCGACGCCGGGATGACGCCGACGCAAAGCGAGAACAAGAGCACCGACGCGTAGCGCAGCGCCGGGGGCAGCGCGTCAGTGAGCATGGCGATCTCGCAGATCGCGGCGATCGCCGAAGCGCCGACCACCAGCGTGACGCGGCGCACCCCGCGCGAGAGCAGCCAGCCGCCGGCAATGTTTCCAGGCGCGTTGATCAGGACCATCAGCGCCGTGGCCAGCGCCGCCGTCCGCGTTGAGACGCCGTGCTCGTCGACCAGGAACGTCGGCAGCCAGATCATCACCGATGTCCACTGGGCGACGTAGAACGCGAACAACGCCGCCATCGCCAGGTTCCCCTTCTGCGCGAGAGACTCGACGACCAGGCGCAGGGAGCCGACCCCGCCGTAGGGCGCTGCGGGCACCGCGCGCCAGAACAGCATCGCTGTCGCCGCCGTGGCGATGGCGATGCCCGCCCACAGCCCGCGCCAGCCCCAGGCGCCGATCAGCGCAGGCGCCGCGAGGAGCGCGATGGTCCCGCCGGTTGGCATATACGAGCTCCACAGGCCGAGCGCGCGCGAGCGGTCACGAACGCTCGACACCGCGGCGGTCATCAGCGCGGGCGCCGACACCACGAAGACGATGAAGCCGACGCCCTCGAGGAAGCGCGAAAGGAGCAGGGCGCGGAATCCCGGCGCGGCGGCGCCGAGCAATCCTCCCGCCACCATCACCGCGAGCCCGGTCAGCGCGAGGCGCTTGTGGCCGAAGCGGTCGCAGAGCACCCCGGCGAGCATGCCGACCGTCATGCCCATCACGTTGAACATGGTGGCGATGAAGCCGGACTCGACGAGCGTCAGGCCGAGCTCTTCGCGCAGCATCGGCAGCGCCGGCGGCACCTTGGTGAGATGCGCTCCGGCGGCGAGCCCGGCGGCGAAGACCGCCCAGACGGCCCGCCAGTTCGTCAAGCTGCGGTAACCGGGATTTTCAGCTCAACGATCTTCCTCGACCATTCGGCCGGGCCGGTGCTGTGCACCGATTCACCGCTCGAGTCGACCGCCACGGTCACCGGCATGTCATGCACCTCGAACTCGTAGATCGCTTCCATGCCGAGGTCCTCGAAGGCAGCCACACGCGACTTGCGAATGGCCTTGGCGACCAGGTAGGCGGCGCCGCCGACCGCCATCAGGTAGGCGGCCTTGTGCTTGCGGATCGACTCGATCGCCGCCGGGCCGCGCTCGCCCTTGCCGACCATGGCGGCGAGGCCGGTGCGCCCGAGCATGGTGTCGGTGAACTTGTCCATGCGGGTGGCGGTGGTCGGGCCGGCCGGGCCGACCACTTCGTCGCGCACCGGGTCCACCGGGCCGACGTAGTAGATGACGCGGTTCGTGAAGTCCACCGGAAGGGGTTTTCCAGAATCCAGAAAATCCTGAATCCGTTTGTGCGCCGCATCGCGACCGGTAAGGAGCTTGCCGGTCAGCAGCAATCGCTGACCCGGCTTCCACGATGCAACTTCCTCGCGGGTCAATCCATCCAGATCGATTTTTCTGGCGTTCGCGTCCGGCTGCCACGTCACCGCCGGCCAGTCGGAGAGCCTGGGCGCCTCGAACTCGGCCGGGCCGGAGCCGTCGAGCACGAAATGCGCGTGCCGCGTGGCCGCGCAGTTGGGGATCATCGCCACCGGCAAGTTGGCGGCGTGCGTCGGGTAGGTGCGGATCTTCACGTCGAGGACCGTCGAGAGGCCGCCCAGGCCCTGGGCGCCGATGCCGAGCGCGTTCACCTTGTCGTAGAGCTCGACGCGCATCGCCTCCAGCCTGTCGCGCGCGCCGCGCGCCTTGAGCTCGACCATGTCGATCGGCTCCATCAGCGATTCCTTGGCCATCAGCATCGCTTTCTCCGCGGTGCCGCCGATGCCGATGCCGAGCATGCCCGGCGGGCACCAGCCGGCACCCATGGTCGGCACCGTCTTCAGCACCCACTCGACGATCGAGTCCGAGGGGTTGAGCATCACGAACTTCGACTTCGCCTCCGAGCCGCCGCCCTTCGCGGCGACGTCGACCTCGAGCCTGTCGCCGGCGACCAGCTGCACATGGATGACGGCGGGCGTGTTGTCCTTCGTGTTCTTCCGCTCGAAGCCCTCCAGGACCGAGGCGCGCAGCTTGTTGTCGGGGTCGAGGTA
>DASWHF010000094.1:0-31134 GCA_036393295.1 Acidiferrobacterales bacterium
AGCCATCCCGCCGGGGTCTCGATCTCGCGCAGCGTCAACAATACCGGCACCATCGCCTCCGAGACCAACGGCCGCGGCAAGACCACCTCGTACAGCTACAACGGCATGAACCAGCTCACCGGGATCAGTCCGCCGAGCGGATCGAACATCAGTATCAGTTGGTCCAGCACCGGGCGGACCCTGACGCGCGGCGGATACTCCCAGGCCATCACCTTCGATGGCTTCGGGCGGCCGAGCCTGATCACCACCGAGGGCATTGCGCAGAACATCAACTACAACGCGCTGGGACACAAGTCCTTTCAATCGTATCTGGATTCCAGCAGCGGCGACAGCTACGGCACCGACGTGCTGGGCCGGGTCGAGTCGGTGAGCCATGGCGACGGCAGCAATCGCTCCTACAGCTACAACTCCAACAATCGGGTTTCGCTCCGAAACGAGCGGGGTAATTCCTTCACCTACCACTATCGCTCCTTCGGTGACCCGGATCGTCAGGACGAGCGCATGCTGATGCAGGTCACCGCCCCCGAGGGCATGACCACCAGCTTCAACCGCGACATCCTCGGCAACGTGACGGGCATCTCGCAGGGCTCGGTCACCCGCGGCTACGGCTACAACTCCAGCAACTTCGTCACCAGCGAATCCAACCCCGAGACCGGCACCACCGTCTACGGCCGCGACGCGGTCGGCAACATGACCTCGCGGCGGGTCGGGAGCTCGTCGACCACGACCTACACCTACGACGGCCTCAACCGACTGACCGACATCAACTACCCGGGCTCGACGCCCGACGTGGCACTGACCTACGACGACAACAGTAATCTCACTCTGGTCGACAACGGCGTGGCGCGGCGGAGCCTAAGCTACGACAACAACGACAACCTGACCACGGAAACGCTCACGGTCGGCGGGAAAACCTTCACGGCCGACTACGGCTACGACAGCCTGGACTACCTGGCCAGCATCCGCTACCCGAGCGGCCGCAGCGTGAGCTATGCGCCCGACGACCTCGGCCGCCCGACCGCGGCCTCGCCTTACCTGACGTCCGCCAGCCACCACCCCAACGGCATCCCCCGCCGGCTGGACTACGCCAACGGCCAGATCACCACCACCACGCTCAACAACCGCCAGTGGATCGCCGGCCTCGCCACCCAGCGTTCCGGCGCCGACGCGGTCGACCTGACCTACGACTACGACGGCCTGGCCAACGTCGTGAGCATCCTCAACCGCCTCGACAGCCGCGACAGCAAGGCAATGAGCTACGACGGCGTCGACCGCCTGACCCGCGCCGGCGACGTCACCGTCGGCTACGACGCCCAGGACAACCTCACCGCAATGAGCACCCGCCTCGGTAACCTGAGCTACAACTACGCCGGCAACCGCCTGTCCAGCGTCTCCGGCTACAAGAGCCTGTCCTTGAGCTACGACGACTACGGCAACGTCACCCGCTTAGGCCCCTACACCTTCACCTACGACGACGCCGCCACCCTGCGCAGCGTCACCGGCGCCGCCACCGCCAACTACGACTACGACGGCCGGAACCTGCGGGTGCGCGCCGCGCGCGCCGGCCTCGAAACCCTGTACGTCTACACCCTCGACGGCCGCCTGCTCGGGGAGTACGACAGCGCCGGTTTATGGAAGAAGGAGTATGCCTACCTCGGCACCCAACTGGTGGCGGAAACCGAGAACCCCGATACCGACGGCGACGGCATCCCGGACAGCACCGACAACTGCCGCCAGGCGGCCAACGCCGACCAGCGCAACACCGACGGCGACACCTACGGCAACCGCTGTGATGCGGATCTCAACAACGACGGCTTGGTCAACTTCGCCGATCTCGGCATCCTGAAACTGCGCTTTGGCGGCACCGACCCGGACGCCGACTTCAACGGCGACGGCTTCGTGAACTTCGCCGATCTCGGCATCCTGAAACAGCAGTTCGGCCTTCCCCCCGGCCCCGGCCCGCTCCCCCCACCCACCCGCTACACCCACCCCGACGCCTTAGGGTCCCCGGTCGCCGCCACCGACGCCCAGGGCCAGCTCCTGTGGCGCGAACGCTACGAACCCTACGGCGACCGGATCGACAAGCCAACGGCCGCCCAAACCAACACCCGCTGGCACACCGGCCACGTCCAGGACCCCGAGACCGGCCTTGTCTACGCCAAAGCCCGGTACTACGATCCCACCCTGGGGCGGTTCCTGAGCATCGATCCGACAGGACCCAGCCCCGATAGCCTGCACTCGATCAACCGCTACGCGTATGGGAATAACAATCCGTACCGGTATGTGGATCCGGATGGGCAGGTGCCCGTCGACACGGTCGTCGATGCGGGATATGTCATATATGATTTCGGCCGCCTCCTCGGTGCCGGTGCCGCTTACACGGTTGGAACGGTAACCGGAAACGAATTCCTCCGCGCGGAAGGCGCCGCCGGTCTGCGTGACACCGGCATCGACCTTGGCGGCAGCGCGACCGGTCTTGTGGTTCCCTATGCGCCGGCGGCGGTGACGCGGGGGATTGGGAGAGGAGTGGGGGATGTTGCAAAGGGGGCCGGTAAAGCCAGGAACGAACCTCCGGCGCCGTTGAAAGAAGCGGAAGGGCGGCCTCATTCGATAATTGAAAAGCCTGGCAAAGAAGGTCAGTATACAACGCACTATGGTGATGGCACGTGGAAACAGTATCGTGGTTCTGGCCAAGATCATGGTGGAATTCCACGACCAAATGTGAAAGAAGCCGGGAAAAACGTCACCCCAGACGGACGTATGTTCATCGATAGAGGTCGTGTGCGTCCTGCCCGCCCTGATGAGATTCCAGGAGGTTGAGATGAACGATAAAAAGTCATTTGATTTCAATTCGTTCGTTTCTGCCAATGCTGGGCGCGTCGTCTCTGGCTACGATTATTTGCGAGCGGTATACAAAACTCATGGGTTAGCTGTCGATTTTATTTATTATTTTGCAAAGCTATTCTGGCCCGACTTCAAGATTAAAGATGGATTGATTTTTGTCGCAGAGTTGTTTGATGCAGGGCGCTATCGAGACTTATTAAATGAGGGTCGGAACTCTGCCGAAACGCAGTTTTGGATGAATTTGCTTGAAATAACCGGGCTATTTGATGAACTGTCAACTGATGAGGCCATGCCGATTGCAGAAGCTCTTGCAGCAAGTTGGAATTCGAAGCTGAATTCTGAATTTGGTAGCGTGTCGGTGCATGCAAAGGCCATTCGTGATGACGAAACAGGAGAAGTGTTTGTAACAATTGGCTCTGCTAATCAGATAAAAAAACGATAGAAGTACGCCCAGACAATGGTCCCGGGCAGTCAAGGTCAGAGTATGTTCGATACAAGAACCACGTTGGGAGAGGATGCGGGGATGTTGCGAAGGGATTAACAAAAGAAGCGCAAAAACAACCAAAAGGGTCAACCATGTCGATGTCAACCGGCCTCGCGACTACACCGGGCCGCTCGATAAACGCAAATACGAGATGCAATGACGTGTTAACCGTTGAACATAACACCAAGGACGAGTCGATTGAGATTTTCTGCGATAGGGAAGGCCTAGAACTTCTAATGCGCAAGTTATCAGTTCTTGCAGAAAAGGGAGGACACGTCCATCTTATGACACCCGCATGGTCTGGGAATGAACTTACGGAAGAGAAACAATCCGACACTAGCGAATTAATTAATCACGTTGTGATTGCGCTCAAACCCGAGTGAACAGATCGCGGGGGTCAGATCTCTCGAAGAAGAAGTTTCCGCTTGGAGATTAAATTTTGGAAAAGCCCCTATTAGTTTTTGAATCAGCAATCAAATGTGACCAGATTGAAGTTCATGGCGATGAGGACGGTATTCGTATGTTAATCAAGCAACTTGAAATCTTACTCTCGAAAGAAGAACACATTCATTTAAAAACCCCAAGCTGGGGGGGAGATGAACTATCAGAAGAAGTACAAGGAGAAAACCATCACATAATAAATCACGTGAAAATATTTTGCTGGAGAAAATGACTTCTTGCATGAACTTCTGAAGCGATTTCGCGGGGAAGGTGGGCCACACGGTGGCGTCGATCCACTCCGGAAGGATCCAACCCCGAGAGCCTGCATTCGGGGTAAGAGCCAAAGGGGTCGGAGTGAGTAAATTTTGAGCAGCCCACACTCACGAGCTCTGTCACCTGCTGCACCCGAACCACTCGCCGCGCTTCTGGGCGGCGGTCGAGCGCGTGCTGCCGGGGTGCGCTCAGCATCGCCGGGCGCTGCGACGCGTTGGCGTGCTAAGGTTCCGGAGCGAAGAGATCCTATGGGTCGAACGCGCGTCTCCAACGATAAGTCGAAAATAAATTACTAAGGGCTAAGAGCACAGCAATGATTGAGCCTAAACAGACATCTAGGTTAAATGTGCTGGTTCGCAAAAATGCCGGCAAGCGCAAGCTGCAGAAACTTACAAAACAGATTGCGGATAGTACCTCGCTGACCGTGGAGTCAGCACACTTCCTTTCGTTGGAGGAAAGCGACTCATTAAGGCAGCGGCTCGTAACCGAGTACAAAAGGCGGCAAGATGACCCCACGCAAACACTAACGAAAACATGGAATTCGGAACGGGAAGCGCGAACCGAAATTGCCAGGATAGCTCCAGAGTTCCGATTAGAAAGAGTGCATGTATTTTTTCAGTGTTCCAATCTAGTCGGCGCACTTATCATGATGTCACGTCCGTTTTTCCAGAATTGCATTGATCTTGTAAAGGTTGACGGAGATTCCATTTACGGATGTACCGAAAACGCGAACAACGGAATCATTGTGGACAGGCGCGAGGAGTCTGGGCTCTGGAAGTACGAGGGTATCTTTTGGGGTGACGAGTGGATGAACGTTGCGAGCTGCCTCTAGCTATTCGAACCGCGACACCTGGTCATCTGGTGGCGAATCAAACGCATATGAACTTAGATGATACGGTTGTTGAGCGACTCCAGCGCTGTATGCCTCAATGTGTAATGGCGACTGGGAGCATACTTATGGCGTCCACATCAGCAATATCGACAACCCTGGTTGGTCGGTTAAGGTCGAGCTCAAAGACACGTACCTATACAACGTCGAGTTCAAGACGATCCAGATTCAACGAGAGGATGGCGATGACTGGATACATTGCAAAGTCGACGTCGGCAACTTTCAGGGCTATGGAGGACCTTACAACTTGGCGGAAATTCTAGAGATTTTTCTTGATTGGGCCGAAACCAATAACCAATGAGCAGTGGGAGATCTCATCCAGTCGTTACCGTTTCACGCGCCGTCATGGTGGGGCAGGGCCCCACCCTACACAAATTGTTTTCGCAGGTGGGACATCCTTCCGCGCTGGGCAGGTCCTACAGCGCCCCGCTCAGCGTGATCCCCACGGCGTGGCTGCGGCTCGAATATTTCCCCTCGAAAGCGCTGGTGTCACCGACACCCGAGAGATCGTCCTGGCTGCTTTCGCGCACCTGTCGTTCGTGGCCGTAAATGAACTGGTAGGCCAGGCCGAGCTTGAGTCCGTCCGCGGTGTGGATGTCCGCGCCGAGCGCGATGCGTGTCTTGCGCACCATGCCGGCGGTCGGGCTGACGTCACGGTCGGGAACCGGGGTCGGATCGTAGCCGAGCCCGGCGCGCCAGGTGAGGCCGGGACGGTAACGCCACTCGATGCCGGTGCGCACCGACAGCGTGTCGTCGTTGCCGCGCGCGTTGCGCCCGGCGTTCAGGATAGCCCCGTCATCGCGCACGATGGTGAGTTCGCTGACATAGGACCACCCCAACCAGTCCAGATCGACCTCCCACCAGACATCCGGCAGCACCCGCAGCGCCACGCCGGCCTGCAGTCGGTCGGGCAGCAGGATATGGGCGGTGGCATCGCCGCTGGCGGGCGTGAGCGGAGCGAAGGTGTCGAAATCGCCGCGCAGCTTGGTGTCGGTGCGGCTGGTGTAGGCCAACCCGGCCGCCCAGGCCTCGGCGGTGTAGCGCGCGCCGACCTGGAAGCCGCCCGACAGGCCCTTGCCCTCGACCGTGGCGAGGTCGCTTTCCTCGCGGGCGTCGGCGGCCTGGGCGAAGACCCGTGCGCCGAGGCCGAGCCGGCTGGTTGCCCGCCAGGCGAGGGTCGGGCCGAAGCGCAGGGTGGTGAGCTCGGATTCGCGGGCGATGTCGACCGTGGAGCCCAGGGTCTGGTCGAAGCTGTGGTCCGGCCAGTCGCTGCCCAGACCGAACACGGTCTCGAACGAGAGCCCCCAGGCCAGATTGTCCGACAGGCGGCTGCTCCAGGCGAAGAACGGCAGCACCGGGTAGCTGATCTCAGGACTATAGGCGCCGGCCAGGGCGGCCCCGGCGTCCACGTAGCGCAGGTAGTTCGTCTCGACCCGGCCGACGACGGTCCCGAAGACCCAGGTGCCGGTTTCGCCCTGATCCACGATCGCGGCGGGATTCGTGATCTGGGCTGTGGCGCCGTCGCCCAGGGCGACATTGGCGTCGGCCATGCCCAAGGCATCAGCCGGCACCCGGGGCAACAGACTGCCGCTCCCCCAGGCCAAGGCGGCCGGCAGGAGCCCTAGGAACAACAAGCAGAAGGCGCGGTAAGTGGCTAGCATTATTGTTGTTTCGTCCGATTTAGGTATCATAGACCACTTTAATGCGAGAGGGAAAGCAGGCGGGCGGGTGGCGCGGCCACCCTGTGAAAGATGGCCCGCATTTTGCAAAAATGCAAGGAAGAAGAATGATCGCAAGGAGGGTAGAGAATGAATCCGGAATTACGGGAGTCCGTCCTTAAGCTGTTGCGCAAGCCCGGCCGCAAGGCCGATATGCTGATCGAAAGCCACCTGGGCTATCCGAACGGTCCGGGTGGTTGTCTGCCCTACACCCAGGACGTCGAGACGGCGCTGACGCTGCTGCCGGAGGGCGTTTATTTCCACTGCGGGCGCTTCGCCGAGGGCAAGCTGTTCTGGTGCGACGTCGGTTTCCGCCCCCAGGTGCAGGGCTGGGGCGAGACCCTGGCGGCGGCCGTGGCCGGCGCGATCTTTGCCTATCTGACGCACCCGGACGTGGCTCTGCCGGGGTCGACGCAGAAGAAGGCTTACTGAGGAGAACGCCAATTAGTGTACAGCAACATCCTGCGGGTCCCTTCTCCCTTCGGGAGAAGGACAGGATGAGGGCGGTTTTGTCGGAGCCGTCGGCCCTCACCCCGGCCCTCTCCCGGAGGGAGAGGGAGAACACCGTACGCACTATTTAGTGGCCGGATCAGTAAGTCAGCCCTAGCGGCGCCGCTGATCGAACCACACATGACAAAACGCCCGCACGATGCGGGCGTTTTGTCGTTCCGGGGCTCGTTCAGGACTTCTTGCCGGTCGTGAGCCCGTAGCGCTCGATCTTGTAGTGCAGGGTGTTCGGCTTGAGCCCCAGCAGCCGCGCGGCCTTGGACTTGTTGCCGCCGCAGCGCTCCAGGGTCTCGGCGATCACCCGTGCCTCGAAGGCCTCGAGCTGGCGGTCGAGGCTGGTGTCGCCGCGGTCGGCGGCCTCGACCGTGGCCGTAACGCCATGCTCGAGGGTCGCCACGCCGGCGCGCTCGGCGAGCCGGCTGAACACCGCGCGCTTGAGGTTGGCGAGATCCTCCGGGTAGGCGTCGGCGAGCAGGTCGTCGAGCTCGGACTGCTTGAGATAGGCGCCGCAGCCGGACTGCAGGTTGTGCTGCAGCGTGAAGTAGTGGACCAGCAACGGCAGGTCGGCCCGGCGCTCGCGCAGGCTCGGCATGTCGATCACCATCGGGTGGTAGCGTTCGGCCATGCCGAAGGCGTCCGGGCGGGTGCTGATGATCAGTCGGGCACCGGCGGTGCGGGCGGCATCGGACAGCGCCGCGCCGATGTCATACGCGACCATGTCGAAACCCACCACCACCAGCGTGCCGCCGGCGCTGTCGGCGATGCGTGCGGCGAGCGCCTCCGGCAGCAGCGTGCCGGCGCCCGTGGCCGGGGCACTCAACTCGTGCGGGAAGATCACCGCAAAGCCGCCGGCGACGCCGCTGCGCGCGTGCAGGTGGCGCGCCAGCGCGACCGCCTGGTCGAGGTCGGCGGTGCGCAGCAGCAGCGGTTCGCGGAAGCCGGCCAGCCGCGCGGCCGCGGCCATCTGCTCCTTCATCACCAGGCTGGTGCCGATCAAGGGCTGGTCGGGATCGTCGATGGCGAAGGTCGCGCGCCGCAACACGGCCAGCGCCTGGATGCGCTTGGCCAGCAAGTCCACGGCGGTGTCCGCACCCAGTGCCTCGACCAGGCAGCCGCGCAGCGCCTGGCGCTGGCTGGCGAGCAGGGCCGCGGCGCCGGCGCCGTAGAGCAGGATGGTCGTTTCGCGGGCGTGGTGCACGAGCAGGTCGATGAGCCCGGCGGGCGCGTCATCGGCCTCGACGCAGGCCACCACCACCTCCGGCAGCGGCTGGCGCCGGAAGCCGGCGGAATCCGCGCCGACGTAATTCTGCACCTGCGGGAAGCGCCCGCGCAGCGCCTTGAGCACGGCCTTGTCGCGCCCCAGCAGGGTCACCGATGGCGGCAGCGTCGCGCGCGCCTCGCTCACGGCGGCGGCCGCGCCGAGCGCCGGGCTCAGGCTGTCGGCCGCCTGCTCGCGGCGCAGCAGGGTGTTCTCGGAACGCAGGCTCTCGAGCTCGCCGGAGAGCGTGGCCAGGTTGGCGCTGACCAGCTCGTTGCGCCGCTCGAACTCGCGGATCTGGCGCGCCGCCTGGGCGAGGTCGTTGCGCATGGTGAGCAGCTTGTCGAGGAACAGGTCGGCCATCTTGTCGAACAGCTGCTCGACCATCTTGAAGTCCAGGCGCGTATAGACCTGCTCGCTGAACGAATCGCCGAGCAGCAGCCAGCCGGAGGCGTGCTTGCTGTGCGGGTAGAACGGCACGATCGCCGCGACCCCGTGGCGCTGCATGGTCTGGTAGGCGTCCGGAAAGCGGTCGGCGATCTCGTTGGCGACGACGATGTGATCGAAGCGCGCCAGCACCTCGCGCGGCAGCGCCGCCATGAACTGCGAACCGCCGGCGCCCGCCAGCACCGGCCGGTCGCCGCCGACCAGGGCGACGGGGCAGCGCAATGTATCTGCCAGGCGATCAAGCAGCTGGCTTGGTGAATCGAGGTCCGCGATCTCCGCGATCATCGAACGGATGCGCTGGTAGAAGGCTGATTTGCGTTTCCGGACGCTCGACCACGGAATGTAAAACTGAATGTCGAAGATTCTGTATTGAACGATCGCATACGTTGCGATGACCAAAAAGAAAGTAATCGCCGCAGGCAGCAACATCGGCGTATTGAGCCAAGTGATTCCGTAATGCATCAATGCGATATTGGAAACGACGATGATGGTCATCGGCGCAATTCCGACGAGCATCAGTTGGCACTTTATTCGGGTTCGATGTACTGATTCGCGCAGGGCCCCATAAATCAATACCGCGACTGCCACCGCAAAACATACGAGGGCAAAGATTTCGAAGAGAAAGTACAACGGCCCCGGTACGCGATAGTAGCTGTGGCCCAAGGGCGCATATCCCGTGATCAGCCACGGGGTCAAGAGTAGAAGTGCTGCAAGCGCACCGGCGTAACCATATAACCCGGTCAATCCAAACGTCGCCTTCACGTTTGTTAGGGATCCAAAAACGAATGAACTGAACAAATGAACGAACAGCGCCAGTGCCGCGAACGCGGATAAGAAGTACAGGTTCAGGGGGAGCACAGGAATTACGTCCTTGCCGCCGGCAAGGAAGAACGACACCTCTGCTAAGTTATTCAACGAGAGCGCAAACAAAAATATCACAAAGAGTCGCGTTACTTTACTTTGTGAGCTCGACGCATTGGCATAAAGCAACAAAATAACCTTAAAAACAAAGGCTATTATCGCTGGGAGCGCGTAGATAATTGGTAAGTCGAATTCCATATTCGCCTAACTCCTATCTCCTTACATTATGCTTATGGGGGCTTTTCTTCCCTGCGATACCCCCTTGGTTGAATAATATCATTGCATCTTATTGACGCAATCTCGAGAATAGACACTGCAAGTATCGGGCCATTGGGCCAATGTTATGCCGCATCCCAGATAATGCCTGCCTGACTTACGCTGATTCCGCTTCCGGAGCCGGCTAAATACAGTTTTGTGCCGGACAGAATTTCATTATTATTCAATAACATATCTAATATTACAGGGATAGTGGCAGATATGATATTGCCCAGATAGTCAACGGTAACAGGGATTATTGATAGAGGTAATCTAAGCTCATCAGCGTGGCGCTTCGTCGTCCTCATCCCGACCTGATGCGGAATGTACCAGTCGAGGTCAGAATGCTCCCACTTTAGATGTTCACCCATCAACTGATGGAACATAGGCGCAACCATCTGTGCGGTTTCAGTCACGATTTCCGAAATTTTTGTCATCAGCGGTCCGTCGGTGTCCACGTCCCCGCAGTAGCAAAGTCCGTGATGCTGACCTTCAGAACGGACCATGAAGCCCATTATTCCCCTATCTGGATCGATCTTTGGCCCCATAATCACCGCAGCGCCGGCATCTCCCAGGGTCATGCCTACAGCAAGATCGTAAAAGCGCTCCCGATCATCGGGCGCCGCATTTTTCAGGATCCTGCATGCTTTTTCGGTATACCGGAACCCCTGTTCGCCCGTGACAACCAACCCACGCCGGGCCTGGCCAGTCGCGATTAGGGAATCCATGACATGCATGCCGCTCATGAATCCGAGACAGGCGTTTGAAATGTCCATCGCTATTGCTGACGACGCACCAATTTTGTGTTGAACAAGATGGGCTGTAGCGGGCTCGATGTGATCGCGAACCATGCCCGCGTAGATCACGACATCTATCTCCGACGCCAAAACTCCCGCTCTCTCCAAAGCCACCTTCGCTGCTTTGGCCGCCATGTCCGACGGTTTGAGGTCGGAGGAAGCACGCCGCCGCTCGCGAATACCTGTAGCCCGCTCGAGCCACTCGTAGGGAATACCGAAACGTTCTTTGGAATCAAAAGCTTCCAATATCTCCCGAGAAGTAACACGCTCCTCAGGAATGAAGGATCCAGCGCTAATCAACCGAGAATGGCCTTGTACGTACATGGTGAATGCCTCCATCACATCAAAAATGGGCCAAATGTGGTTAAGGAGGCCTAGCGCTTCCCTCACCCCCACTATCTTCTGCCGTCCGGCAACGATCCCAACTCTAGAGAGCTTACGAAGATATGATGTATGTAGCATTCAAAATTTTGAATAAATGTCGGTGTCAGATTTAAATATTTATTATTTACAAATAGTTAAGAAACAATGACGGTCCGAAAAAGAAGCTGAATTTGGAGACTATTCGCTCTGTTTCGATGGTCGCGACGAGTAAAGCGCCAGTAGGGTCAATGCAAGCAGCCCTGCAACAATCCACCATGGTGTGAATAAACCAATTCTAATCATTAGAATCATTATCGTAGCCAACGTCGCTGGCCACACCACGGCCAGGAGATACCACCTCCAGTTTTCGTATTTTCTGTCCAGTTGATAAGCAAGTACGCCAAGCACCAGGCTTTGGGAAATGAGCAGTACCCCGATTATTCGAAGGGCACTGAGAAACAGGGATGCGAATTGGGGGTCGAGTTCTTCGTGGGTCATTGCCAAGTATCGCTCGTGATAAGGCAGAATTCGCGGCGTAAACAGATCAACTACCCCGAATATCACCCCGATCAGCGATACCAAGAGGAAGCACCAAGTCGCAAAGCCGAGATTTTTCACGTTATCTCCATCAGCTTTAAATCACTGACAACGTTCCCAACTTGTGACCCTTTCCTTCGTACAAGTACTCGTGACGATACCCTTTACAGTTACCGTGATGACGCGAGATCCCATGGTGTTCAGTGGCGCGTCGCTGGTCTACCGTGTGAGTACCCTGGCCTTCGTGCGGTTATGCCGCAACGCCGCATCTTGTAGTGGAGCGTGTTCGCCTTGATGCCCAGCATGCGTGCTGCCTCGGCCTGACGGCCTTCACAGCATTCCAACGCGTCGCGAATGATCTGACATTCGATTTCGGCGATTTGCTTGTCAAGGGAGAGCGCCGCACTCACCGTTGGTTTTGAGCCGCTGCGTATACAGCCGCTGAAGTTCGCTGTTGCGCCCTCAACGTTAGGTGTCTTCCGATAGACTCCTGAATTCCGACTGAGATCCGCAAGAGTATTGTCCAGACACCATCCGGCTGCACGTTCCAACAATAATCCCACTACACGGAAGTCCATGGGTGTATGAACTTGCGTGCTGAAGCCCGAGCCCAGGATCAGCCAGTGAGCACCGGCCCGGCTGTAGGGATACAGAGCGAAGATCGCTGCAACTTCGTACCGTTCCATCAGAGCATGTACTTGCGGATGAGCGTTGCGTATCTCCTGGGCTATGATAATCCGGTTGTTAGTTTCGAGCATATCTAGGGGAATCTGTGCCATAAGTTCGCCGCTATCCCCACTGCGGCAGCTCGTCCTGCCGTTTGCTAGTGCCACGGGGCAACCGAGCAGCTCCGACAAGCGATCCACGATTTCCTGCTTCGAACCGACCGGCGGACAGGTTTGGAGAAATTCGAGCAACCGTCGATAAAACGCGGTTTTCTGTCTGCGCACTCGCGACCCCGGCCGGTAGAAATCAAGATCGATGATTCGGGTGTTGTGAACGACATATCCGACCGCCGCCAAGTGTAGGGCCAGAAGTAACGGTACCGTCACGGTCGAATTGATGATGGTCAAGCCGAAATGCAGCATGATAACGATTGCCACAATGAGTGTGGCCAACGGTGTCGCGGTCACGATCCAGAGTTTGCACTGACTTCGGGCGAGCTCCGAGCGGCCTTCGCGTAGCCCGTAGACTGGCAGCAAAGTCATCAGGGTTAGGTTTATGACCAGAAACCATTCATACATCCAGTAGAGCGGGCCGGGTACATGGGTATAGGTATATGTCGAAAACGGCGCAAATCCCGCGACTACCCATGAGGTAGCCACCAACAATCCCATCACCAATCCGGAATATCCGTATACCCAGCCGTACACCAGCAGCTTGGTGCCCGCCGTAGGTCTGTCGAATGCCAACGATACTGCGAGCAACGTGAGTATCGCAATGAGCGGAACGCTGATAATAAAGTAAACATCACCAAGCCATGCCATCAACCCTACCGGGGCCATATCGTGCGCGCGGCCCTGCAGAACGATGATCTCCACCATGCTCAAGGCTAACGAAAGTAGTACCTCGACAATAAACAACCGTGTCTGGTAATTCTTCCGAGTGGTCGAACGCCAGGCGTAATAGAGAACGCCAAGTTTGCCGATAAACGCCAGTATTGCCGGCAGGGCGTACGGATTCAGCTTAATGGCAAGTTCGTCCACGATCGAAGCATTGTCCATTTACGGGTTGCAATTGAATTTACGCCAACACTACCACCATCAAAGTCGCAATGGTCGTGATCATTCGAGATGTAACTATGGTCGACCCCGGTTATTTCTATGAACTTCCGCCGGTTATCGCCCGCGAGACACGACGTCGATCGCCTGAGCCTCCGTGGGTCTAGTTAAGGCTCTTCACCCTTCTTCAGCATTCCATACCGTTGTAGCTTGTAATACAGCGTATTTGGCCGCAAGCCCAGTCGTCGCGCCGCCTCGGCCTGATTGCCCCTGCATTGCCTCAGGGTATCCTCCAGGATGTTCCGCTCGATTTGTTGCAGACGCTGTTCCAGCGTCCATTCCGCCCCTGGATCGTCGGAGACCGGACGGTACTCGTCGGTAGAGCGCATGACGGCATGTGTCGTGGGTGCTTGGTCGGCCGTCTCGCGTCGCTGCGGATCGCCGATGTCCTTGGCCGGCGAGGCGGTAGCCGGTGCGTACTCGGGTAAACGGCCGACGGCCGCGGTCAGCCGGTCGAACATCTTGCGCGCGAAGCGAAAATCCAGCGGACTGTAAACCTTGCTCCCGAACGGCTCGCCGATCACGATCCACTGCGCGACGGTGTCACCGCTCGGCAGCAAAGGCACGACCGCCGCCGTGTCGTGCCGGCGCATCAATTCAACGATGGCGGGATCGCTAACCCGCAGGTCATCGATCGTCGCAAGCTGTGTGATGGGTGTGAGCGCCGACACCGGGAACCTGGCGAGCGGCGATGTGCCCTCGGCCCCGACGCACCGCGGCCCGTCCGGCGTCAACAGGCATACCGGCGCGCCAAAGGTTTCGCGCAGGCGCTGCAACACCGCGTGCATGCCGGTGGGCGGGCTGCGCTCATCGAAAAGCTCGAGCAGCCGCTTGTAGAATGCCAGCTTCGTGCGCCGCTTGCGGGTCAGTGGAATGTAGTAATCGACCTCAATGACGCGCCGGCTGTGCACCGCATAGCCGATGGCCGCGAGGTGTAGCGTGAGCAGCAACGGCAAGGTCACGGTGGCGCTATAGATCCACATCTTGAGGTGCAGCAGTATCATGACGGATATGATCAATAGTGCCGGTGGCGTCGCGGTCAGCATCCACAGCTTGCATTGATCGCACTCGCGTGGCGAACGCCCGGCGCGAATTCCGAACAGCGGCAGAAGGGCGAAGGTCAGGCATCCCAAGACGATGTATCCCTCGAACAGCCAGTACAGCGGTCCGGGGACCCGGATGTATGTATAGCCACGGAACGGCTGAAAGCCGGCGACGATCCAGGGTGTGAAAAACACCACGGCGATCAACGTCAACGGGACGCCGTAGAAACCGAACGATCGTGCGCGCCGGCGACCCTCTGCATTGTCGAAAGTAATCGTGATCGCCAGGTGGGTGAGTAGGCTAATCACCAACAGCGCCGCGCCATAGTAGATCCGAATCCCGGTCTCGATGGTTGCGGGTGTTGCGTAGTGGAATATCGTGATCTCGACGAGATTCATCACCATCGAGAACAGCACGGCGAGTTCGAACAGCCGTGACTGACGGTTGCGGACGCCCGCGCGGCGCGCGGCGTACAGAATGCCGAGTTTCAGTATGAGGGCCAGTATCGCCGGAATCGAGTAAGGATTGATCGTCATGGTCTGTATCCGTCAGCCGGGTCAGCGACGTCATATTAACCAACAGATTCCGAGACACCCAATCGCGCCGCGTGTCGCCGGTGACGGTGAGGAAACGCAACCGTAGCGAAGGTGCCGCGTCATCGACAGCCCAATAATGCTGTGCTACACTGATCCCGTGTTACACAGGTTTCGGACATCATGGCCAATCTGACCATCACCGTTGACGACAAGCTGCTGAAAAAGGCGCGCATGCGCGCCATCGAGCAGGGAACCTCGGTCAATGTCGTGCTCCGCGAATATCTCGAGTCCTATGCCGGCGTCCGCAGCATGCAGAACACCGCGGTGGACGATCTATTGCGCCTTTCCCGCGCGGCCGCGTCGCGCGGCGGCCGGCGGCGCTGGACCCGGGATGAGTTGCACGATCGATGACCGGTCCGGCCTTTCTGGACACCAACGTCCTGGTTTATCTCTTTGACACCGGTGCGCCGGCCAAGCAACGACGGGCCCAGGAGATCCTCGAAGGCGAGACGCGTGATGGACGCGTCCTGCTCAGCACGCAGGTGTTGCAGGAATTCTATGTGGCGGTCACCCGCAAACTGGCCAAGCCTTTGGACGGAGAATCCGCCGAACGTGCCGTGCACGACCTGGCCGCGCTTCCGACCGTTCAAGTGGACACGCCGATGGTGCTGTCCGCGGTCGCCCGAAGCCGCCGTCAACGCCTGTCCTTCTGGGATGCCCTGATCGTCGAGTCGGCCGTCGCCGGCCGCGCCGGACGGCTGCTCACGGAAGATCTCCAGCACGGCCGCGTCATCGACGGCGTGCGAATCGAGAATCCTTTTCTCAAAAAGCCGTCCAATTGAAGCGCGCATGCAGCCGCTTCGCTCTGGCGGAGCGCGCCATTGCCGTGCCAGCGTCGGTGGGGCTTGCTATAACTAACCCTAAGGAAGAACAATAAGGCCTAGGCCGCCACCCAAGGGAAGCTGTCATGCTCGGATCCCCGGAAGTGATCGTCATCGGTGCCGGACCGGCGGAGGTCACACGTGCCCTGCGGCCGGCGCGCGCCGGGGTTCGGGTATTTTCCGCTATCACGAATATTTCCGGAGGCCAAGGTTGTTAAGCGAGCTCGACGTGTTGCGCGATGTTGGTGCAAGGCTGGAGGGCGCCGGTATTGCTTACATGCTGACCGGTTCTATGGCGATGAACTACTACGCCACACCGCGAATGACGCGGGATATCGATCTGGTCGTGGCATTGAGCGTGGCGGACAGCGCGCGGGTTCGAAGTTTGTTCGAGCCGGATTACTATGTGCCCGATAACATTGAGCAGGCGATTGTCTCGATCGGCATTTTCAATCTCGTGCACGTCGAGAGCGTCATCAAAGTCGATATTATCGTGCGCAAACACGAGGACTATCGTCAGGCGGAATTCGAGCGCCGTATCGCTATCGACCTGGAAGGGACTCGGATCTGGCTGGTGAGCAAAGAAGACCTCATTCTGTCCAAACTGCTGTGGGCGAAAACGTCGGTCTCGGAGTTGCAGCGTCGTGACGTGCAGAATCTGCTCGCGACCGGCGCGGACCGGGCGTATCTTGGTCACTGGGCGCCACGCTTGGGCGTGGCGCCGCTGCTACAGGAACTGCTGCATGAATGATACGGCACCTGACGTTGCGCGACTGGTACGTGAACTGTATGCCCGCCGGACGGGCGTCGAACGCATGAAAATGGGCGCAAACATGTTTGCAACAGCGCGGACCCTGGTCATGGCGTCCATGCTGCCCGGGCTGCCGGAGGGCGAGGTACGCCGTCTGCTGTGCGCGCGGTTCTATGGCGCGCTCGCGGACGAGGTCTATGGTGGTGAGGAGCGCGGACGCCTGAAGGCCGTCCTCGTCAACCGCCCGGCTCACGCGGTCACCGCTGAAAAATAGCAGCTTATGGTCCCGTGGACCTGTGCCCGGCCTGCCGGAACGGAAGGCATTACTGAGGAGAACAGTAAATAGTGCACGCTGCTGTCTACGGGGTCCCTTCTCCCTCCGGGAGAAGGTCAGGATGAGGGCGGTCTTTCGGAGCCGTCGGCCCTCACCCCGGCCCTCTCCCGGAGGGAGAGGGAGAAAACAGTACGCAATATCTGCCGGTCGGATCAGTAACAGAAAAATGTTCAGGGTAAGCGAACAATCCCTTCACGACGAGGGTGTGCCAAACTTGTAAGATCCGGCATATCGGAACGAGAATAGCCGCTTCGCGAAGCCAAGGGACGTCCGCGATGAACACCAGCCCAGAAGTCCTGATCATCGGCGCCGGACCGGCGGGAATCGCCTGTGCCCTGCGGCTGGCGCGCGCCGGGGTGCGGGTGCTGGTGCTGGAGGGCGGCGAGTACGCCGGTGCCGAGAACTGGTCGGGCTGCGTGTATCACGCCGACGCCTTGCTCGCACCCGAGGTGCTGGGCCCCGAGCTGTGGGCGGCGGCCCCCAAGGAGCGGCGCGTGGTGGCGCGCGGGCTCTACGTCCACGACGGACAGCACGCCGCCGGCTTCGAGGCGCGCGCCCACGCCGGCAACGACTATGGCGAGGCCTGGACGGTGCTGCGCCCCAAGCTCGACCGCTACCTCGCGGCGCGCGCCATCGAGGCCGGCGCCACCGTGCTCACCGGCACCACGGTCAGCGGCCTGCGCTGGCGCGACGCGCACGTCGTCGGCGTCAACACCAACCGCGGCCCGATCGAGGCCGATGTCGTGTTCATCGCCGAGGGCGATGCCGCGAGCCTGCTGGCGCGCGAGCGCCTCGAGCGCTCCCCGCATATCCACTACGCCCAGGGCATGAAGGCGGTGTTCACGCTGCCCCCCAAGGAGATCGAGCGGCGCTTCAATCTCCAGCCGGGCGAGGGCCTGGCGACCGAGTGGATCCTGCGCAACGGCCAGTACGCCGGGCGCGGCGTGCGGCTCAACCTCACCGCCTTCTTCTATACCAATCACGACACGCTGTCGGTCGGCATGGTGCTGCCGCTCGACCGGCTCGCGAAGGACAGCGTCGCCGATCATCCGCACATTTTCGAGCGCGTGCTGCGCACGCCGCTCATCGCGTCGTACCTGTGGGACGCCGAGCAGGTCGCCTACGGCGCCAAGGTCATCCGCGCCGGCGGCCTGAACGAGACGCCGCAGTGGGTCGGCGACGGGCTCGCCGTCGGCGGCGGCGGGCTCGGCCTCGGCCAGGAGATTCCGTATCCGAATTTCATCGCGCCGGCGATCACCAGCAGCCTGTGCTTCGCCGAGGCTGTCCTGACGCTGCGCGCCGGCGGCTCGCGCTACACGCGGGAGGACCTGGAGCGCGAGTACGTCGCCCCGCTCAAGGCCACGCCCGACTATAAGAGTGCCGAGCTGATCCGGCGCTGGCCGAACGCCATCCACGGCGGCGGCATGCTGTTCGATCACCTGCCGGCGCTGCTCGGCCACTTCGTCGAAGCCCAGGGCCTGAGGCGAGGCGAGGCGCGCGCCGCGCGGAGCCGCGCGCTCGGCGCCGAGCTCGGCCGGCTGCACAAGGACATCGGCCAGGCCTTCAAGATGGCGCGCGGCCTCGGGCCGTTCCGCAGCGCGCCGGCGGCGACGGTTGAGCCTCTTAAAGTGCGCTTCCTCGTGTCGCGCGACGGCGAGCCGCTCGCGCCGGTCAAGGGCGATGCCCTGTTGAACCTGATGGGCAAGGCCATCGGCCATTTCTACGGCCGCCGCCTGCCGGCCTTCGGCGACCGCGTCGCCATGATCTGGCGCAGCCTCGGCAGCCTGCCGCTGGCGCTGATCCGCATGAGCATGCTCACCGGCAGCGCGCTCGCCGGCGGCGTGCGCCTGCTCGGTGATCTCGCTGACTATAAGATCCGCAAAATCCCGCTGCGTGCGCTGCTCGGCCGGCCCTATCACCGCCACGAGGAATTGACCCGCAAGCTGCGCGACTGGACGAAAGCCCGCACGACACCGGCCACGCCCACCGGCTGGATCGCGCCGCTGGCGCGCTATCAGCCGGATCCGCGCCATATTACGGTGTCGCTGGCGCTCGGGTCCGAGGCGGCGCAGGGCCTGCGCAATGTCTGCCCGGCCGAGGTCTATACGCTCGCCGGCCGGCTCGGCGGCGTCGCCAGCCAGTACGAGAACTGCATCAAGTGCGAGTCCTGCCGCGTCACCGTGCCGGGCGTGGACTGGAACCGGACCACCGGCCACCGCCTCGCCTACCGCGTGCCGGGCGACCGCCGCTACGGCCCCGATTCGTCGGTCGATGCCCATTTGAGCCTGCCGGCGCCGGCCATCGTGAGCCTCAGCGACGAGGCGCGCCGCGCCTGGGCCGATCTGTACACGGCGCTGCGCGCCCGCCCGCCGATGGTCGGCCTGGAGTGGCCGCAGCGTTTCGCGGAACTGATCGGCCGCCTGCCGGGCGATACCGCGACCGACCCGATCCGCGAGCGCCTGCGCGGCTGGCTCGACCGCCATGCCTACGGCTGGATGGAGAACGAGGTCGCCAGCCTGCTGGCCGACGCCGGCGCCCTGCCCGCCGACACGCGCGCGCGGCGCACGCCCGCGGCGCACGCCCGCCTGGCGCGCGAGCGCGATTGGGCGGCGCGCAGCGCAGGTTTCACGACCGAGCGGCTGCGCGAGCTCGCGGCCCAGCCCTGGCCGCCCGAGACGCGCGCCGCGCTGCTCGACCTTATTAATACCGCGCGCGCCCACCAGGCCGATCTCGTGCAATGGCTGGCGGCGCGCGCGCCGGCGCTCGCCTGGATTGCGGCCTGTCATTACCTCGCCGAGGAATATGCCGGCAAGCCCTTGCCGACCCAGCTCGCGGCGCCGGTCTGGCGCGAGCGCGACGGCGGTTCGAATTGGCTGCCGGGTGTGGCCGAGCAGCATGTCGACCGGCGCGGCCGGCCGGTCGCGGCCGCGCGCGCGATCGGCCACGGCGCCGGCGGCGACGCCGCCCAGCCGGTGCGGCTGGCGATCGACGAGTCCGTCCCGGGTTTCGAGGCCGGCGCGCGGCTCGCGCATCTCAGTCTCGCGCTGGCGCTCGGCCAGGCCGGGGAGCTGCGCCGGCGCGCCGGCGAGTATGCCGGCAGCCGCGTGCAGTTCCGCGGCGATCTGCAGGACGCCGAGGGCCGCGACGGTATCGCCAAGTTCGGCGCGGTGAAGGCCATGCTGGCCGGCATCGAGCACGCCTACCGCACGCTTGAGCTCGCGCGCCCCCGGTGCGATCGCGAAGCCGAAAAGGTGCTGC
This sequence comes from Acidiferrobacterales bacterium, assembly GCA_036393295.1. Taxonomy (GTDB): domain Bacteria; phylum Pseudomonadota; class Gammaproteobacteria; order Acidiferrobacterales; family UBA6901; genus DASWHF01. The sequence continues at coordinate 20,260 of DASWHF010000094.1, forward strand.
ATCTCGTCCGCCAGCACATGGGCCCGTGGATGGACGCGGTGCCGTGGCTGGCCGGGCAGATCTTCGGCGGCATGGCCTATTCCGAGGAGGACATCCTCGCGCCGCGCTACCGCGACGCCATGCTGTTCTCGCAGTGGCCGGGCGCGCAGGAGCTGGAGACCGAGGACCCGGAGTTCGGCCTGCGCGTGCTGCGCGAACGCGGCGCGGAGGTCGAGCCGACGCTCGCCCAGGGGCTGGCCGGCTTCGCCGAGAATCTGCACAAGACCCGCACGCTCGCGCCGGCGCCGGCCGAGCCGGCGGCGCGCCCGGCGCGGCGCGCCCGGCGTACGCTGCGCTGGGACCCCGCGGACAAGTTCGTCTACCTGAGCGGCGGTTTTCTGAACGGCCGGCTGCTCGCCCCCGACCAGGTGTTGACCAACGAGCACTATCGGCGCGATCCGCGGCTGCGGCAGACGCGCGCCGAGGTGCTGCGCTTGCTGCGCGGCGGCTTCAAGCCGCCGCGCCCCGACCAGCCCTACGGCCGCTACATCGACGCCTTGCACGGCATGCCGGATCACGACATCCAGCGGCTGCGCGACTTCAACGCCTTCGCCACCATCGTGCCGGCCGAGCTCGGCGGCAAGGGCTGGAGCAAGGCGCAGTACTCGGTGCTGACGAATCTCGGCATGGGCATGATGGACACGGCCTTCGGCCTGCTGATCATGGCCTCGACCTCGATCGGCACCATGCCGGTCATGCTCGGCCGCGACAAGGACCTGCCGGCGCTGCGCGCCGAGCTCGACGCCTGCCTGGAGGACGACGCCGCCTGGGCCGGCCTGCGCGCCGACCTCGACGGGCTCATCGCGATGCTGGAGCGCCCCGAGCCCAAGGCCTTCAAGCAGGCGATGACGGATTTCGGCAAGCGCATCCAGCGGATGTTCCTGTTCAAGGGATCGACCCTGAAGTACATCGTGCGCAAGCCGCTGACGGCGGTGCAGGACGCGATCGAGATTGCCAAGCGCCGCGACCTCGATGCGCTCGGCGCGGCGCTGCGCGCGCTGCGCGACGGGCTCGACGAGCTGCGCGCCACCCTCGAGGCCGAGCGCGAAGCGCTCGACGCGCGCGAGCGCGCGCACGACCGCTTCCTGCAGTTCCTCGCCACCGGCCAGATCAGCGCGTTCGCGCTCACCGAGCCCTCGGCCGGCTCCGACACCGGCGGCATCCAGACGCGCGCGCTGCTGCGCGAAGTGCCGGCCAAGCCGGACGGCAAGGGCTTCTACAGCTTCACGCCGCACGGCGGGCACGAGCCGCGCGTGCTGCTCGACGCCGAGCGCCTCGAGTTCGAGGGCCGCAAGGCCTGGTTCCGGCTGGCCGACGGCACGCGCGCCGCGCTCGACGACAGCGGCTGGGACCTGAACACCCAGAGCGGCCGGCGCCAGGTGCGCGCCGGCGGCGCCGCCCATCCCTACGACGACATCGGCACGGTGCTCGAGCGCGACGGCAAGACTTTCTACCGCTACTATGAGCTGGCCGGAAACAAGATGTGGATCACCAACGGCTCGGTCGCCGACCGCTACAGCGTCTACGCCCGCAGCGAGCAGGGCGAGCTGGCGCTGATGCTGGAGCGCCGCTCCGAGGGCCTGCGCATCGGACCGAACGAGAACAAGCTCGGCCAGCGCGCCTCGCCGACCAACGAGCTGTCCTTCGACCGCGTGCGCGTCAGCGCCGAGCAGGTGATCGGTTTTACCGGCCACGGCCAGGTGAACGCGCTCGAGACGCTGAGTGTCGGGCGCGGCGGACTGGTGATGAGCTGCGCCACGCTCGGCGAGGGCCTGCTGGAGCGCTTCACCGAGGTCTGGCGGCGCGATCCGGCGCTGCACGCGGCCGCCCAGGGCGAGGTCGACCGCATCCAGACCATCGCCGCGCGCCTGGTCGGCCTCATGGACCGCGCCGATCTCAGCCGCGGCGATTTCCGCATCGAGGCGGCGCTGTCCAAGTACGTCGCCTCCGAGGGCGCGCACCGCATCCTCGGCTGGCTGGAGAAGCTCATCGGCCCGCAGGCGGTGGCGCAGGAGATGATGCTGGAGAAATGGCGGCGCGACATCCGCATCCTCAACATCTACGAGGGCACCAACGAGATCCAGCGCTTCCTGGTCCTCAAGGACCTGCCGAAGCTGCTGCGCGCCGAGCCGGCGGCGGTCGCCGACAACGAGCCGCTCGAGACCGCGCTGCAGAACTTCCGCGACTTCGTCGCGCCGCGGGTGGCGCGCTTCGGCGACGCGCTGTGGCAGAACCCGGACCTGCAGGTGCGCTGGTTCCCGGTGGTCGACTGGGCCGCGGCGCTGTATTGCTGGTGCGCGCTGCACGAGCGCGTGCGGCTGCTGACGGCACTCGAGGATCCGGCGGACGGCGCGCACATCAAGCGCCTGCGCGAGAGCCAGAACGGCCTGGCGCAGCATGTCCAGGCGCTGGCGGCGCGCATCCGCGCCGACTTCGCGCGTTACGACGACGGCGGCGCGCATCCCTCGGACACGAGCCTCACGCTGGCGCGCGCGCTGTTGGCGCCCGAGCCGGAGGCCGACGCGGGCGCCACGCTGGTCGCGCCGCTCGACGGCGAGTGGGGCATGATCCTGCGCAGCGATTACGAGCTCGGCGCCGACGGCCTGCAGTGGGCCGGCTGGCATGCCGCCGATCTGGCGGTGCTCGACCGGCTGCTGTGCTGGCGCGATGCCAGCCCGTCGATGCACGTGCATGTCGCGGCGCTCGCGCCGGAGGGGCTCGACGACCGGCTGCGGCGCCTGCAGGCGGCCGGCGCCGACGTGCTGCACGTGGTCGAGACGCCGGGCGCGCGCGACGTGCCGGGGCTGGCCGAGGTGCTGCGCCGCAATTGGCTCAAGATCAATCGCTACGCCCTCGGCGCGGCGGCCGGCAGCGGCGCCGATCTCGCCTCCGGCGCCCAGCTCGCCGGGCTGCTCGACGCCGAGCGCGTCGCCGAGCTCGCGGCGCTCGGCGGCATGCGCCGCGGCCTGTGGCTGGAAGCCGAAGGCGGCGCGCGCCACTATGTCGAGCACGACCGCAGGTTCCTGCTGGCGCTGGACGTGAAACCGCTGGGTCGCAGCGACGAGTTCAGCGTGCGCGCCTGGCTCGCGGCACTCGGCCGCGCGCTGCCGCGCGCCGCACAAGCGGCGGTCGAGGCGCCGCGCCGGGTGCGGCCGGCCGGGCGCGCCGCGGCCGGCGATCTGCCGGCCGCCTTCGACGCGCCGGAGCAGCTCGCGGACTGGCTCAAGCAACGCCTCGGCGCCGGCGGCCGCGCCGAGAAACCGGCGGCGCTCAAGGAAACGCGCGACGCCCTGCCGGACGTCCCGGTTTGGATAGCGTCGCCGGCCTTGTTGGCGACGGCGCGCGGCCGCGCCGCGCTGCGCCTGCTGGTGGCGCTCGGCGGCGAGGGCTTCGGCATCGTTACCTGGCGCACGCCCGGCGCGCCGGCGCTCAAGCTCGCCCAGGGCCTCAACCTGCCGGGCCTGCGCGGCGTGTGGCGCGTCGACATCGACACCGACGACAGCGGCGCACTGGTGCGCGCGCTGGCGGAACGGATCGGCAAGCGCCTGGTCGTGGCGGAGGCGGCGGATCGCGAGCTGGCCGCGCGGCTCGCCGCCGCGACGCGCCTGCCGCTGCACGACGCGGTGGTCGCGTTCGACCGCGAGGCGCTGGAAAGCGCGCACGGCGCCTATACCGCGCAGCGCCGGCGGCCGGAGTCGGCGGTGCTGATCGCCGCCGAGGACTTCCACGGCGCCGAGCCGCCGGCGGCGCGCAGCGGCGCGATCCCGGTGACGCCGCTGGCGGCCGGCCGCGCGGCGCGCAACAGCCTGGCGCGCTGGCAGGCCGCGGGCCGCGCCGGCGGCGACGGGCTCGCGACCGCGCCGATCATCGTCGACGTCGGTCTCGGCGTCGGCAGCGAGAGCGACTACCGGAAGTTGGTCACGCCGCTCGTCGAGCAGATCAAGGCCCTGAGCGGGCGCAGCGTCGAGATCGGCGCGACCCGCAAGATCACCCAGGAGCTGAAGCTGCTGCCGCCCGACCGCCAGATCGGCCAGACCGGCATCGCGGTCGCGCCCGAGCTGCTGATCGCGCTCGGCATCTCCGGCGCGCCCCAGCACATGAGCTGGATCGATCCGAAGGCGGTGGTGGTCGCCATCAACCGCGACGCCGAGGCGCCGATATTTCACTGGGCCGGGCACAACGCCGGCCCGCGGGTGATCGCCTGCGTCGGCGACCTGCACGACTGGGTGCCGGCGCTGCTCGACGCGCTCGCCGCCGGCGAGCCGCCCGCGAGCGCCACGGCCGCCGGTTGAGTGCGTAACGCCCCTATTGACTCACCCCCGTAGGCGGGATCTTGCCCCGCCGGTCCGTGGACGGGCCGTGCCGGGTGGGGCTGGAAGCCCCGCCTACAAATAGAGGTGCCTTAATAGAGGTTCCTTAAGCGACGCGCACGCGGTGCCCACATTTGTAGGCGGGGCATCCTGCCCCGCCGGTCCGTGGGCGCGAGGATGATGCCGGCCGCGCGCCGTGCCGATCGGACAGTAGCGCGCGCCGCGCGCCGCTGGGTTATCATTGCCCATTCATCGGTGGAGGTTACGCGGGCGCGCAGGAACGCATGAGCGCCGCGGAATGTCAGGAGGCAATATGACGGAAGCAAGAGTATTCGTCGTCGACGGCGCGCGCACGCCGTTCCTGAAGGCGCGCGGCCAGGCCGGGCCGTTCAGCGCCGCCGACCTGGCGGTCGCCGCCGGGCGGCCGGTGCTGGCGCACATGCCGTTTTCACCGTCCGAACTGGACGAGGTGATCGTCGGCTGCGTGATGCCGGCGCCGGACGAGGCCAACATCGCGCGCATCATCGCGCTGCGCCTGGGCTGCGGCAAGGCGGTGCCGGCCTACACCGTGCAGCGCAACTGCGCCTCCGGCCTGCAGGCGCTGGCCAACGCGCGCGAGCGCATCGCGCTCGGCCAGGCGCACTTGATCCTGGCCGGCGGCACCGAGGTCATGAGCCGCGCGCCGATCCAGTGGAACGCCGACATGGTGAGCTGGCTGGCGAACATCATGCGCGCGCGCAGCCTCGGCCAGCGCATCAAGGCGATCGCCGGCTTCCGCATGCAGCAGCTGGCGCCGGTCTACACGCTGCTGCTCGGCCTCACCGATCCGCTGGTCAAGCTCAACATGGGCCAGACCGCCGAGGTGGTGGCGCATCGTTTGGGCATCACACGCGAACAGATGGACGACTACTCGCTGCGCAGCCACCAGCGCCTCGGCGCCGCCTTCGACGCCGGCGAGATGGCCGACGAGGTCGAGCCGATCTTCGACGCCAAGGGCAAGGTCTACACCGAGGACACGGGCCTGCGGCGCGACACCGACATGGACCAGCTCGCCAGGCTCAAGCCGGTGTTCGACCGCAAGTACGGCGCGGTGACCTCCGGCAACAGCTCGCAGGTCACCGACGGCGCCGCCATGCTCATGGTCGCCAGCGAGGAAGCCGTGCAGCGCCACAACCTGCCGGTGCTGGGCGAGCTGCTCGGCGAGGCCTGGGCCGGCGTCGAGCCGAGCCAGATGGGGCTCGGGCCGGTGCACGCGGTCGCCAAGGTCCTGCGGCGCTTCGATCTCAAAATGACGGACATCAAACATATGGAGCTCAACGAGGCCTTCGCCGCCCAGGTGCTCGGCTGCCAGGCGGCCTGGGCGAGCGCCGACTACTGCCGCGACGAGCTCGGGCTCGACGCCCCGCTCGGCGCCATGGACGAGGCGCGTCTCAACCCGCAGGGTGGCGCCATCGCCATCGGCCACCCAGTCGGCGCCAGCGGCGCGCGCATCATGCTGCATCTATTAAGAAGCCTCCGGCGCGAGGGCGGAGGTTTGGGAATAGCGACGCTGTGCATCGGCGGCGGCCAGGGCGGCGCCATGCTCGCCAAGGTCGCCCAGGCCGAGGGAGGTGCGCGATGAACGACGCCACCCGCGCCGGGCACTGGCAGCTCGAAGAGCGCGACGGCGCGCTGATCCTGACGCTCGACGCCGTCGACCAGAACGCCAACGTGCTGTCGGCGGCGGTGCTGCAGGAGCTCGACCAGCAGCTCACCGACATCGAGAACCGCGAGGCCAAGGGCCTCGTCATCCGCTCCGGCAAGCGCAACGCCTTCATCGTCGGCGCCGACGTCTACGAGTTCCAGAAGATCAGCGACTCGGCGCGCGCCGCCGAGTTGGCGCGCGCCGGTCAGCTGGTGTTCAACCGCATCGAGAAGCTCAGGATGCCGACCGTCGCCGTGCTCCACGGCAATTGTCTCGGCGGCGGCCTGGAGCTTTCGCTGGCCTGCACCTACCGGGTCGCGCGCGAGGACGAGGGCACGCGCCTGGGGCTACCCGAGGTGAAGCTCGGCATCCATCCGGGCTTCGGCGGCACCGTGCGCCTGCCGCCGCTGATCGGCCACTTCGCGGCGCTGGATCTCATGCTCACCGGCCGCACCGTCAGCAGCCGCGCCGCGAAACGTCTCGGCCTGGTCGACGAGATCGTGCCCGAGCGCCACCTGCTCAACGCCGCGCTGGCGCTGCTCAATAAGAAGAAAAAGCGCCACCGCCGCCGCAAGGCGAAGCTGTTACAGCGCCTGCCGGGCTGGTGGCCGCTGCGCGGGCTCACGGCGCGCATCGTCGGCAAGCAGTTGCACCGGAAGGTCAACCCGGATCACTATCCCTCGCCCTACCGCATGGTCGAGCTGTGGCGCAAGCGCGCCAGCCAGGAGGACGAGGCGCTGTCGCTCGGCGAGCTGCTGGTGAGCCGCACCAGCCGCAATCTCGTGCACATTTTTCTGCTCGGCGAGGACTGCAAGCGTTCCGGGCGCCGCGAGCAGCACGACGTCCGTTACGTGCACGTGGTCGGCGCCGGCGTCATGGGTGCCGACATCGCCATGTGGGCGGCGTTCAAGGGCTTCCAGGTCAGCCTGCAGGACACGCGCGCCGACGCGCTCGGCCGCGCCGTCAAGAAGGCGCACGGCTTCTATATGAAGAAGCTCAAAGCGCCGCACGCCGCCCAGGAGGCGATGGACCGGCTGATGCCGGACCTCAACGGCCACGGCCTGCACCGCGCCGACCTGGTGATCGAGGCGATCGTCGAGAACGCCGAGGCCAAGCGCGGCCTGTTCAAGAAGATCGACGCCGTCGTGCGCCCGGAGGCGCTGCTCGCCACCAACACCTCCAGCATCCCGCTCGAGGAGCTGGCGCCGGCGCTCAAGGACCCATCGCGCCTGGTGGGCCTGCACTTCTTCAACCCGGTGCCGCAGATGCAGCTGGTCGAGATCGTGCGCGGCGCGCAGACCGGCGAGGCCGCGCTCAAGCGCGCGCGGGCCTTCAGCGTCGCGCTCGACCGCCTGCCGCTCGACGTCAAGAGCAGCGCCGGCTTCCTGGTGAATCGCGTGCTCATGCCCTATCTCATGGAAGCGATGCTGCTGGTCGAGGAGGGCCTGCCGATGGAGGGCGTCGACCGCGCCGCCACCGATTTCGGCATGCCGATGGGACCGGTGCTGCTGGCCGACACCGTCGGGCTCGACATCTGCCTGTCGGTGGCCGAGGAGCTGTCCGGGCCGCTCGGCCTCCGGGTGCCGGAGAAGCTGCGCGAGATGGTCCAGCGCGGCGAGCTCGGCCGCAAGTCCGGCAAGGGCTTCTACCAGTACGACAGCAAGGGCAAGCCCAAGCTCTCGCATCCGACCGTGCGCACCGACGTGCCGATCACCGAGCGCCTGATCCTGCGCATGCTCGACGAGGCGGTCGCCTGCCTGCGCGAGAAGGTGGTGGCCGACGCCGACGCGGTCGACACCGGCATGGTCTACGGCACCGGCTTCGCGCCCTATCTCGGCGGGCCGATGCGCTACGCCGAGACCCTCGGCGAGACCGGCATCTGCAGCACCCTCGAGCGCCTGGCGCGCGAGTACGGCGAGCGCTTCAAGCCCGACGCCGGCTGGGGCACCTCCGGCCTGATGGCGCGGCGCGAACTGACGCGGGGCTGAGATGGCGAGTCCGCTGGCCGAAGCCAGGACGCTCACCGAACTTTTCGAGGCGCGCGTCGCGGCCACGCCGGACGCGCCGGCCTACCGGCGCTTCCTCGACGGGCGCTGGGAGGACTTCACCTGGGCGCAGGCGGCGCGCGAGATCGCGCGCTGGCAGGCGGCGCTCAAGCGCGAGGGCCTTAAAGCCGGCGAGCGCGTCGCGCTATGCCTGCGCAACCGCTTCGAGTGGATGTGCTTCGACCAGGCGGCGCTGGGTCTCGGCCTGGTGGTCGTGCCGCTGTACTTCAACGACCGGCCGGACAACATGGCCTATTGCCTCAGCGAGGCCGGCGTGCGCCTGCTGCTGCTCGAGGACCCGGCGATCTGGCCGGAGCTGCGTGCGCAGACGCCGGACCTCATGCGCGTCGTGACGCTGGCGCGCGCCGAGCGGGACGACTCGAAGCTCGTGCATGTCGACCACTGGCTGCCGGCGAGCGGCGCGGGCTTCGACACCGGCCCGGCCGGCCCGGACGATCTCGCCACCCTGGTGTTCACCTCCGGCACCACCGGCCGCCCCAAGGGCGTGATGCTGAGCCACGCGAACATGCTGAGCAACGCGCGCGCCGCGTTCGCCGCCTGCCCGCTGGTGAACCGGAACGACCGCTTCCTGTCCTTCCTGCCGCTGTCGCATATGTTCGAGCGCACCGTGGGTTACTACCTGGCGATGGTGGCCGGCGCCGAGGTGGTGTACGCGCGCGGCATCACCGAGCTCAGCGAGGACATGATCAGCCAGCGCCCGACGGTGCTGGTGTGCGTGCCGCGCATCTTCGAGCGCATCTACGTCAAGATGCTGGAGAAGCTGCCGCCCGGCTCGCTCAAGCGCAAGTTGTTCGACAAGGCGGTGGAGGTCGGCTGGCGGCGCTTCAAGCAGGAGGCGCGCGGCACGGACGCGCTGTGGTGGCCGATATTGAAGCTGCTGGTGGCGCGCAAGCTGCACGCGCGCCTCGGCGGGCGCATCCGCGTGATCGTCAGCGGCGCCGCGGCGCTGGCGCCGCCGCTGGCGCGCACCTTCGTCGGCCTCGGCCTGCCGATCATCCAGGGTTACGGCCTCACCGAGTTCTCGCCGGTGGTCAGCGTCAACCGCATGGACGACAACGACCCGGCCTCGGTGGGCTTCCCGCTCGAGGGTGTCGAGGTCCGGCTCGGCGAGGACGGCGAGCTGCTGGTGCGCGGGCCGGCGAGGATGCTCGGCTATTGGAATAATAGAGAGGCGACCGACGCGATGATCGACGCCGACGGCTGGTTGCACACCGGCGACAAGGCGCGCATCGAGGGCGGACGCATCTTCATCAGCGGCCGCGCCAAGGAGATCATCGTGCTCAGCAACGGCGAGAAGGTCCCGCCCGGCGACGCCGAGCAGGCGATCCTCATGGACCCGGCCTTCGAGCAGGTCATGGTGGTCGGCGAGGGCCGCGGCCACCTGGGACTCCTGGTGGTGAGCCCGATCGAGGACGAGCAGGAGCTGTGCCGCCGCGCCAACGCCGCGCTCAACGGCTTCCCCGGCTACGCCAAGATCCACCACCTGGCGCGCGTGCCCGAGCCCTGGACCGTCGAGAACGAGCTGCTCACTCCGACCCTCAAGCCGCGCCGGAACAAGATCGAGCAGCGCTACGCCGGTCTCATCGACAACATGTACCGGCGTGAGAACATCTGCCGGGGACTGTAAAGCCCTGCGCGAGAACATCCGCCGGATGGGGCGCTGACGCGACCGGCGTCGCGTCCTGTGTGTCACGGCGAGGCGCAAAGCGACGGGACGACCTGCAGTGTCATTGCGAGGGCGCAAAGCGCCCGCGGCAATCTCCATGAACGCCCTGGGCATCTCACGGAGATTGCCGCGACCCGCTGCGCGGGTCTCGCAATGACAACAGGCGCATAAACGGGGACCATGAATATGTCATGCCATTGTCGCTGGTGTCCGGTGCTGTTCGTCCTGATGGCCGCGACGGCCTTCGCCGAAACCGGCGAAGGCTTGTCGGTGCGCATCCTGGAAACCGATCCGCCCTCCGGCGCCGTGCTCGGCGCGCGCGAGCCTTTGTACCTGCGCATCGCCTACCGCAGCGACGCGCCGCTGCGCTTCCAGGCCGCCGGTTACGCGCAGGGCGTGGAGATCCGCCGCGGCGCCGCGATGAACCCGGCGCCGTCTTATCCGCCGGGCGACGGCGAATCGATCGCCTGGATCGCCTACCAGGACGCGGTCGAGATCGACGAAGTGCGCGTGCAGATATTCAGCGACGGCTGGAACCGGCTCGACAGCCTGACGGTGCCGCTGATGGTAAGTTGGGACGGCGCCGCGCCGGTTACCGGGCGCGCGCCGGCCGCCTGGGCCCGGGACCTGAGCGCCGCGCAGCAACACATGACCGCTCGTGCAGTCACGCAGACTTCAACCCCGGACGGCTTCTGGGCGACCGCTCTTATCAGCCTCATGGCCTGGTCGATCCCGGGCTACCTGCTGGCGCAGATCTACACCGCCATGCGCTACCGCGGCGGGTGGCGTACCGCCGCGCTGCTGCCGCTGTGGATCATGGTGCCGCTGCTCGGCTACACCCTGTTCGCGCTGCTGGCCGGTTCCAACCTGTGGCCGCTGATGCTGCTGTTCATCACCCCGTTCGCGTTCCTCTACCTGCTCGGTGTGTTGTTGGCCAAGGGCGTTTGGGGGCGTGCAGCATAGAAAAACCCGGGTCAGAGAGGAATGGCACTTACTTAATTTTCCGAGGACGCCCATGCATTCTGACTCTCTCTGGCAATCGCCCTGGCTTCAGTCAGCAAGGGAAAGGGTTTGGGTCGTCGCTTGACGGCTCTCGGTTCGATGCGTCCG
>DASWHF010000095.1:0-2975 GCA_036393295.1 Acidiferrobacterales bacterium
ACGGCCAGCGCGAGGCGCAGGTCTTCGAGCACCTGGTACGACGCCGAGACGAAGCCGTACTGGCGCGGGTCGGTCTCGCTCTGAACGTCGACCAGCTCGAGCGACACGCCCACGGCCCACAGCTTCTCACCGACGCTGGCATGGACGCGGTAGGCATTGCTCTGGCCCGGCGCGTTGCTGACGACGTTGCCGTTCAGGTCGAGCGCCTGCACGCCGACGTCGAGCCCGAGCCAGTGGCTGTTGGCATAGCCCACGCCGGCGGCATAGTCGGCCTCGTCGCCCACGCCGACGTTGCTGCGGTTCTCGTTGATGTAGGCGGCGCCGTTGAGCGTGAAGCCGAGCCAGACCGGGCTGCGCAGCGCAACCGTGTTGCTGGTGTAGCCGTTGGTCAGGTTCGACAGGCCGTAGCTGGCGCCTTCGCTGGCGAAGCCGCCGTTGCCGACGGCGTTGTAGCCGAACGCAACCGAGGTGTTGTAGAACGGGTCGAGCCGCTCGCCGGCGAGCCGGTAATCGGTCGCCTTGCGGCCGTAGATCAGCGTGCCCATCTTGCCGCTGACGCCGCCGAAGAACTCGCGCACGTCCTCGACGCCGGTCTGGTCGTTCGACGCGCCGCGCTCGTAGGCGACGAAGGCGCGGATGCCCAGATCCTGCGCCGCGGCCGTGATGCGGAAATTCGAGCCGTTGTTTTCCGTGTCGACGTCGGTGAACTCGTTGCCGACGCTGTTGTTCTTGAACCAGGACAGCGAGTACCCGAAGGTGCCGCTCAGGTTCACGTCCGGGTCCAGCGCCGCCTGCGCGGGCAGCGCAGCGGCGAAGCTCAGGCCAGCAGCCAGTGCCACTCTCTTCACGGTGCTTCTCCCCTGGTGTTCGAACCGGTCCGGCCGCCCCCGGGCAACCTCATGAATGCAGCGGCGCCATCTTAGCGGCAGCGTCTCAAAGCTGTAAAAGCAGGCGCGCTGGATCTTCCAGAGCTTCCTTGATGCCGCGCAGGAACAGCACGGCCTCGCGGCCGTCGATGATGCGGTGGTCGTAGGTCATGGCGAGGTACATCATCGGCCGCACCACGATCTCACCGTTAACCACGACTGCACGCTCGGTGATGCCGTGCATGCCGAGAATCGCGCTCTGCGGCGGGTTCAGGATCGGCGTCGACAGCATCGAGCCGAACACGCCGCCGTTGGTGATCGAGAAGGTGCCGCCGGTCAGGTCCTCGATGGTCAGCTTGTTGTCCTTGGCCTTCTGGCCGTAGGCGCCGATCGCTTTTTCGACCTCGGCCATCGTCAGCTGGTCGGCGTCGCGCAGGATCGGCACGACGAGTCCGCGCGGCGAACTGACGGCGATGCCGATGTCGTAGTAGCCGTGGTAGATGATGTCGTTGCCGTCGACCGACGCGTTGATCACCGGGAATTTCTTCAGCGACTCGATCGTCGCCTTCACGAAGAACGACATGAAGCCGAGCTTGACGCCGTGCGCCTTCTCGAAGCTGTCCTTGTAGCGCGCGCGCAGGTCGGACACGCCCTTCAGGTCGACTTCGTTGAACGTGGTCAGCATCGCCGCGGTGCTCTGCGCCTGGATCAGGCGCTCGGCGATGCGCGCGCGGATCCGCGTCATCGGCACGCGCTGCTCCTCGCGCGCGCCGGCCACGGCCGGGCGGACGGCGGAAGGCGCTGTGGGAGCGGCTTTGGCTGCGGCGGTCGCGCCTGAAGGCGCTCCTACGGGCGCTTCGGGCGCCGGTTTCGCCAGATGCGTCGCGACATCTTCCCTGGTCAGGCGCCCGCCCTTGCCGCTGCCGGCGATGCCGTCGGCGGAGATGCCGTGCTCGGCCAGCATCTTGCGCACCGCCGGGCCCTGGCCCGGTGCGGGAGCTGCTGCTGCCGCCGCGGGCGCCGCCGGCTTCGCCGCCGCGGGCGCGCCGTCGCCCTTGGCCGGGGTGGCCGCAGCGCCGGCCTCGAGCACGCCGAGGACGTCGCCGGCCTTGACCGTCGCGCCGGACTGCACGCGGACCTCCTTCAGCACGCCGTCGGTCGTCGCCGGGACCTCGAGCATGACCTTGTCCGTCTCGAGGTCGACCAGGTTCTCCTCCCGGCTGACGCGCTCGCCGGCCTTCTTGTGCCAGGACGCGACGGTGGCCGAAGCCACCGATTCGGGAAGGTTGGGGACGCGGATTTCGATGCTCATTGTGTTTTCCTTATGGAATGACGCGATCTTTCTCGCGTTTGCCGGCCGTCAGCGCCTGCCGGACGAGTTCTTCCTGTTCCTTCTGGTGAATCTTGAGATAGCCCACCGCCGTCGTCGACGTGCCCTGGCGACTGACGTAGATCAGCTCGTGCCGCTCGCCGATGTAGGCCAGCAGCTTGTGCTTGATCTGGTACCAGGCGCCCTGGTTCTCGGGCTCTTCCTGGCACCAGACGACGTCGGTCGCATTCGGATATTTCTGCAGCGTCTCGTTGAAGCCGTCCCGCGGGAACGGGTACAGCTGCTCGATGCGCACCAGCGCGACGTGGTCCAGCTTCTGTTTCTGGCGGGCGTCGAACAGGTCGAAATAGACCTTGCCGCTGCAGAACACGATGCGCTTGATCGCCTTCGCATCGTGAGGCTGCGTCTCGCCGATGACCGGCTGGAACTGGCACTTGGTCAGGTCGTCCAGCGAGGACACCGACAGCGGATGGCGCAGCAGGCTCTTCGGCGTCATCACGATCAGCGGCAGCCGCAGGCTGCGCTTCATCTGCCGGCGCAGCATGTGGAACATCTGCGCAGGCGTCGACGGCACACACACCTGCATGTTGTCCTGGGCGCACAGCTGCAGGTACCGCTCGAGCCGCGCCGAGGAATGCTCGGGCCCCTGCCCTTCGTAGCCGTGCGGCAGGAACAGGGTGAGGCCGCAGAAGCGCGCCCACTTGGCCTGGCCGGCGGCGATGAACTGGTCGATCACGACCTGCGCGCCGTTGGCGAAATCGCCGAACTGCGCCTCCCAG
>DASWHF010000096.1:0-26382 GCA_036393295.1 Acidiferrobacterales bacterium
TCCGAAAAAACCGCCCTCATCCTCGGCAACTGCTCCCTGCGTTGCTCTACCTCGCGCATCCCTGCGCTCGTGTCCTTCTCCCGGAGGGAGAAGGAACCCGACTGGTTGTTGGTGTGCACTATTTGATGGTCTCCTCAGTAACTGAAGCACAGCGCCTGCTGGCCGTGAAAGGCATACAGCTGTGCGAGCGAGCGAAAGCGCCCGGCCGAGCCTTTGCAGCCGTGCACCAACACCGTGACCGGCTGCCGTGAGTTGAGCTTTACCCGCCGGTCGGCCGCGTCGGTGCAGGGGCCGAGACCCGGAATGTCGATGACGACGTCCGGCGCCGGCAGCCGGCCGGGCTCGAGCGGCTGCGGGTCCGGCACGTAGGCCGGCGCGCCAGCGCAGCCGGCCAGGGCGGCGAGCAGCACCGCGATCCCGATTCTGCTTATGGTCCGTTTCACCCCCGCGTTGTGCTCCCCGGTCGCCTGTCGTGACCGGACGACTATAGCGAATTCCGGCGATTAGACCAGAGCCGGTCGCGCCCACGAGGTGGATAGGATCCGGCGCCGCGAAGCGCGGCCGGTACCGGGCGGGATCGTTGCCCGTTCCGGCGAAGCATGCTGTACTCCGGCCCCAGCGAGGCAGCATGACATGACCGACAGCTACGACGACATTCCCTACGACAGCGAGCGCTGAACGGAGCTTGCCGCGGCCCGCTGCGCGGGCCTCGCAATGACACCCTTCACTCCACCACGATCGGCCGCAAGTGGATCTCGATCCGGCGGTTCTTTTTCCGGCCTTCCTCGGTGCTGTTGTCGGCGACCGGATGGTTCTCGCCGTAGGAGGCGGCGACCAGCTGTTTGGCCGGCACCTGGTTCTCCTCCAGCAGCCGCACCACGTTGGTTGCGCGCGCCGCCGCCAGGTCCCAGTTGGTCGGGAAGCGCTGGGCGAGCCGGCCGGCGATCGGCACGTTGTCGGTGTAGCCCGACACGACGATCTCGTAGTTGGTGCTCTTGAGCTGCTCGCTGACCTTGGCCAGCACCTCGCGGCCGCTGTCGCGCAGCACCGCCGAGCCCGACGGGAACAGGATGTCCTCCGGTAGATCGACGCTGATGCCGGTCTTCATCTGGCGGAGGGTCAGCTGCTTCTTGTCGAGCTCGCTGGCGAGCTCCTTCTGGAGCCGGGCGAACAGCGCCTCCTGCTCCTCGGTCTTGGCCTTGATGCTCTGCAGCTCCTCGCTGGTGGCGGACAGCTTGCTGCGCTCCTGGGTGACGGCTTCCGAGAGGCTCTTGTTCTGATCGGCGAGCGCGTCGCGTTCCTTGGCCAGCTCGTCGTATTTCCCCTGGGTGACGCAGGAGGCCAGCAGGAGCCCGCACAGACTGACGAACAGGGCAGTGCGCGTGCGATGGCGGACAGCGGTCGGGCGACGTCCGGTGGGTGTCATACGAGGTTCTCCACGGTGGCGACAATGATGACTTGTTTTTGGAGCCGTCATGCTGCACGGCATTGCGTTGAATGACAAACACTTGCGGCGCGAGAGGCGGGATTTCCCCGACGAATGCGCAGGCGCGTTGCGGCCCGGACGCGCCGGATCGATTCCCGCCCGCCGGATTTGCTGGTATCGTGATGGCGGCCCCGATCACCACTCGCGGGAAGGAGAGCCTCATGATAACAACGAACCCCAGCAAGTTCCTATTGTCACTCATCCTGCTGTTGCTGGCCGCGCGTGGCGCGGCAGCCGCCGGCCCCGAGCGCATCGTCGCCTTCGGCGACAGCCTGTCCGATCCCGGCAATGCCTTCGTGCTGATCCGCACCGTCGAGACCGCGCCGTTCGATCTGATTCCCGCCGCGCCCTACGCGCGCGGCGGCCTGCATTTCAGCGATGGCGAGACCTGGGTGGAGCAGCTCGGCCGCGCGCTACGCGCGTCGGCGAGCACCGGCCCGGCGCTGCGCGCGCCCGGCGCGTTCTCGAACTACGCGGTCGGCGGCTCGCGCGCGCGCCTGGACGGGGCGACTTCGTTGAGTGAACAGGTCGGCTGGTTCCTCGGCGACGTCGACGGCGAGGCGCCGGGCGACGCGTTATATATAGTCTACTTCGGCGGCAACGACATCCGTGATGCGCTCGCGGCCCTGTCGCTCGATCCGAGCGGCATGACCAGCGCCGCGATCCTGAACGACGCGCTGCTGGCGATCCGCGACAACCTGCTGGCGCTCTACGGCGCCGGCGCGCGCCGCTTTCTGATGCCGAACGCGCCGAACCTCGCGCTGGTGCCGGCGGTGCGGATGCTGGGCCCGCAGGCGCAGGGCGCAGCGCAGTTGCTGTCGGGCCAATTCAACGCCGGGCTGGAGCAGGTGCTGAGCGGCCTCACGGCCAGCCTGCCGATCGACATCGTGCGCCTGGATGTCCACGCGATCATCGCCGAGGTGGTGGCCGAACCGGCCAAGGCCGGCTTCGCCGACGCCGTCAACGCCTGCATCACCCCGGGGATCGTCGCCGGCGCGTTCTGCACCCGGCCGGACGCTTATCTGTTCTGGGACGGCATCCATCCGACACGCGCCGGGCACGCGCTGCTCGCGCGCCGCGCCGCGGCGGCCTTGCGACCCTGACGCGCGCCGCGCCGCAATCGGGGCCCAACCCGGATCATTGACAGAAACTATCGCATGGATATGAACATTCAATTTCATTGATGATCGACCGGCTGCTAGGCTTGGTGTCGAGAGAATGGCCCCAGGAGCGATCACCATGACCAAGACGATGAGCTTTGCGGCGGTGCATATGACGGTGGCCTTCGGCGTCGGCTATGCCCTGACCGGCAGCGCGCTGGTCGGCGGCGCCATCGCCCTGGTCGAGCCGGCGGTGAACACCGTGGCCTATTTCTTCCACGAGCAGGTCTGGGAGCGGATCCGCACGCGCCGCCCGCCCGGCCCGGCCGTGACCCAGGCCGTGCCCCAGTGATCCCGGCACGGGAGACATTGGGCCTGGCTCGATTTGTGAACTTATTCCTATCCCTGATCCCACGTTAGGCGTCATGCTGGCGGTAAATCATCGTGGCCGCGGCAGCATGTGATCGCCGCGGGGTACGGGCATTGCTGGATCCGCGGAAGGTGGGCATGACACGGCGGTCGCAGGCACGGCGGCGTACGGATGCGCTGCTGCTGGCATCCGGTAAGGACGTGCGCGCGCTGCGCGACCGGATCCGTCCGTTCCGGTGGAGCGCGGCGCGTGCGGTCGACGTGCGACTGCCGGGCCTGATGCCGGCGGCGCGCCGGCACTGGGAGAAGCGCCTGAACCGCGGGCTCAATGCCTGCGGCTGCTTCAGCGGCGCGGCCGCCATGCTCGTCGCCCTCACGCTGTACCTCGTGGCCGCCCTGGGTGACGGGGCCGCCGGGGCCGGGGGGCTCAGCGGCGCGGTGCTCGCGGGATTCGGCGTCGTGGTGGGAGCCACCCTGGCCGGCAAGTTCGGCGGAATCGCGGTTGCGCGCCTGCTGCTGTGGCGCGATCTGGGGCGCCTGCTGGCGCAGGCGCGCAGCGCGTCGTCCGCCACCCACCGGAAGGAGGGCTGACCGTGGCCGCATGCCAGGAAGTCGGACGCTGGATCACCGAAGAAGTGCTCATGCCGGTGGAGCAGTTCTTCGAGCGCATCGGCCGCACACCGACCGCGGACGACCTGTGCCGGCCGCCGGCGATTGCGATATTTCAGTACACCACGGAGTCCTTCAACGGCTTCACCAGCTGGTGGCGGCCGCCGGGCAGCGTGCAGGAAAGCGGCGTGACCTTCAAGGACCGGCTGCCGGCCTACATGTTCCGCTGGGTGCTGATCCACGAGCTGGGGCATTACTTCGGCCTCGATCACCACGGCCACGACGGCGCGCATCTCATCATGTTCACCAACTCCCCGACCGAGCGCCTCGATCCGGTGACCGGCGACACCGTCGCCGAGCTGGTGTTCTTCACCGGCGAGCCGCGCTTCAACGTCGAGGACGCGCGCGATGTGTGGGCCTGGTTGACGGCGAACGCGCGGGCCTGCGTGTTGGGTCCGGAGTGACGCCGTCGCGCCGGGGGCGCGGCGCGTTAGGAGGAGCAGCTGACCTGAATGCCACCCGCCCAGTCCGGGGGCGGCGCGGCGTAGTGCGCGAGCGGTGGATGCTCGTCGCAGGGGGCGTGCAGGACCGTCAGCAGCCGGTCGATTTCCGAGTAATCCCCGCGTTCGGCCTGGTCGATGGCGATCTGCGCCAGGTGGTTGCGCAGGATGTACTTGGGATTGACGGCGCGCATCGCCGCGCGACGCTCGGCGTCGTCGCGGCCCGCACGGCGCAGTCGGGCGCGATAGTCCTCGAGCCAGCGGTCGAAGCGCCCGCGGTCGACGAACAGGTCGCGCAGCGCCGGGACCGGCCGGCGGTCGTCGCGCTCCACGTCGCACAGCGCGCGGAACAGCAGCGTGTAGTCGGTGCGGCTGCGCCGCAATTGATCCAACAGTTCGGCGAGCAGCGCCGACGTGCCCGCGTCGGACTCTTCGAGGCCGAGCTTCGCCATCATCAATTGATCGTGGTGTTCCGCGAAGCGTGCCGCGTAGACGTCGAGCGCAGCCTTGGCGGCCTCGACTTCGACGAGTGGCAGCAGCGCCTGGGCCAGGCAGCTCAGGTTGAACAGCCCGATGCCCGGCTGCCGGTCGAAGGCGTAGCGGCCATGGCGGTCGGAGTGGTTGCAGACGAAGCCTGGATCGTAGGCCTCCATGAAGCCGTACGGCCCGTAGTCCAGCGTCAACCCCAGGATCGACATGTTGTCGGTGTTCATCACGCCGTGGGCGAAGCCGACCGCCTGCCACTGCGCCAGCAGTCGCGCGGTGCGCTCGACGACGGTCTCGAGCAGTCGCAGGTGGGGATCCGGCCGGTCGGTGAGCCCGGGATAGTGCGTGGCGATCACATAGTCGGCGAGCGTGCGGATCTCATCGAAGCGGTCGCGGTAGTAGAACGCCTCGAACGAGCCGAAGCGCACATGCGTGGGCGCGAGCCGCGTCAGCATGGCGCCGGTCTCGATGCGCTCACGGTAGACCTCGTCGTCGCTGCCGACGATGCACAGCGCGCGCGTGGTCGGAATGCCCAGGCCGTGCATGGCCTCGCTGCACAGGTATTCGCGGACGGTGGAGCGCAGCACGGCACGACCGTCGCCGTCGCGCGAATAGGGCGTGAGCCCGCTGCCCTTGAGCTGGATCTCCCAGCGCTCGTCGCGCCGGTTGACCGTCTCGCCGAGAATGATTGCGCGCCCGTCGCCGAGTTGCGGCACATAGTGGCCGAACTGATGACCGGCATAGAGCATGGCGACCGGATCCATCCCCGGCAGGCGCCGCCGGCCGCTGAACACCTCGACAAAGCGCGGATCGTGCCGCACGTCCGGGTCGAGATCGAGCAGTGCGGCGGCCGCCGCGTTGAAGTGGATCAGGCGTGGCGCCGTCTCGAACGGCGTCGGCGCCACGCGCGAATGGAATGCGCCGGGCAGCGCGGCGAAGGAATTGCGGAACGGCAGCGTATCGAGTGAGTGCGTCATGCGGTGGATCGGCGAGCCGGGCCGGGCATTGTAGGGGAAAGCCCGGGTCGAAGGCCAGCCAAAGCCGGACGGAATGTGGGGCAACGGGAAGCGTTTGCTTAAGGCGTCCAGAGCTTCGGGCGCCGGCTGCCCACCCAGGCCGGGTGATTTTCCTTGCCGGACTTGTCGGAGATGTCGTCAGGCGTGGGATTCAGATTCAAATACCAGATGTTGGCCGCGCCGGCGCCGGTCGACAGCGGCGCGTTCACCTCGCTCAACACTTCCGCAACCGACAGATTGGTGGAATAGATCTGTATGCCGGTGAGCACGCCGTTCCACACTTCGTTGCCCGGCGCCCAGGGCGCGTCGCCCCAGGTGAGGGCCGGCACCGGCGGGGGGGCGTTGCCGTAGTCCGGCGGGGTGGTGTGGACGACGCGGCGGCCGGCGTCGGTGTTGGGCAGGTCCCAGTAGAACTCGTGGTGTTTGCCGCTCGCGTCGGCCCACACGATCAAGGCCTGGGTGTGCCAGCGGTTGTAGCTCACGTCGCCGTTGACGATGTCGGTCTGAATCACCGAGATCTCCCAGCGATGGGCGCTGCCGTTCGGGGGCGGGTTCGGATAGGGATGCGCGCCGTAGTAGCTGTCGGCCGCGCCCTTGTCCCACAAGAAGGTATCGAGCGTTCCCTTGCCGTCGTCGTTGCCCCAGAAGAACGCCGTGTAATACCCGGCCTGCTGCCGCGGGTAGGCGCGCCAGATGTAGGTGGCGGGATAGATCGGCAGCGGGTTGAGGAAGCGAAACCGCATGGTGGTGGCTACCGCCGCCGAGCCGGGGAAGTCCAGGCCGGCGCTTATGCCGGTCGGTGTCGGGCCGGTCGTCGATGTCGAGGCGGGACCGTTGCCGGCGCCGCCGCAGGCCGCGAGCAGCACGGCCGCGATAGATGCGCCGGCGGCGGCGGGGAAGCGCCGGCCCGCGCGCGCCGCCGATCGGTCGCGCGCCGGCTCGGGGTGTCGGCTGGAACTGTGCGTGGGCATGGGCCGGTCTCCTCGATCTTGTGCGTCGCCATCCGGGTCCGCCATTGTGGACCGGGGGCGATCGGGCGTTCAAGTCGCCGACGCCGCGGCGTGGCGAGCGCATGGCCGGCGGCCCCTGCGCGCCCGGCGGAACGGGTTTGCGGCGCGGTTTTGTGCGGCCGGCCGCGTGCGTTAAGCTGTCGATATCGCCCATCGCTCACGCCGTGCGGAGGTCGGATGACGCCGCAACGCATCTTCTGGTATTTCGCCGATCCCATGTGCTCCTGGTGCTGGGGCTTCGCGCCGGTGGTGAGCGCCGTCAAGGACGCCTACGCCAACGAATTCCAGATCGCCCTGATGCTGGGCGGCCTGCGACCGGGCACCACCCGCCCGATGAGCGCCCAGGACCGCGAGGCGATCCTGCACCATTGGCGACAGGTGCATGAACGCACCGGCCAGCCGTTCGCCTTCGACGCTGCCATGCCCGAGGGCTTCGTTTACGACACCGAGCCGGCCAGCCGCGCCGTGATCGCCGTGGCCGAAATCGACGCCGAGCGGACCTTCCCGTATTTCAAAACCGTGCAGGCGGCGTTCTACGCCGAAGGCCGCGACGTGACCCGGCCGGAGACGCTCGCCGAGCTGGCCGGGCGCCACGGCGTCGCGGCGGCGGAATTTCGCGCGCGCTTCGATTCCGACGAGGTCCGGCACAAGCTCGGCATCCATTTCCAGCAGACCCGCCAGGTGGGCGTGCGCGGCTTCCCGACCGTGGTTTTGCAGAACGAGGCGGAATCCACGCTGCTCGCCAACGGCTATCGTTCGTTCGACGAGCTGCGGCCCGAGATCGACGCCTGGCTGACCGGGGCGACCTAGGCTGCCGGCGTATGTCGGAGAACATGGAGCCCCCTTTCGGGATGTTGTTGACCCGGCTGGCGCGGCTGCCGGGCGGTGGTCGACACGGCGATGCGTGAGTCGACGCGCGAGCGCGAATCCGCCCGGCGTCGGAAGATCACGCTGTTCCTGTGCGGCGACGTCATGACCGGTCGCGGCGTCGACCAGGTGCTGCCGTATCCCGGCGCGCCGCAGCTGCACGAGGCCTATGCGCGGAGCGCCGGCGACTATGTCGATCTCGCCGAGCGTGCCAGCGGCCCGATCCCGCGACCCGCGGAGTTCGCCTACATCTGGGGCGACGCGCTCGACGAGTTGGCGCGCGTCGATCCGGACTTGCGCATCATCAACCTCGAGACTGCCGTGACGCGCGGCGATGCCTGGGAGCCGAAGGGCATCAACTACCGGATGAGCCCGGACAACATCGCCTGTCTCACCGCGGCCGGCGTCGATTGCTGTGTATTGGCCAACAACCATGTTCTCGACTGGGGCCGAGGCGGGCTCCGGGAGACGCTCGATACGCTCGAGCGTGCGGGCGTGCAGGTCGCCGGCGCCGGGCGCGATCTCGCGGCGGCGGCGCGGCCGGCCCGGCTCGCGATCGGCGATCGGTGGCGGGTATGGGTGTTCGGTCTGGGTGCCGCCGACAGCGGCATTCCGGACGACTGGGCGGCGGCGCCCGGCACGCCGGGCGTCAATCTGCTGCCGACGCAGTGGGACGCCGCCGTCGCATCGATCGCGCGCGCCGTCGCCGCCGTCAAGCGTGGGCAGGACCTTGCCATCGCCTCGATCCATTGGGGTGGCAACTGGGGCTACGACATTCCGCCCGCTCAGCGCCGCCTCGCCCACGACCTTATCGATCGTGCCGCGATCGATATCGTGCACGGCCATTCCTCGCATCATCCCAAGGGGATCGAGGTCCACCACGGGAAGCTGATCCTCTACGGCTGCGGCGATTTCATCAACGACTATGAAGGCATCCGCGGTCACGAGCCATTCCGCAGCGAGCTCCGGCTGATGTACTGCGCGACGCTCGCCGCGGACGGCGCGCTGACGCGCCTCACGATGACGCCGTTGCGGGCTCGCCGCTTTCGCCTGCAGCGTGCGAGCGGCGAGGAGGCGCGCTGGCTGGGCGCGCGCCTGGCGCGCGAGGGCGCGTCGCTGGGCACGACAGTGGAGGTCGGGCCGGACGGCACTCTGAGCCTGCGCTGGGCGACGGACTGACGGCGACGTTCGAACCGCGTATCCGGCCGGGTCTCCCTGATGGCATGACGGTCACCGCCCCACGGTTGAAACCGCCGATCTTTGGGTGAACAATGACGGGCCGCGTTCGCTACAACGCATCGACAATCGACGGAGGAAGACAAATGAAAGCAGCATGGAGTCTGGCGTTGATCCTGGTGTTCGCCGGCGGCGCCCAGGCGGCGGTCGTCGGCGAGGAAGTCACCTACCAGGCCGGTGGCACCACCATGAAGGGTTACCTGGCCTACGACGACGCGGTCAAGGGCAAGCGTCCCGGCGTGCTGGTGGTGCACGAGTGGTGGGGCCACAACGACTACGCGCGCATGCGCGCCCGCATGCTGGCCGAGATGGGATACACGGCGCTGGCGGTCGACATGTTCGGCGACGGCAAGACCGCCGACCACCCGGACGACGCCGGCAAGTTCGCGACCGCGGTGAACAGCGACATGGCGGCGCGGCGCGCGCGCTTTATCGCCGCCCGCAAGCTGCTGGCCGGGCACAAGACCGTCAACGGTCAGCGCATCGCCGCCATCGGTTACTGCTTCGGCGGCGGCGTCGTGCTGGCCATGGCGCGCGAGGGCGTGAAGCTCGACGGCGTCGCCAGCTTCCACGGCAGTCTCGCCACCAACACCCCGGCCCGGACCGGCCAGGTCAAGGCCAAGGTCCTGGTGCTGACCGGCGCCGCCGATCCCATGGCGCCGTCCGAGACGGTCGAGAAGTTCAAGCAGGAGATGAGCGCGGCCAAGGTCGACCACAAGGTGGTGGTCTATCCCGGCGCCAGGCACAGCTTCACCAACCCCGACGCCACCGCGTTCGGCGAGAAGTTCGGCATGCCGCTGGCCTACGACGCCGCGGCCGACAAGGAGTCCTGGGCCGAGCTCGACAAGTTCCTGAAGAAGGTCTTTGGCAGGAAGTGATGGGCCGTGGTATCCAATAGCCCAATAAAATTGGCCACGGGGAGCACGGGGGACACGGGGAAGAATCGTATCGGCACCATCGCGCGCACGGCCAACCGTGATTCGCTTTCCCCGTGCTCCCCGTGCTCCCCGTGCTCCCCGTGGCAAATCAGTTTTTCCGAACTTACGGGATATTGCCATCCCCCAAAAGCGGCAGCCGCCGCAACCGCCGGCCGCCGGCGGCGGCCACGGCGTTGGCGACCGCCGGTGCGATGACCGGCACGCCGGGCTCGCCGACGCCGCCCGGCGGCTCGCGACTCTCCATGATATGGACTTCCACCTCCGGCATCTCGGCGAGCGTGAGAATCGGGTAGTCGGCGAGGCTTTCCGGGAGCACGCGGCCGCCGGCGATGCCGACTTCCTCTCTAAGCGCCGCCGACAGCCCGAAGGCGATGCCGCCCTCGATCTGGGCGCGCACCGCGTCCGGATTGACGGCAATGCCGCAGTCGATCGCGCACACCACGTGCGGCACGCGCAGCGTGTCGCCGTGCAGCGCGACCTCGGCGACCTGTGCGACCCAGCTGCCGAACGACCGGTATACCGCGATGCCGCGGCCCACGCCCGGCGGCAGCGGTATCCCCCAGCCGGCGGCGCCGGCGGCGCGCTCCAGCACCGCGCGGTGGCGCGGCGCCTGCGCCAACAGCGCGCGCCGGTATTCAAAAGGATCGCGCCCCGCGGCGAGCGCCAGCTCGTCGATGAAGCTCTCGACGACGAAGGCGTTGTTGGACGCGCCGACCGAGCGCCAGGCGCCGGTCGGCACCGGTGTCGGTACCTCGACATGCTCCTCGCGCAGGTTCGGTATCGCATAGGGCAGGTCGATGCCGTCCAGGGCCAGCTCCGGGCCGGCGATGCGCAGGAACCAGGCCACGGGCAGACCGTCGGCGCCGAGGCTGGCCCGGACCCGCGCGGCGTGCGCCGGGCGGTACTTGTCGTGCTGCAGGTCGTCGGCTCGCGTCCAGACGACCTGCACGGGCCGGCCGAGGCGTTTCGCCAGCTCGACCGCGTCGGCGACGAAGTCGGTTTCGAGCCGGCGGCCGAAACCGCCGCCGAGAAACTGGGTGTGCACCTGCACCTTGGATTTCGGCAGCCCGGCGAGGCGCGCGGCGATCTTCTGCGTGTCGACCTGCGATTGGGTGCCGACCCAGACATGACAGGCGTCGGCGCGGACCTCGGCGGCGCAATTCATCGGCTCGAGCGTGGCGTGGGCGAGATAGGGCGTGGCGTAGCGCGCCTCGATCACGCGCGCCGCGCCGCGCAGCGCGCGCCGGGCATCGCCGTCGTTGCGCTTCACCTCGCCGTCGCGATCGAGCGCGGCCTCCAGGTCGGCCGCGAGCGCGGCATTGTCGAGGTCCGCGTGCGGTCCGGCCTGCCATTCGACCGTGAGCGCCGCGCGGCCGCGCAGCGCCGACCAGAAATCGTCGGCGACCACCGCCACGCCGCTGTCGATCGGCACCACGTCGCGCACGCCCGGCACGCGCCGTGCCGCCGCGGCGTCGAATGACCGGAGTTTTCCGCCGAAGTCCGGACAGCGCGCGACGCTCGCGACCAGCATGTCCGGCCGGGCGACGTCGACGCCGTAGACCGTGCGGCCGGCCACCATGTCGGGGATCTCGAGCCGCGGCGTGTCATGGCCGATGAGCCGGAAGTCGGCGGGCTCCTTGAGCGCAACCGGTTCGGGCGCGGCGATGCGGCGGGCGGCCGCCGCGAGCGCGCCGTAACCGGCGCGCCGGCCGCTCGCCGTGTGCACGACGGCGCCGTCGCCGGTCGCGCACTCGCCGGCCGGCACCCGCCAGCGCTTGGCCGCCGCGGCGAGCAGCCGCACCCGCGTCGCCGCGGCATGCCGGCGGAACGGCTCCCACTCGCCGCGCACCGTGCTGGAGCCGCCGGTGAACTGCGCGCCCCAGAGCGGATTCTTATAGATGGGGGCGACCGGCGCGAAGCGCGTGCGGACGCGCCCGACGGCGACGTCCAGCTCCTCGGCCGCCAGCATGGCGAGCGCGGTGAGCGCGCCTTGGCCCATCTCGGAGTGGTTGATCGTCAGGGTGATGGTATCGTCAGCGTGGATCGCGATGAAGTCGCTCATGACCACTCCATCGGCCGCCGGCGCCAGCGGCGCACCGGCCGGGGTGGGTGCGTCGCCACGCGCCACGCGCGCGATGGCGCGGCGGATGCGCGGATAGGTTCCGCAGCGGCACAGCACGCCGGACATCGCGGCATCGACCGCGGCCGTATCGGGCCGCGGCGTGCGCGCGAGCAGCGCGCACGCCGCGAGCAGCTGGCCCGGCTGACAATAGCCACACTGCGGCACCTGCTCGGCGATCCAGGCGGCGACGAGCTCCGGATGATGCACCGCCAGGCCCTCGACGGTCAGCACCGCGCGCCCGGCGGCGCGCTCGAGCGGCAGCATGCAGGCATGGTTGGGCGCGCCGTCGATCAGCACCGTGCAGATGCCGCAGACGCCGACGCCGCAGCCGTACTTGGTGCCCTTGAGCCCCAGCCGGTCGCGCAGCGCCCACAGCAGCGGCATCGCCGGATCGGCGGCGATCTCCACCGGTGCGCCGTTGACGGTCAGCGTTATCATCGCTTCCAATGGTTCGGGCGTGACATGATCGTGAGCGCAAAACGAACCTGCAGGCGTGCGAATACCCTGCCATTAAACCACTACGGCGCGGCATTGACGAGGACGCAAGCAATGGCCATCTCACCTTTATACGAAGCCGTGCTGCTGCTGGCGGCCGCGGTCATCACCGTGCCGCTGTTCCGGCGCTTGGGCCTGGGCGCGGTGCTGGGTTACCTGGCGGCGGGCGTGGCGATCGGCCCCTGGGTCTTCGGCTGGGTCCGGGACGTCGAGAACATCCTGCATTTCTCCGAGCTCGGCGTGGTTCTGCTGCTGTTCATCATCGGCCTCGAGCTGCAGCCGGCACGGCTGTGGGCCCTGCGCAGGCCGGTGTTCGGCCTCGGTAGCGCGCAGGTCGCCGTCACCGGCCTGCTGCTCATGCTGCCCGGTTGGGCGGCCGGGCTGACGCCCACGACCGCGTTGGTGGTGGGCTTGGTGCTGTCGCTGTCCTCGACCGCCTTCGTGCTTCAGATCCTCGCCGAGAAGAAACAGCTGACCACGCATCACGGTCGGACGTCGTTCGCGATCCTGCTGTTTCAGGACCTCGCCGCCATTCCGCTGCTCGCGGTCATTCCGCTGCTCGCCGCCGGCGCGGCCGGCGAGGCCGGCGGCCCGTGGGCGGCGCTCGAGGCGGTGGCGATGGTCGCCGTTGTGATCGTCGTCGGCCGCTGGCTGCTGCGGCCGTTCCTGCGTCTGGTCGCGGCGACGAATATCCACGAGCTGTTCACCGCGGCCGCGCTGCTGGTGGTGATCGGCGCGGCGCTGCTGATGGATCGCATCGGCCTGTCGATGGCCCTCGGTGCGTTTCTGGCCGGCGTGCTGGTGGCGGACTCCGAATACCGTCACGAGCTCGAGGCCGATATCGAGCCGTTCAAGGGGTTGCTGCTGGGCCTGTATTTCATCGCGGTGGGCATGTCGGTCAATCTCGGCCTGGTGGCGGCCCGGCCCTGGACAGTGCTCGGCCTGGTCGCCGGCCTGATGCTGGTCAAGGGGATCGCGGTCTACGCCGTCAGCCGCATCGCCGGCCATGCGCACGGCGTCGCGATCAACACCGCGCTGTATCTGCCCCAAGGCGGGGAGTTCGCCTTCGTATTGCTCGGCGTCGCCGCCGCCGCGCAGGTGGTCGAGCGGGCGCTCGCCGACCTGCTGATCGTCGTGGTGTCGCTGTCGATGGCCGCGACGCCGTTGCTGATCGCGGCAAATGAACGCCTGTTCCGGATCGGCCGGCGGGCGCCGGCGGAGCCCGCCTACGACCGGGTCGAGCCGAAGGAGCGCCACGTCATCATCGCCGGTTTCGGGCGCTTCGGCCAGATGGTGGCGCGCACCCTGCGCGTGAAGAACATCCCGTTCACCGCGCTCGAGGCGAGCTTCGAGCAGGTCGATTTCGTGCGCAAGTTCGGCAACAAGATCCACTTCGGTGACGCCTCGCGGCTCGATCTGCTGCGCTCCGCGGGCGCCGGCCAGGCCGCCGCCTTCGTGCTGGCGATCGACGACGTCGAGGCGTCGCTGCGCACCGCGCAAATGGTGCGGACGCACTACCCGGAGCTTGTGATCTACGCCCGCGCCCGCAATCGCGTGCATGCCTACCGGCTGATGGACCTGGGCGTGCGCCACCTGGTGCGCGAGACCTTCCATTCGAGCCTGGTGCTGACGCAGGATGTGCTGCGGGGCCTGGGTTTCAGCGCCGCCGAGGCGGATGAAACGGTGCAGCGCTTTCGCGAGCACGACGAGGCGCTGCTCGAGCGTCAGCACAAGGTTCACCACGACGAGGCCCAGCTCATCGCCAGCGCCCGACAGGGCGCGGCCGAGCTCGAGCGTTTGTTCGAGCAGGACAGCCGCGCGGCCGACCGGCCGGCGGAATGATCAGGACGATGCCATCTCCACGCCGGTGAGCAGCAACCGCACCGCGCCGCTGACCAGCAGCGCCACGCCGACCGACAGCGCGATCGAGAACAGCGCCTCGCGGCGGCCGATGGTCTTAAGCATCACGGCGAAGGTCGAGACGCAGGGGACATAAAAGGTCAGGAACAGCAGAAAGGTCGTGATCTGCACCCAGTCCAGCCAGGCCCCGATTTCGAAGCCGCCGAGCGCCTGGAAGACCATGAGCAGCGACAGCTCCTTGCGCAGCACGCCGAACAGGATCGGCACGCCCAGCACCACCGGCAGTCCGAGCCACCACACGGTGATCGGCGTCAGCGCGGTATTGATCACGGTGTCGGCGTCGGCATGGTTGAGCAGCGCGAGGATGACGCTGCCGGCCACCAGCAGCGGCGTGACGATGGTGAGGATGTCGCGCGTCCGCTCCCAGGTCTGGGCGAGCAGCGCGCGGCCGTCGGGCAGGGCGTAGGGCGGAATCTCCTGCACCTGGCCGGGCCCCTGCTCGGGATAGCGGCGCGTCAGCAGCCGGCCGCCGGCGGCGATCACCACCACGGTGAGCGCGAAGATCGCGAACACGCCGAGGCCGCCCAGATACTTGCCGGCCAGGGCGAGGATGATGGCCGAGCGCGCCGAGCACGGCACGAAGGTGATAAGCAGCGCCGCCACGATGCGCTCGCGCCCCGCGCTCGAGCGCGCGACCGCCGAAATCGCCGGCACGTTGCAGCCGAGGCCGAGCAGGAAGGGCACGGCGACCCCACCGTGCAGGCCGATGCGGTGGAAGCCGCGGTCGACGACGAAGGCGATGCGCTGCATGATGCCGGATTGCTCGAGTGTGACGAGCAGCAGCACCAGCGGGATCATGTACGGCAGGACGATGCCGGTGAGGCCGATCAGGCCATCGGTCACGGCGCGGGCGATCACGCCGCCGGTGGTCGCCGGCTGCCAGCCGGACAGCGCCTCGACCAGGCGGGCGCTGGTGCGGCTGTCGATCCACGCGCTGACTTCGAAGACCACGAACAGCACCGTCGCAAACACCGCGAGGCTGCCGATGAGTCCGAAGTGCGGATGCAGGAACAGCTCGTCCAGCCAGTAACGCCAGCCGCGCCCGGCATGCGGCGCGCCGAGGCGCGTCACACTCTCGAACAGCATGGCGGCGCGGTGGTGGCGGTCGGCGTGCAGCTCCTCGGCGAGCGGGCGCGGCAGCGCGCGCTCGGCGGCAGCGCGCAGCCGCAGCAGCTCCGGCAGCAGCTCGGGAAAGTGCCGGCCCAGCTCCGGCAGGCAATGCGCGTCGCCGGCCGCCACCTGCGTCACCAGGAAGGGATGCGGCACGCGGAACGCCGCCTGCAGCTCCGGCCGGCGCAGCGCCCGGCTGAGCGGCTGCAGCGCCTCGCAGATATGGCGGCTGGCCGGCTGCGGCAACGGGCAGGCGTCGGCGCGCGCCGCCTCGACCGCAGTGCGGAGCAGCTCGGCGATGCCGTGGCCCATGTGCGCCACGGTCCGCACCACCGGTACGCCGAGCTGCCGGCTGAGGGCGCGGGCCCCGATGTGCAAGCCCTTTTTCCAGGCCTCGTCCATCATATTGAGGGCAATCACCATCGGGTGGCCGAGCAGGCTCAGCTCCAGGGTCAGCTCCAGGTGGCGCTCCAGGGCGGTCGCGTCGATCACCTGGACAATCACGTCCGGCGGCGCGAACGGCGCCGGAGGCCCACCGGGTCGACGGCGCATCACCGGCGGGCGGTCGTCCCCCCATAGCAGATACTGCAAGGTCATCTGATCGTCGCGCGCCAGATCGTGCAGCGCCCCGATGCCCGGCAGATCGACCAGCTGCGCCTCGTCGAGCCCGATTTGCACGATGCTCTCGTGGTAGCTGCGCCGCGTGCCTTCGAACCGGCCGTGGCGGGACGCGGCGCTCGATACCGCGCGAAACA
Source organism: Acidiferrobacterales bacterium (assembly GCA_036393295.1). Lineage (GTDB taxonomy): Bacteria > Pseudomonadota > Gammaproteobacteria > Acidiferrobacterales > UBA6901 > DASWHF01. Next base: position 16,020 of record DASWHF010000096.1, read on the forward strand.
GCGTGGTCTTGCCGCTGTTCGGCAGCCCCACCAGCGCCATGCGCAGGCGGCGATCGCCGCGCAGCAGCGGGATGCGCAGCGGGATGGTGGCGATTTGCGGGACAGGTTTCACGCCGTGGCGTCTTGACCGGTTGACGCGCGCTCACACACCTTCGCGAGCCGCGCATGATGTAGCCGCTAGCTATACCCTGGTTGTCGTGGCGACGGACTGATCTGGATCAAAGAAGGCGGCGGTGAGGACCGTTAAAGTGCCAAAAGTCCGACGGTCCCGGTCGCGGGAGAGGCGGCGGACAGGCCGTCGTGTCCGTCGGCGGTCGGCACGCGGCGTAGATCCCTTAGAGTGCCTAACAAAATGACCTCGCATTCAACGCCGAACCGTAGGGTGCGCCCTGCGCACCGAAATATTAAGCGGTGCGTGGGACGCACCCTACACCCGTTTTTCATTTTGTTAGGTGCTCTTAGGACCAGCAAGCCGTGAGGAGGTCGATATGGTCAATCGCCGTAATTTCCCGGGTCCATCGCCGGTGCGGCGCGACCGGCTGTTGCGCGAGCATGTGCACGACACTTATAAAATGCGCGCATCATGGCCGAGCAGGCCGACGGCGAGGCCTGGCTGGTGACCACGACCGACATGGGTCTGGCGCGCAGCATCGGCGACGCCATCCATCACGCCTACAAGGGCGAGCTCGATTACCGTTACGACGACGCGTCGAGCATCCTGCGCGTGCACTGGCGGCGCTGACCCGGAGCCGGCTCCCGGCTGGCCGGGCCCGCCGTGGCGCGGCGAATTGACGCAGTGGGTCGCCGCCCGCCCGGCGGCGGCAAGCGCGCCTGGCGACGCCGCCCGCACCCCACTTGTAGCTTCCGTTCATCGGTGGGACTATACCGTTTATCCCGGATACTGTCTTCGCGCCCTGGCCGGGTCGGCGGTATGGTTTTTGCAAGACTATCAATACACTACGCGCTGCGTAGCGCGGGAGGCGCCCTAAGGCGCCGGCCAGACCGGGGTGGAGTGCGGATCATGAAAGTCGCCATCGATGTCGCCGAGCTGAGGATAGGCATGTACGTCTGCGACCTCGACCGCCCGTGGCGCGACACGCCGTTTCTGTTCCAGGGTTTCGAGATCCGGACGCAGGAGGAGATCGACACCCTGCGCAAGCTGTGCCGCCAGGTGACGGTGCTGGGGCCCGACGCCGCGCCCGTGGCGCCGGCCGGGCGCGGGCGGCGCGGGACGCCCACCCAGCCGAGCTGGGCCTCGGGCCGCGACCGGCAGCTGCGCATCGAAGGCGAGATCTACAAGCTCAACAACCATCCCAACGCGCGTTCCGTCTACGACGACGTCACCAGCGTGCAGCAGGAGATCGAGGAGGTGCGCGACACCTTCATCGAGTCGCGCCTGCTCGCGCAGGAGATCATGCACGACGCCAAGCTCGGCCGCAGTCTCAACGTCGGCGGCGCCAAGCGCGCGGTGCGCGGGCTTACCGAGAGCATCCTGCGCAATCCCGACGCGCTCAACTGCTTCGCCCAGCTCAAGCGCAAGGACGAGTACACCGCGCTGCACAGCCTGCGGGTCTGCATCCTGGCGCTCTCCTTCGGCCGCCATCTCGGCCTGCCGCGCGAGCGGCTCGAGCTGCTCGGCCTGGGCGCGCTGCTGCACGACATCGGCAAGGTCAAGGTGCCGGACGAGATCCTCAACAAGCCGGCCGAGCTGACCGCGGACGAGTACGGCATCATGAAGCGCCACGTCGAGTGGGGTGTCGAGATCCTCGCCAGGACCGGGCAGATTCCGCCGGAGGCGCTCGAGGTGGTCGGCGGTCATCACGAGCGTTTCAACGGCAGCGGCTATCTGCACGGCCTGCGCGGCGACATGATCGGCGAGTTCGCCATGATCGGCGCGATCGTCGATCACTACGACGCCATCACCAGCGACCGCGCCTACCGCGGCGCCGTCGCCGCGCACAACGTGCTCAAAAAAATGTACGAATGGCGCGATACCCTGTTCAGCGCCGGCATGGTCGAGAAGTTCATTCAGTGCCTCGGCATCTACCCGATCGGCAGCGTCGTCGAGCTCAACACCGGCGAGATCGGCGTGGTCGCGGCGATCAATCGCGTGCAGCGCCTGAAGCCGCATGTCATGCTGGTGTTCCACGCCGACCACACGCCGTACCCCGAGCTGCCGATCACCAACCTCGCCGACCGCCGCACCGCCGACAACCGGCCGTGCGAGATCGAGCGCGTGCTCGAGCCTTCCGTCGCCGGCATCGACCCGACGCAATACCTGCGCATCGCCGTGTCCCTCTGAGCGACGGCGCCGTCCCGTCCCGAAAACTGTCGGCGATGCTCCGTATGCGGAACGCCGGCGCCAAGCCCTTCCATCGGATCACGACCGCGCGCGTTCCGCGCCGATAATCGGCAGGGAACTACCGCGCGGTTTCCCGCTCTCAACGCTCCTGCGGATCTCCGTGTGCAAGCCCGAGTAACGCCGCCGATCGACATCCAACGGCCAGTTGTCGCATGCCGCCGTTCGTCCCCCCGTTTTGCGCCTGACGTAAGCCTTTCGTAAGAATCAGCCACTAGATTCATCGCAGATCATCGCAATGGGAAGTACCGCATGCCGCATTCTTCATCCAGCCGTTCCGACGTCACCGGCGTGGTGCCGGTGCAGGTCGAGCTCCTCGAACGCGACGCGCCGGCGCGCGGCGAGGTCGAGGCATTCATTCATGCGCACTATGCGACGGCCTACGGCGCGGACGTCAGACATTTTCTGCCGCATCTCATGGTCTTGCGTGGTGACAACCAGGAGTTGCTCGCCGCCCTGGGGTTTTGCTCCGCGTACCGTTCGCCGTTGTTCCTGGAGCGCTATTTGAACGATAGCGTGGAGGCGGCGTTGTCCGGCAAATTGCGTCGCGCATTGGTGCGCAGCGGGCTCGTGGAGGTCGGCAATCTCGTTACCGCCCACGCAGGCGGGGCGCGCTGGCTCATCGCCGCGCTGACCGCCTACTTGCAGGCCGTCGGCAGCGACTGGGCGGTGTTTACCGCAGTGCGCGAGCTGCGCAACGCCTTCGCGCGCCTGGGCGTCGGGTTGGTGCCATTGGCCCGCGCCGACGGCGAGCGCCTGCATCCGGACGAGCGTGGGCAATGGGGTGAATACTACCGGGCCGATCCGATGGTCGTGGCGGCCAGCGTTCCGCAGTCGTTCGCGGCGCTCGAGCACTTCTTCGACTTCGAGCTCGACCGCTATTGCATCAAGCCGATCTGGACAGGGGCATACGAAGCCTGCGCGACGATGCGGGCGGCCTGATATGGACGTGCTATTGACGGTGCTCGCCGAGCACGCGCGCCGCCGGCCGATGGTCTGGGCGTTGCGGGGGGCGGAAGGCGCGCTGCGCTACGGAGAACTGGCGGCGGCGGTCGCGGCATTGACCGACGTGTTGGGGCGCCGGGCCGCGCGGGTAGTGGGCCTGCTGCTGGACAACTCGCCGGCATGGGTGGCGATCGATCTGGCCGCCCATGCCGCCGGTGTCGCGCTGGTGCCGCTGCCCGGGTTCTTCACCGCGGCTCAGCTCATGCATGCCATCCGAGACGGCGGCATCGGACTGATCCTCACCGATCAGCCGGCGCGCATCCAGGCGCTTGCCGGCAGCGAGCTCGAGTGCGCTTCCGCGGCGCCCGTCGAGGTTGCGGGCCAGCGCCTGGTCGCGTTCCGGATCGGACACGCGTGCGCTCCCGCAACGCAGGCGGCGACGGCCAAGATTACCTATACATCGGGGACGACCGGCGAGCCGAAGGGGGTGCGGCTGGCGCAGACGACGATGGAGCGGGTGGCGATCGCCCTGTTGGAGCGGGTCGGCGGCGGTGCCGTGCAGCGCCATCTCAGCGTGCTGCCGCTCGCCACGTTGTTGGAAAACATCGCCGGTGTCTATGTGCCACTGCTCGCGGGGGGGTGTTGCCATCTGCCTCCGCTCGCCGCAGTCGGCGTGCGCGGCGCCGCGGAATTCGACGCGGTGCGCATGATTGCCGCGTTGCGCGCCGCCGCGGCGAGCAGCGCGATACTCGTTCCACAGATGCTGCAATCGCTGGTCGCGGCCGGCGCGCGCCTGCCCGACGCGCGCATTCTGGCGGTCGGCGGCGCGCCCGTGGCACGCACGGTTATCGAACGGGCGCGGTCAATCGGCCTGCCGGTCTTCGAGGGCTATGGCCTGTCGGAGTGCGCATCGGTGGTCAGCGTCAACGCGCCGGATGCCGATCGTCCCGGCAGCGTCGGGCGGCCGTTGCCGCACGTCCGCCTGCGGTTCGCGCCGGATGGCGAAATCCTCGTGGCCGGGGCGGGGTTCCAGGGATACACGGGCAGTGACGACGCGCCGACGGTCGATGGCTATTGGCCCACCGGCGACCTCGGCCATATCGATGCGGACGGCTTTCTGCATCTCAGCGGCCGCAAACGCAACGTGTTCATCACCGCGTTCGGGCGCAACGTTGCCCCCGAGTGGGTGGAACGCGAGCTGACCGCGCAACCGGCGATAGCCCAGGCGGCGGTCTTCGGGGAGTCGCGGCCGTGGAACCTGGCGGTGGTCGTGCCGCGCGACGGCAGGCCGCGGGCCGAGATCGCCGCCGCCGTGCATGCCGCCAATTGTGAACTTCCCGATTATGCCCGCGTCCGCGGATGGATCGTGGCGGCCGCGCCGTTCAGCGTGACCAATGGTCAGCTCACCGCGACCGGCCGCGTTCGCCGCGACGCGGTATTCAGCGCCCATCGGGCCGAGCTCGATGGGCGTTACTCGTCTTACGAACAGGAGATTCACGCATGAGTTTCTACGAGCAGTTGCGCAGTGCCACCGAGCCGGATCGCGCCGACTTTCTGGCGATCCCGTTCCTGACGGACGGTGTCGCCGGGCGCATCACGCGCGAGCAATACCTCGCGTTCCTGACCCAGGCCTATCACCATGTCAAGCACACGCTGCCGTTGCTCATGGCCTGCGGTGCGCGGCTGCCGGAGCGCCTCGAATGGCTGCGCGCCGCGGTCTCCGAGTACATCGAGGAGGAGACCGGCCACCAGGAATGGATACTGAACGATATCGCGGCCTGCGGCGCGGATGCCGAACGCGTGCGGCGCGGGTCGCCGGCGCTCGCGACCGAGCTGATGGTCGCCTATGCCTACGACACGGTACAGCGCGTGAATCCGGTCGGTTTCTTCGGCATGGTGCACGTGCTCGAGGGGACCAGCGTGCAGCTCGCGACCCGGGCCGCCGAGAATCTGCGGGCCACGCTCGGTCTGCCGAACCAGGCGTTCAGCTACCTGCTGTCGCACGGCTCGCTCGACGTCTCGCACGTCGACTTCTTCAGGAACCTTGTCGATCGGCTGGAGAGCGACGAGGATCGTGCCGTGATCGTGCGCTGCGCGCGCGCCTTCTATCGGCTGTACGGCAATGTGTTCCGCAGTCTCCCGCATGACGCCGATCCAGCGGTGCGGCGGAGGTGCGCATGAAGCTCGCCGGTAGCCGCATCCTGATCACCGGCGCCGCCGGCGCCATCGCTGCCGCAACCGCGCGGCGCCTGGCGGCCGCCGGCGCGCGTCTGGTGTTGGCGGACCGTAATATACCGGCGCTCGACAAGCTCCATGAGGAATTGCCGGCGGGCACGCCCGTCGCCTGCGTCGTCGCGGACCTGGGTGGCGCGGCCGGCTGTCGTGTGCTGGCGATGGAGGCCGGGAAGCCGTTCGGCGGGATCGACGTGCTCGTGAATATCGCAGGCTTGATGGATTTCACGCGGTTCGAGAACGCGGATCCGGCCGCCATCGAGCGCCTGGTGCAGGTAAACCTCGTTGCCCCGATGCTGCTGGCGCGGGCGCTGCTGCCGTCCCTGCTCGCGCAGGGAGGCGGACGGATCGTCAACGTCGGATCGACCTTCGGCTCAATCGGCTTTCCCTATTTTGCCGCATACTCGGCGAGCAAGTTCGGCATGCGCGGATTCTCGGAGGCGCTGCGGCGCGAGCTCGGCGGTACCGGCGTGGGCGTCACCTATATCGCGCCGCGCGCGACCCAGACCCCGTTCAACACCGGCGCCATCGTGCGCATGAACCGGACGCTCAAGGTGGCGATGGATCCGCCGGAGCTCGTCGGCGCGGCGATCCAGCGGGCGATCGAGGCTGACCGCGACGAGGTCCATCTCGGATGGCCGGAAAGACTGTTCGTGCGACTGAACGGGCTGTTCCCGCGAATCGTCGATGGCGCGTTACGGAAGCAGCAGGGTGTGATGCGACGGTTCGCCGCGGAACGTTGAACGGCGCGCCGGACCGGCGCGGTCGGGATCGTCGCGACGTTTGACCCGAGGCCGCAACTCCCGCCGACAACCGGTCGTGCGGTTCAGCGTTAACCGCGTTGGGCGCGTTTCGATCTGGAGCGCGGCGCGGCCGCCGTCGTGGGCGCCGCATAGCCCCGCCACAGGGCGTGCGTCAGCGCCCCGAGGCCGAGCAGCAACAGGGCGAAGCTGATGAGGCCGCCGAGCACGGGAATCCACCGCAGCAGCGCCAGTACCACCAGCACGGCGGCCACGGCGGCGAGCGTTCCGCCACGGCCGGTGCCGCCGCGGCGCGTCGCTTGCAGCGCCGCATCGGCGGCCGATAGCACGCCGGTCAGATAGCCGGCGAGCAGCAGCAGCGCATACAGCGCGAGCACGATCAGTGCCAGCCACAGGCCCAGCACGCTGCCGACCAGCAGCAGCACGACCAACGGTCCGCCCGCCAGCACCGCGATCCCCAATCCCAGTGACCGCCACGGCGCGGCGCGCAGCTCGCCGGCGGCGGCCGACGCGAATCGCGGAAACAGGAAATACAGCACGACCGCGGTCGCGAACAGGCTCAGCAGCGCGAACAAGGTGCCGCCGAAACGGCCGGCGCGCGCCGGCCGCCCTTCCATTGGCGACTGCACTATCACACCGTCCACCCGGGCGTCGGGCGCGATCACGGCCGGATTCGGGCTGCGATAGTTGAGCGCGCCACGGATCCGTGCGCCGGGCCTGATATCGATGTGCTCGCCGATGAGGTTGGCGTCGCCGCCGATGTCGCCGGCGATGATGATGGTCCCGCCGGCCGCCTTGAGCTCGCGGCCGATACGCCCGTTGATCTCCAGCGTGCCGCCCGACAGCCAGGTGCGCCCACCGACGTCGGACTCGGGCGCCAGCATGACGCTGCCGCCGGTCGCGATCAGGTGATCGCCGATCGTGCCGCGTATCGTCACCTCGCCACCGGCGAGGCGCGCGTCGTCGCCGACCCGGGCGCGCAGATCGACGCTGCCGCCGACGGCGAACACGTCGCCGCTCACGCGCTGATCGATGGTCACGCGCGCGCCGGCCGCGGCCACGTCGCCGTCGACGTCGGCCTCGACGTTGACGGTGCCGCCGGCGAGATACAGATCCTCCTTGACCTGGCCGCGCTGTACCACGGTCTCGCCCGCCTCCTGGGCGCCGGCGGCGGGGGCGATGATCAGAGCGATGGCGAGCAGCGGGACGAGCCGATGGCGGGACGGTTGGGACATGGCGGGCCTCCTGGCAGGGGTGTCCGCGCATAGTGCACCGTGGGACAGCGAGCGGCAAGCCGGATGCGGCCGCGCGACTCGACCGCGCGCGGCAGTTCCAGTAAGGTCGTGCCCGACACGGACCGATGGCGGAGGCAATCATGGGATTTGGCAGGCGTTTGTTGGTGACCGTGGCCGCCATGTTCCTGGCGAGTTTCGTGGCCGGCACTCTCTGGCGCATGGCCTTCGGCACCGGCATGCCGAGCTACCTCGCGGGCGTCGTCGGCGGGCTGGCGGCGCTGCCAGTCTGGGAACTGATGCGGCGCCGCGGCCGCTGAGCGTGTGCCGCCGGACCGGGTTTCAGCCGCTCCCGAACCTGCTACCATGAGCCCGGTGGCCGCGGTACGGCCCCCCGGGGAGACCATGACCACCAAGCACCAGACCCAGAACATGGCGGTATTCTGCGACTTCGAGAACGTCGCGCTCGGCGTGCGCGAGGCGCGCTACGCCGATTTCGACATCGAGAAGGTCCTGGAACGCCTGCTGCTCAAGGGCAACATCGTCGTCAAGAAGGCCTATTGCGACTGGGACCGCTACAAGGAGTTCAAGCGCACCATGCACGAGGCGGCGTTCGAGCTGATCGAGATCCCGCACGTGCGCATGTCCGGCAAGAACTCGGCCGACATCCGCATGGTCGTCGACGCCCTCGACCTGTGCTACACCAAGGCGCATGTCGATACCTTCGTGGTCATCAGCGGCGACTCGGACTTCTCGCCGCTGGTCGCCAAGCTGCGCGAGAACAACAAGCTGGTGATCGGCTGCGGCGTGAAGAATTCGACCTCGGACCTGCTGATCGCCAGCTGCGACGAATTCATCTATTACGACGACCTGGTGCGCGGTGCCGGCAAGCAGCGTCGCACCAAGCGCAAGGCCGCCGCGCCCAAGGCCGGGGAGAAGCCTGCGGTTCGCGGCGAGGACGACAAGCGCCAGGAGGCCATCGACCTGGTGATGGCCACGCTCGAGGACCTGTTCGAGGAGCGCGGCGACGAGGAAAAGGTCTGGGGCTCGATGGTCAAGCAGGCGCTCAAGCGCCGCAAGCCCGGCTTCAACGAGAGCTATCACGGCTTCCGCAGCTTCGGCGAACTGCTCGAGGAGGCCCAGGCGCGCAAGCTGCTCACGCTGGAGCACGACGAAAAGTCGGGCGGCTACATCATCAAGGGCTTCAACGGCGCCGGGTCGCATTGAACAGCCGATCCGTCTTAGAGTGCCTAACAAAATGACCTCGCATTCAACGCCGAACCGTAGGGTGCGCCCTGCGCACCGAAATATTAAGCGGTGCGTGGGACGCACCCTACACCCGTTTCTCATTTTGTTAGGGGCTCTTGGGGAGCAGCCCGGGCACGCGTTACGGGACCGTCGGCCGCAGGGATGCGGCCGCCGAGCGTACAGGGACGTATTCACAGCGTGTCCCGTGCGGAGGCACCGTTGCGGTCGGGCTGCTCCGGGACCCGTGCGCAAATCGATACCCTCCGGCCCGGGTTTGCTCTATAATCGCGCGGTCGGCGCACCCCGGTCTGCGGCCGGCGCTTCGCGGTAGTCACCTTTCTCGGTTTGCCTCGAAAACAATCAACCTATCAGGTAGCGCCTAGACCGGCCCAAGGCCTCGTGCCTCGGGTAGGCCATCCCGGAGCATCATCGCACATGTCATTCGCATCCCTCGGCCTGACGGCCGAACTGGTCCGCGCCGTGGCCGACAAGGGCTACACCGAACCGACCCCCATCCAGCGCCAGGCCATCCCGGTGATCCTGGAGGGCCGCGACATCCTCGCCGGCGCCCAGACCGGCACCGGCAAGACCGCCGGCTTCGCGTTGCCGATGCTGCAGCGGCTGAGCGCCCGGCCCGCCGCTGCTCGGCGGCCGGTGCGCGCGCTGATCCTGACGCCGACGCGCGAGCTGGCCGCCCAGGTCGGCGAGAGCGTGCGAACCTACGGCCGGCATCTGTCGCTGACCTCCACGGTGGTCTTCGGCGGTGTCGGCATCAATCCGCAGATCGACGCGCTCAGGCGCGGTGTCGACATCCTGGTGGCCACGCCCGGGCGGCTGCTCGATCACGTCCAGCAGCGCACTGTCGACCTGTCGAAGGTCGAGATCCTGGTGTTGGACGAGGCCGACCGCATGCTCGACATGGGCTTCATCCGCGACATCCGCAAGATTCTGGCGCTGCTGCCGCGCGCGCGTCAGAACCTGCTGTTCTCGGCGACCTATACCGACGAGATCAAGGTGCTTGCCGACGACCTGCTCACGTCGCCGGCGCTGATCGAGGTGGCGCGCCGCAACACCGCCGCCGAGCTGGTCAATCAGGTCGTGCATCCGGTCGACCGCGAGCGCAAGCGCGAGCTGCTGTCGCAGCTGATCCGCGAGCACAACTGGCACCAGGTGCTGGTCTTCACCCGCACCAAGCACGGCGCCGACCGGTTGAGCAAGCAACTGCTCAAGGACGGCATCAACGCCACCGCCATCCACGGCAACAAGGGCCAGGGCGCGCGCACCCGGGCGCTCGCCGAGTTCAAACAGAATACCGTGCAGGTACTGGTCGCGACCGACATCGCGGCGCGCGGGCTGGACATCGACCAGCTTCCGCACGTGGTGAACTTCGAGCTGCCCAACGTGCCGGAGGACTACGTTCACCGCATCGGCCGCACCGGCCGGGCCGGTAATAACGGCGAGGCGGTGTCGTTGGTCTGTGTCGACGAGCTCGGGCTGTTGCGCGACATCGAGCGGGTGCTCAAGCGCGAGTTGCCGAAGGTGGTGGTCGCGGGTTTCGCGCCGGATCCGTCGATCCGGGCCGAGCC